>NZ_JARXXY010000028.1:0-81379 GCF_029893845.1 Micromonospora sp. A200 | reverse complement strand
GCCATCACCGGGTTCGTGGCCGGCCTGGGCCTGGCCTTTCAGCAGGTCACCTCGGACCTGGAGAAGATCGTCCCGCAGCTGAACAGCTTCTTCGAGTCCATCGCCAGGTTGATGACGACGCTGTCGAAGTTCAAACCCGGCGAGATGGCGACCATCGCTGTCGGGTTCGCCGCGATCGCGGGCTTCGTCGCACTGCTTGGCCTGGCCTTCCAGCAGGTCACCTCCGACCTGGAGAAGATCGTCCCGCAGCTGAACGCCTTCTTCACCTCGATCAGCAACCTGATGACCGCAATCTCGAAGTTCACCCCGGGACAGATGGTCACCATCGCCGTCGGCTTCCTGCTCATCGCCGGTTTTGTCTGGCTGCTCGGAATGGCCCTCGACACCCTCAGCAAACAGGCGATCTCCGCGATCGGACCGCTCGCGACCTTCTTCACCGCCATCACCGCGCTGATGACCGCCATCTCCAAGTTCACCCCCGGCGAGATGTTCCAGATCGCCATCGGGTTCATCATGATCGCCGGCTTCGTGTGGCTGCTGTCCATGGCCATCAACACCCTCACCGCGCAATCGGTCGCGGCCCTGCCCGGGCTCGCAGCGCTGATCACCGCCCTCACGAGCCTGGCCTCGACCCTCGGCAACATGACCGCCGGCGAGATGTTCACCATGGCCATTGGCCTGATCCTCATCGCCGCGTTCGTCTGGGCCATCGCCGCCGCCCTGGTCTACGCCGCCGGGCCGCTCACCACCCTGGCGGGGCTGTTTGACAAACTCGGCGGAGTCCTGTCCACCGTCGCCGACATCGGCAGCGGCCTGTGGGGCGTGTTGTCCGACATCGGTGGGGTCATCGGCGACATCGGCAGCGGCATCGGCGACTTCTTCGGCGGAGTCGGCGAATCCCTGTTCGGCGCGATCGACATGACGGCCATGGTCAACCAGACCGCGCTGGCATCGGCCGCCCCACCCCCGCCGCCACCGCTGGCGGCCGCCCCGGCAGGGCCACCCGGCGGGCTCGGCGCCCTTGCTCCCGGCGGCGCGTTGGCCGCGGCACCCGTCGGCGGCGCCACCACGGTCGACCAGACCGTCAACGCCGGCGGCATCAACGTCAGCATCAGCGCCGACCGGCTCGAAGCGGACTCGGCCCAACTCCTCACCGACGACATCGTGGCCCAGCTCCAGGCCCGCCTCGGCGCTCTGCGGTCCACTCAGGACTTCCAAGCCGGTGCCCGCCCGGCCACGGCGTGAGGGGAGACGGAGCGATGAGAACAGCGCTCGAACAAGAGCCGGGGCACCGCGCGCCCCTGATCCACCGCAGCCGGGAAGGCGGCCCCCGATGACCAACCTCCAGCTCCGCAACCCGGTCCGCGGCTTCCTGGTCAGCGTCGGCCTCGATCCGGAGATCCTCGTGGAGTTCCAGTACAACCCCGACAAGATCACCGACAAGCGGTCGATCAGCTACGCCACTCTCAACGCTCCCGGAATGCTCATGCCGATCCGGCAGTACAGCGCCGGGGGTGAGCGCACCCTGTCGTTCACCGTCGTCGTCGACGGCCTGTTCCGAGGTCCCGCCGACGACGAGATCGACATCGCCCGCGACGAACGCGGCGGTATCGGTCCCGAGCTCAACAAGTACCGCGCCTTCATGCACCCCCAGACCGAACGCTGGCAGGACGCCAACGGCTCACCCGACGGCTTCACCGGCCTGTACACCGACTCCGAGACCGTCTTCGCGGCCCCACCGGCCTGCCGCTTCGGCTTCGGCGACCGCGTCACCGACTGCGTCGTCACCGAGGTCACCATCACCGAGCAGCTCTACAACCCGGATCTCGACCCGATCCGCGCCGAGGTGCAGGTCACCTGCGTCGAGCTCACGCCGTACAACCCCGATCCCGCGATCAGAGGTACCTTCTGATGCCCAGCCCACAGGCTTCCCGCTTCGCCGGTCTCCCGATCCTCGAGGTCGTCGCGCCCGACGGCGCCCGCCGCCATGTCCTCGGCCTGCGGCTGCGCGCAACGGACCAGGCCGGTAGTGAAACCCACCGGGTACGGCAGGGCGAGTCGATCGACCTGATCGCCCGCCGGCGGCTCGGCGACGAACAGCTGTGGTGGCGCGTGCTGGACGTCAACCCGTTGCGGTATCCGCTCGACCTGACCCCCGGCGAGCAGTTGCGGCTGCCGGACCCGGGTCAGGCGACACGGGCGACAAGGGCGAGGAGCTTCTAGATGACGGCTCCAGGACTGCCCGCACGGGTGACGTACTTCTCGGTGGTGGTCGAGGGACAGGACATCACCCCGTGGGTCTCCGCAGTGCAGGTCATCGAGGACGACCGGCTCGCCGACAGCACCACGATCACCGTCAACGACCCCCGGATGATCTACGCCGACGCGCTCATGGAGGGCTGCGTCGCCGAGATCGATCTCGGGTACGCCGAACCCGGCCAGCACGCGCTGCTGCTGCGGGCGCTGATCACCAAGGTCGAGGTGACCTATCCGGAGAACGGCGTGCCCCAGGTCAAGATCAAAGGCGAGGACAAGTCCATCGAGATGGGCCTGGCCGAGAAGAAGAAGAACTGGACGAGCACGACCGTCAACGCGATCGTCACGAAGATCGGCAAGCCGTACCACTTCGCCGGCATCGTGGCCTCCCTCAACCCCGATCCGCGGGTCACCAGGGAGAACCAGGACGCCAAGACCGACCTCGCGTTCCTGCAGGACCTGGCGAAGAAGTACACGGCGAAGTGTTTCGTGGAGCTAGACGAGAACGAGAACGAGGTCCTCTACTTCATCCCGGACCGGCGGATCCTGCACCTCAACCGCGCCGACAAGCTCGTGCTGCGCTATCGGCAGGGGCCCGGCAGCAATCTGATGACCTTCAGCCCGGCCTTCGACGCGAGCTTCATCGACCGCGTCAAGGAGGTCAACGACATCGACGACGGCGGCCAGGCCGTCAACACCCCGCCGCAGCCACCGGTGGAGGTGTTCATCTGGCCGCTCGCGTCCGATCTGCGCAGCCGGGCCAGACGCGCCGACCTCGATCGGATCAACGCGCTGTACGACGTCGGCGTGCAGGCCCGGGAGAAGCTCCAGCGGGAACTGGCGACGCCCAAGCCCACCACCGGGGCGGTCGCGGCAACCCAGCAGCAACTGGACGACGAGACCGGCGCGCTGGAATCCCGGCGGCTCGGGATGTCCGCCACCGGCACCACCGTCGGCTCGATCTGGATGCGCGCCAAATGCAACGTCTCGATCATCGGGGTGCACGAGCGCTTCGCCGGTGACTGGTACGTCACCAGCGTCACCCACACGATCGACACCAGTGGCTACAAGACCGACTTCAAAGCCGTGCGGTGAGGGGGAATCGTGGCTGACCAGTATTTCGGCAAGTACAGCGGCATCGTCAAGGACAACCGGGACGCCGAAGAACTCGGCATCCTCCAGGTGTCGGTGCCCACCATCTTCCCTCCGGACGAGCAGGTCCCCGCGCGGGCCGCGCTGCCCTACGGGATGTTCTTCGTACCCGAGAACGACACCCACATCTGGGTCGAGTTCGAAGGCGGCGACACCGCGTCCGCGCTGTGGACCGGGGTGCAGCACATCGCCGGCACCTGGGCGAGCGAGGCGGCGAAGAGCCCACCGACCGTACGCATGTTCAAGACCGCCTCCGGGCACCTGCTGATCTTCGACGACACCGACGGCAGCGAGTCCATCGTGCTGTCCGACGGCAAGAACGCCCACGAGCTGAGGTTCAACGCCGACGGGATCACGCTCACCGACGGCAGGAACAGCCACGTGATCACCTTGGCCTCCAGCGGCATCACGGTCACCGACGGCATGCACCAGCACGAGATCGAGATGAGCTCGAGCGCCATCCGGGTCACGCACGGCGGCGGGGTGGCGAAGGTGACCCTGGAGGCGGCATCGGTCAAGGCCGAGGCAGGGGCGTCCAAGGTGGAGCTGGGCCCGACCACGGCAACCGTGGACGGCCCGATGGTCATGCTCGGCGCCGGGGCCGCACCGGTCCTGCACTTCGGAGATCAGGGCATCGGCAACCTGGGCGCACCGGTCCCGATCCCCCCCACCCAGACCAAAGTGTTGGCGTGAGGGGCGGTCATGACTCTCGGCCCGGACAAGACGATCTGCGCGACAGAACTGCGCGAGGCGATGCGCTCCCAGCTAGACACCCTGAACCCCCCACTCGGTTCCAATGTGGATGACCCGCGGGTGAAGCCCAACTTCGACGCACTCGGCGACGGGGTCTGGCGAATTCTGACCGTGGACGCCGAGACGATCAGCAGCGCCGCGCAGGACCCGATGTTCTGGGCCTTCATCACGAACCTGCGGACCGAGATCGAGCAGCTACGCGCCTTCGACGCCGGGCTCAAGACCGCCTTCGCGGCCTGGGACCCCACGCTGCCGGCCAGCGGCACAGCGCTCAAGTCCGCACTCGCCGCGCTCGCCGTACCCGGTTCCACTCCGGCCGCGCCGACCAGGCTGGACGGGAGGGTCCGATGACCACGCTCCGGGGGATGTCCCTGCCCTTCCGGATCTCCGGCGGGCGCGTCCAGCAGAGCTCCGGACCGCAGAAGGTCGCCGAAGACCTGCGGCACCTGCTGTCCACCAGGCTGGGTGAGCGCCTGCTGCGCCGCGGCTATGGCGGCGGGGTGCAGCACCGACTCCAGCAGCCCAACGACCACACCCTGCGCACCCTGATCCGGCACGAGATCGAACAGGCTCTGCGCAGTCACCTGCCGCTGGCGCACCTGACGAGCCCGATCCGCCTGACGCACGACGAATCCGAACTCACCGTCACCTTCGACTACGTCATCGACTCCAGTGAGGTGGCGCAGCGCGTGGCACTCAAGCTGCCGAGGTCGTCATGAACGAGGTACGCGGGCTGCCCATCGATTACACCAATCTCGGGTACGAGGCGCTGCGCGAGTCGATGCTGTCCATCGCCCGCCAGACCCTCCCAGAGTGGACCGACCATTCCGAGAACGACCTCGGCGTCCTGCTGATCGAGCTGTTCGCGTACGCCAGCGACATCACCCTGTACTACCAGTCGCGGATCGCATCGCAGCTGTTCCCAGCGACCAGCGACGAGCCGGAGTCGCTGGTGCAGCTGGTGCGGCTGCTGGGATACGAGCTCCGATCCGCCACGCCAGCCACCGTGGAGCTCTCGGTCGCGGTCGACGCCGCGCAGGTGCTGCCGCTGACGATCCCGGCCGGTACGGCGTTCGTGGCCCAGACCAACACCGACGATCGCGCGCAGTTCGAGTCCGTACGGGACGTCACGATCAGCGCCGGAGGGCTGGGGCCGGTGGCGGAGGAGAACCTGCGCTGGTTCCTCCCGGTGACCGCGGTCGAGGGCCGCACGGTGACCGGGGAGCTTCTCGGAATCTCCGACGGCAGCCCCAACCAGGTCTACACACTCGGGGAAGGCCCGGTCATCGGCGGCTCGATCACGGTCACGGTGGACGGCCCGGGCGGTGCGACGCTCTGGCGCGAGGTGCGATCGATGTCCACCGCCGGCCCGGCGCAGCGCTGCTTCATGGTCCAGCGTGGCGCGGACGGCAGCGTGACACTGGTGTTCGGCGACGGCGTCAACGGCGCCGTCCCGCCCAAGGGCAGCGCCCTCGACCAGGTCGAGGTGCAGGCGACGTACCGGGTCGGCGGCGGACCGCAGGGCAACGTGCCGCCGGGTACGACCTTCACCTCCTCGATCAGCGCCCTACGCACAATCATCGCCACCGCCGGGGGCGCCGGCGGCGCCCCGGCCGAGAGCATCGAAAGCGCCCGCGATCTGGCCCCGCGCCTGTACCGCGCGCAGGACCGGGCGGTCACCGCGGACGACTACGTCGAGCTCGCCCTGCGTACGCCGGGGGTCGGCAAGGCCCGCGCCGTCGCCCTGAACTGGAACGACGTGCTGCTGTACGTCGCACCCAGCGGCCGGGTCGAGCAGCCCTCGGAGTTGCTGCGCCGGGATCTGCTGGCCGCGTTCGAGCTGTCCCGGATGGCCACCAGCGTGTTGCGGGTGCTCGGCCCCGAACCGGCCGACATCTACCTACAGGCCACTGTGCGCGCCGAACCGTACTACCTCCAGGAGGACGTGCGGGCGGCGGTGACCGGGGCCGCAGCGGGGCTGATCGCCTTCGACCGCGTCGAGTTCGGTGAGCCGATCTATCTGAGTCGCCTGTACGACGCGTTGCAGAGTCTCCCGCAGGTCGCCTCGCTCACCGTGACCCAGTTCAGTCGTACCCAGGACGGCGGGGTCGACGCCGACGGGGTCATCGAGCTGGAGCCCTTCGAGCTGGCCCGGGCCGGTTATGCCGAGACTATCCGGCTGGTGATCGAGGGTGGCGTGGCGAGATGAGCCCGGTGATCGTCAGCAGGGCCCCCACCCGGGCGCGCGCCGTATCCCGGCTACTCGGCCGCGGGGTCGAACTGAGCTGGGCCAACCCACCGGTGTCGGCGTTCGAGGGCGGCTTCCTGCTGGGCACCCGCGTGGTGCGCCGCGAACGGACCTTCCCCCTGGACCCGGCCGACGGCGATCTCGTCTACCCCGAAACCGAGCCCGTGATCGACCGGTTCACCGACACCGGCCTGACCCCGCTGACCCGCTACTACTACACGGTCTTCGCGTACGACGGCGCCGGCTTCCACTCCGGCGAAGGCTCCCGAGCCAGTGCTCTGGCCACCGATGATCACGGCCTGGCCGAACGCCTCTACCGGCTCCTGCCGGCTGTGCACCAGCGCGAGGACCGTCCGCTGCGGCCGGACGAGGTGCACGCCCTCGATCCGCGGGTGCAGGAAGGGCTGCGGATCCTGCCACCAGACCTGCGGGGCACGGGTCAACTGCGCCGCTTCCTCGTCGCGGCGACCGCGCCGTTGGCGTTGATGCGCACTACGGCTGAGGCCCTGCGGCAGCTCCACGACATCGACCGCGTGCCACCGGAGTACCTCTCCCTGCTGGCGGCATTCCTCGACTGGCGCACCGACCGGACCCTGCCGGTCTACTCCCAGCGCAACGAGGTACGGGCCGCGCCGCAGCTCTACCGCAGCGTCGGGAGCATCCCGAACCTGCGGTCCATCGTCACCCGCTACACCGGCTGGCAGATCAGGATCGCCGAGTACGCGCAGCACATCAACCGTTCGAACAACCCCCCGCAGCCGAACCTGTTCGCCCTGCGGGAGGCCGCCGCCGGCTGGCTCCCGGCGTCCGATGCCGCCGACCTGCTGGGTTTCGCGCCGCCCAACACCGGCGCCGGACACTCCACGGTGACCGGTACGACGATCGGACCGTTCGCGCTCGCCCCCGGCATGGAACTGACGGTGGGCACGGATGGAGCGGGGCCGGTCATCGCCCGCTTCGCCCGCGAGGACGCGGCAAACCTGGCCGCGGCCACCACCGCCGAAGTCGCCACGGCACTGAACCGGCAGTTCATCGACCTGACCGCCACCGCCCTGCCTGGCGGACAACTGCGTCTGGACGCGCACGGCGGCACCCTGCGGGTCGAAGCCCCCGGGTCGAGCCTGGTCACCCTCGACGGGGCCCCGCGCGGACGACTCTCGGTCGTACCGACCGGCGCCTCGGCGTTCCGGGTGTTCCACGCCGTCGCCGACCCGCTCGGCCCGGTCGAGGACCGCGCCGCCCGCCGCGCCGTCTCCGGCCGCGCGTTCCCCCGGCCCCCCGTGCCCGGTGAACTGGGCGTGCCCGTCGACGTCCGAGACGCCTCCCCATGGCTCCCGGCCGAGCCGGTCGGACAGATCAACGTCAAATCGTACCGGGGCGGACGGTGGGGAGATTCGGTGCCGCTGTTCCCCGGCGGCGAACCGGCCGCGGCGGCCCTGCCACCGGCGGGCTCCGGACTGCCCGGCCGGATCCTGCTCGCCTGGGTCGAGCGGCCAGGCACGCCGGAGTCCCAGATCCTGTTCAGCGTCGGCGTGACCCGCGAGCCGAGCCCGGCGGTGCTCACCGGCCGGACCGGAACCCCGTTCCCGATCCCGCACGGGTCCTTCCTGCTCGTCCGCGACGGCGGCGGCCGAGCCCGCGCCGCTCAGTTCGTCCGGACCGACTTCGCCGACCCGGACGCCCCGGGCATCGGCGACGTCGTCAACGTTCTCAACACCCGCCTCGCCGGGCTCCTGACCGCCTCGGCAGCCCCCGGCGGAGCGCTGCGGCTGACCTCCGTCGCCACCGGCGGTGACGCTCACCTCGAAGTGGACCTGCGGAACTCCACGGCCGCCGTGGCCCTCGGTTTCGGCCCGGACACCAACGTCGCCACCGGTGACTGGGGCGACCGGATCGACTGGGATGCGCCGCAACCGCTGTCCGCCGTGGCCCCAGGGCGCCTCGCCGACCTGGCCGCGACCCCGGATGACGCCGGCGCCGTCCGACTGGCATACGCGCGGCACGACGGGTCCGCCTGGCAGGTACGCACCATCCGCTTCGACGGCACGGCCTGGACCGGCGACGAGGCGCTCACCACCGGACCGCTGTCCAGCCGCGAAGCGAGCCTCGGCCGCGACCCCGACGGCCGGATCTGGGCCGTGTGGGCCCGCCAGGGCGCCGTCGGAGCCGCCGGATGGTCGCTGCGGCAACGGAGTCGCCCCGCCGCCGGGGTCTGGAGCGCCGAGACCGCGCTGACCACCGCTCCCGCGCCGACCAGCGCGGGGGACCGCGAGCCGGGGCTGACCGTACGCCCGGGACTCACTCCGCGGGTGTTCTTCCGTACCGACCGCAACGGCGGCGCCGACCTGTGGTCCATCCCCATCGGTGGGACCGCCACCGAGGTCACCGCCGGAGCGGCCGGAGACACCTGGCCCGCACCCGTCAGCGTCGGTGGTTCGCAATGGCTGCTGCACCGCAGTGACCGCTCCATCGGCCACGCCGCCGTCGGGAGGAGGGGGGCTCAGGACACCGGAACCCTGCGCCGGTACGCGGGGTCGACCACGGTCGTCCTCACCGACATCGACCGCCTGCGCCGACTGCGGACCTGGGACGACCTCGTCTCGTACACGCCGCACCGGCCGGCCGGGGAGACCGCCGCGGATCCGCTGCGCGAGGACGAGGTCTACACCCGGGGCACCATCGGCCTCTACCTCACCCAGGCCGTCTCCGGGCTCCTCGACGACAACATGGCCGAACGCCTGCGCGCCGTACTGCGTCGCTTCCTGCCCATCAACGTCCGGGCCGTGGTCTGGCTCGCCCCCCGCGCCGAGCTCGAGTACGTCTACTCGGCCGCGGCGGACCTGACCGACACCTACCTCGACAAACACCCCGATATCGACTATCTCACCGTCACCGAGGGCCTCAACACGGTCCTCCTGCCCGGCTGGGGGGTCCTTGGAAGCGCGCTGCTGTCCACCCCGCCACCGGCCGATCCCGAGGCCGCCGGGACCACCGCCGACGCCGCCGACCTGACCAGCCTGCGCTGGCGCACCCACCACCCACCGCTCCAGTGAGCAGGAGAAACAGCATGAATCTCGATGACCACGCCGAACACCCGGCAGACGGTCTGTACGGCCAGTTCCGGGACGTCCTCTACGACGCCGAGGGCCGACGCCAATGGGACCGCGGCTGGGTGCGGAACACGATCGTGGCCGACTGCCGCCGGCTGCTCGCTGGGTTCGTCCGCGGCACGCCGACCACCGCCGAGGCCGTCTTCGGGCTCGCCGTCGGCACCGGGATCCCCGCGTGGGACACCAGCGGCCCCCCGCAGCCCTCACCGAACCAGGCCGCTCTGGTCGACACCCACCCGCATCTGGTGCCGCGGGCGCAGCTCCAGCTGGACTACATCAACCCGGCCAACGGCACCATCTCCGCTCAGCCCACCGGGACTCTCCAGCTCAAGGCGGTGCTCGGGCCCGGCGTGCCGGGCTGGCCGGACGTCGACCACCCCACCAGCACGCTCCGCGAATTCGGCCTGGTCGCCAAGCTCAACGGCGCCCAGATTCTGATCAACTACCGCACCCATCCGGCCATCGCCAAGGACCCCGCGAGCACGCTCGAACGGACTATCTGGCTGGTGTTCTGAGACCCGAGAAGGAGCCGATCCCATGGCTGCCATCACCCCGAGCACCTTCGATCCGCTGCTCGCGCACGTCAACGTCCGGCTCCAGCAGGGCGTGCCGATCGTGGACGCGGACTGGAACCTGCTGGACGACATCCGCAAGTTCGAACTGCGCGCCTTCCTCAAGTGGTACGTCGGTGACGGCGTGCCCGACGGAAACGACGGATTCAGGATCACCGGCGGGCTGTCGAACAGCTTCACCATCCGGGCGGGCACCCAGGGGCCGCCGGGAAGCCTGTCCAACCAGGAGAGCGCACTCCGTCAGGTGGGTCGGTTCATCGTGGACGGCTTGGACGTCTTTTTGCATTCAGACCTGGTGTTCACCGCGCAACCCCTGCACCAGGACCAATCGGGCTCGGCCGCCCTCGCCGCCAAACTCGGGGTGCCCGTCATCGCGCCGCTGACCACCCCCAGCTCCGACCACCGGGTCATCGTGGAACTCGACGTGTGGGAACGCCTGCTCACCCCCGACGAGGAACCGAAGCTGGTACACACCGGGCTGGGCGTGGAGACCTGCGCCCGCACCCGCCGCGAATGGGTGGTCCGGGCCTACCCCGAGTCCGCGCCCGGCCCGCACCTGCCAGGGCACTCGTACGCCACCCTCGCGCTCCTGCAACGCTTCAACGGGCAGGCCGTCACCTCCGACGGCCAGATCATCGACCGCCGCCAGCGGCGCCTGCTGCTGCCACCGGCGCACCTGATCACCGACATACTCGGCATCGACCCGTACGAGTACCGCGCCGGGCAGGGCCGTCCACCGATCAGCATCCGCGAGGCCGTCAACGCGCTCCTGGCCGGGCAACTGCCCACCACCGCGGACCTGCCGGTGTCCCCCGGCCCCGGCTCGGACACCATCCGGCGGGCCTTCGTGCTGGACTCTCAGAACGGGCTCGCCGCGTTCTGGGTCTCGCCACGCGTCGGCAGCGTCAACCAGATCTTCGCCACCAGACTCGACCTGGCCACGCCCGAGGCGGGGTTCGCTCCCGGGGTCGCCGTGACCAGCGGCACCACCCACGTCGAACCTACCGCAGTGCCACTGCCCAACGGTGAGTTCCTCGTCGCGTACCAGAACGGGCTGATCAGCAACTCCACCACCGACGTGGTCTTCAAACGGGCCACCCTCGCCGGGCTTCCCGCCGCCCCGGAGCAGACGCTGTCGGCGACCGCCGGAACGGCCGACGAGACCCCGTTCGGGGTGCTCGCCGGGGACATCGTCACCTTCTTCGTCCGGCAGGCGGCCACCAACACGTGGTTCTTCCGCCGCTACCGGCACACCGACAACACCTTCATGGACTCCACCCCCGTGGCGCTTCCCGCGCCGGCCGCCGCGGGTGTCGCCGGCGGCCTGCACGCGTCCGTGGCCGGAGGAGTCGTCTGGCTCGCATACGTGACCACCGCCGGAAACACGATGACGCTCGCCCGGCTCACGCCCACCGCCGCGGCCGGCTCGGCCGTCGACCACATCATCCCCGGCCCGCTGACCGGAACGGACCCGTTCGTCGTGGGGGTCAGCGGCACCGAGGCCATGGTCTTCTACAAGGACACGCAGATCAAGGTCGTCAGCGCCCTGAGCGGCACCTGGCAGACCGGGTCGATCGTCACCATCCCGAGCACCGACACCGACACCCAGCCGGCCGCCGCCCGGGACGCCAACGGCACCTGCTTCCTGCTGGCGACCCGGCCCGTTTCGGGCGCCGGCAACGAGGTCTTCCTCCGCAGACGCGATCCGGCAACCGGGGTCTGGGGATCGGCGCAGCAGGTCATCTCCAACCCGTCCAACGACCAGAACCCGCACCCGGTCGTCGTTCCAGGACAGGGGATCTGGGTCCTGTGGCGCAGCGACCGGCCCGGTTCCGGCAACTTCGACCTCTTCGCCAAAAGGATCGTCACCGCCATCTAGTCCCGGAAGAAGGAACCATGCCCGCCATCTCACCAAACACTCCCGCAGCGCCGAGCTACACCATTTCGGGCGCCAAGGCGTTCGTGGCCAACTCCCAACTCGATTTCAACGGCGTCCCACGCGCCTTCACCATCTCCTACCCCGACCCGGCGCCCGCCGGGCTGTCCCTCGTGCTTGTCCGGGTCACCGCCCCCACCGGTTCGGTGAACCTCGACGCGCTCGCCACGGCCGGCACCGTGGACAGCACCAGCATCCCCGGCCGCGATGTCAGCGCCACCCGCAGCACCGCAGGCGGGATCACCCAGGTCACCTGCAACATCCAGGACCCGTCGGAGGCGGGCGTTCTCGACGAGCACTACGAGGTGCGGGCCTCGGCCGCCACGGCGGTCGGCTGGACCTACTCGGTGGACAACGCCTTCAACTCCAACGTGATCCGCCTCGTGTGCGATCCGGTCGCCGCCTACAACGGCCTGCCGCCCACCCTGCTTGAGAAGCAGCTCCTGACGGTGACCGCGCAGGGCGCGGCCGGACCGGCGCTGACGCCGACGGTGGTCCGCAACACGATTCCGGCGAACGGGCTGGTGCTGCCGGCCCCGGTGCCGACCTACCAGTTCGGCCACGAGGGCTCGATCTCCATTCAGGGCCTGCCCTCGGCGCCAGGTACGAGCCAGACCTACCAGCTGGTCGACGCCTTCGCCGCCCCCGTGCCGCTTCCGGGCGTGTACGGCTCGACCCCGGTGGACTTCACGGTGGACGTGGTGTACCCGGGCATCGGGGGTTCCGCGTTCCTGACCGGGCACGGCACGGGCTCCTCCGCCATCACGCCCAGGCCGCAGCGGGTCCAGCTCGTCCTCGACCGCTCCGGGAGCATGGGCGCCGAGCACCGCTGGGACAACGCCAAGACCGCCGCGCGGATCTTCATCAACTTCTTCGGGGAGTTCCGCGCCGGGGTCAACGGCGACGACCGGATCGGCGTGACCGTCTTCGAGGACAACAACTGCACCTTCCGCAACTCCGGGCCGGCGCTGCCGCCGTTCATCACCGACGTGGTCCCCCTGGGTACGCCCGCCGCCGTGGCGGGCGCGGATCTGGGACCCGCGGTCTTCGACTCGCCCGGCGGCTGCACCCCCATCGGCGACGGCCTGTTCTTCGGGCTGAAGAAGCTGGAGGCGCTGGGATTCCCCGCGAACGTGCGCTTCACCGTCGTCCTGCTGACCGACGGCGACGAGAACGCCGGAACCATCAAGATCGGCCCCGGCGTGGACCCGGGCAACCCGAAGACCTGGGCCCAGGCAAAACTCGACCCGGACATCGACCAGATCACCGGGCCGACGAGCGACCTGAACCTGTTCACCATCGGCCTGGGCTCGGCGCCGAACTTCACCGTCCTGAACAGCCTGGTCGCGGCCGGGCACTTCGCCGCCGCCTTCAGCGTCGGCACGCTCATCGACCAGTTCGCCACGATGTTCTCCCTGTCGCAGGAGGCCAACAAGCTCCTGACCCGCTTCACCCGGGTGGTGGCGGACCCGGTGCCACCAGCCCCACGCACCGAGGTCTTCTTCGACACCAGCAGCGCGCAGCGCTTCGGTGTCGCCGTGCTGAAGGTTCTCGACCCGGCAGCTCCGACCGACGCGATCGACAACGTGGAGATCGCCCGTTGGGACGGCACGACCTTCCAGGTCGAGAAGATCGTCCCCGAGGAGTTCGAAGGACACTTCTACCTCGGCGCGTCCGACGCGAGCGCCTTCAACGGCGGCACCGCGACCTGGCGGATCCGGCGCTTCAACGGCGGGACGGTCAAGCCGATCGCCCTCGAGGACGTCTTCGCCTTCGAGGATCTGCATGTGAAGTCGTCCCTGTCGATGGACAAGAAGGACTACCTGACCGGCGACGAGATGCAGCTGGCCGTCGAGATCCGTCACGACTTCGCGCCCGTGCGGGGCGCGACCGTGCGGGCCGTGCTCGACGCGCCCGCCGAAGGCGTCGGCTCGCTGCTGGCGGCCCTCGACCGGGATGACGTGGCGCGGCAGCAGCGGCGGGACCGGGACGGGAAGGACCGGCCGCGAGGCAGGGGCGCGCTGATCGACGCCGTGCTGAAGAAGTACGACTGGGACGGGCTGCCGCGCTGCAACCCCGACCCCGGCGGGCTGTTCATCGACGGCACCGACCTGCTGCACGACATCAACGGCGACGGGATCTACACCAACACCTTCGCAAAGGTCCACGTCGAGGGCGTCTACAACTGGACGCTGTCGGTCAACGGCACCGACTCCGACAACAACCCGTTCAGCCATCGGCTGGACCGGTCCACACTGGCGTCGATCAGCATCAGCCGCAAGGCCACCACCATCCGCAGGGAGACGCTGAAGAAACAGTCGCCCTCCTTCACCGCGGTCAAGGTGACCATCACGCCGCAGGACGACTTCAAGGAACTACTCGGTCCTGGATTCGACGACACGGTCATCTGGGCCGTCAGCGACGGCGGCGTTTTCGAGCACGTCCAGAAGCAGCAGCCAGCTCCGGTCAACACCGACGGGACGTACACCCGCATCGTGATCTTCAAGCGCGGCGAGAAGCCGACCTTGCGCGTCTCGGTCAACGGCGTGATCCTCCCGAAGATCTACCTGACCCACACCGAGCCGACCCGCGAGACGCCGGACCCGAAGACCACGGCGTGAGCCGGGCACCATGGATGAACGGGTGGCACCGCCGAGGCGGTGCCACCCGTGCCCGGGACCGCTCAACTCAGGGGGTACCCGAGCCGGCCGGTGACGCCCAACCACTCGTCGGTCCGGAACTCGGATGGGTGTCCGGGTGGAGATGACGTCACCGGAGAAGCGCGGCATGAACCCTACTGTGGAAGCTGACGAGGTGCTGCCGGCTGCCGTTGCACATTCGCCCGCACCCCTCGGGAAGCGATCTCGCCGGTGGCGGGCCGGGTCGGCGCCACCACCGGCAAGATCGCAATCGTCCAGCGAGCCCACCGTGGACTCGCTCACCGCATGTTTGTCGATGCCGTGGCCGACGGCGGTCAGCTGGTCGGTCAGCGACCCACCTCGCTGCATTCGCCGGCCGCCACGGGTTGCACCGCCGGGGTCGCCCGGCGACGCACCATCGCCCGGCCTCCCTTTGCCGGAGCGTTGGCGACACCGCGGGAATGCCAGCGCTCGTCGCGCTCGTCGGTCGGAATCAGCGTGAAGTCGCGCAGCAGCGTACGCAGCACAACCTCCATCTCCATGTTCGCGAATGCGGCGCCAAGGCAGCGCCGGGTGCCGCCGCCGAACGGGATCCACTGGTACAGGTCCGGTTTCGCGTCGACGAAGCGGGACGGGTCGAACACCTGCGCGTTCGGGAAGAGCGATTCATCCTCGTGGATCAGGGCGATGCTGACGAGCACGGCGTACCCCTTGGGCACCGTCCACCGGCCGAGTTGCAGACTCTCGGCCTTCACCTGGCGTCCCACCATGTCGATCACTGGTCGGGTGCGCTGCACCTCGACGATCGTCGCTTCACGCAACGCTTTGCCGCCCGCATCCACCTCCTCGACCAGGTCGCGCAGGACCTCGGGGTGGCGGCGAAGCCGTTCGACCGCCCAGGCGAGCGTCGTCGCCGTTGTCTCGTGCCCGGCGGCGAGCAGGGTGAGCAGCTCGTCGGCGATCTCGCTGTGGCTCATCGGCGAGCCGTCGTCGTAGCGGCTCTGCACCATCATCGCGAGGATGTCGTCACGCCGGTCGAGGCTCTTGTCCTGCTTCGCCCTGGTGATCAGTCGTTCGACGACGGCGTCGTAGTCGCGGCGCATGGCCCAGAACCGGCCCCACGGACTCCATCGTCCCCAGTCGACGGTCGGAACGGGTACCACGGCCAGCCGAGAGCCGAGCGTGACCAGCGCCGGCAGCAGCTCGCGTAGCTGGGCGAACTCGGCGCCTTCGGCGCCGAACACGGCCCGCAGAATGACATTGAGCGTGATCCGCATCATCGACGGCAGTGTCGCGAACGCGGGGCCTTCCGGCCACGAGACCAACTCGCGCACCGTCTCCTCCTCGACGACCGTCTCGTACGCGGCGAGCCGGCGGCCGTGGAACGGCGGCACGAGCAGCTTGCGCTGTGTGCGGTGCTCCTCACCCGCGAGCGCGAACAACGAGCCGGGGCCGAGGACCCGCCCGAGGTTGCGTTCCAGGTTGTCGACGACATCGGAACGGGCCTGGAACAGTTGCTTGATCTCGGCGGGGTCGCTGATGACCACGGCGTGGCCGAAGATCGGCATGTTGATGGTGAAGGCGTCACCGTAGCGGTCGCGCAGCCGGGGCATGCCGCGGCGCGGCATGGTCAGCGAGTAGGCGACCTGCACGAAGCGCGGGGTCGAGGGGCCTGGCGGAAGCGTCACAGTGGTCATCAAGCCAGCACCTTCCCGGCATGGTACGTGGACGTACCACTCGCACGGTACGCTGGTGTACCGTCGCATTCAAGGGCTTCACTGGAGGCAAGGGGTACCGTGACCACCGTGATCACCGCCCGACGCCAGCGCCATGCGGAGCCGAGCGCGTCTGACGACGCGGGGACGTTCCGCCAGCGGCTGCTCGACGGCCTCGCGGTGTCGATCGCGGAGGTCGGCTACCGGAACACCACAGTCGCCGACGTGGTCCGACACGCGCGCACCTCGCGGCGGACCTTCTACGCGCACTTCTCCGACAAGGAGGCGTGTTTCGTCGCCCTGCTCACCGACGCGAACGAGGAGATGATCCGCCAGATCTCGGCCGCCGTCGATCCGAGCGCACTCTGGACGAGCCAGGTGCGACAGGCGATCGAGGCCTGGATCGCCTCCGCGGAGTCCGCGCCCGCCATCACGTTGAGCTGGATCCGTGATGTGCCGGCGCTCGGCACGGCGGCCCGCCGGTTGCAGCGCGACGTGATGGAGTCCTTCATCCTCATGATCCAGACCCTGTGCGACACCGACGAGTGGCGCTCCGTCGGCGCCGGACCGGTGGCCCGGCCGCTCGCGATCATGCTGCTCGGCGGGCTGCGCGAGCTGATCGCGGCCACCGTCGAGGACGGTGGACCGATCAGCGACGTCACCGAGGTCGCCGTCCAGGCTTCGATCGCCCTGCTCGGCCCGCGCGCCTAGCATCCCGAAACCTGGCAGATGGCTCGGCTGGCTGCCTGCGCCCGGCTCGGCGTTGACCGCCGTCAACAAGCCACGGGCGACACCACGAGCACGTCGTCCCGCCTTCCGGGCAGAGGGGTCATCGCAGGCCGGCGATCAGGCGTGCCAAATCTCTCCTTTCGGAGCTAAAGGTACGCATCGATTCTCGCCGCGTGTCCTGACTCGACCGGCGTGGTTGTACTCGATGTGACGCCACAATCACCCATCACCACGACGGATCGGGCAACGGCGCCCCGGTGGCGGCTCACCTGGGCGCTGCGCGAGAACGAGCGCCGGCGGCGCGCGTTCGACAGCGAGACCGCGGCCTGGCACCGGCACCACGACCACCTGGTCCGGCTGCGGATCGAGGCCGCCGGCTTCCACGGGTACGCGCAGCCGCGGGACAGCCTGCCGATGAACCTGGGCCGCGACGAGGTCGTCTACCGGGTGCAGCCGGCCGCGGAGCTGGCCGAGGCCGGGGCGCGGCACATCGCCGGACTGCCCACGCCGGAGCTGACCGTCACGGCGCCGGGCGCCGCCCACCCGCCCCGGCGCGGGCTGCCGACGGGCCTGCGGGTCGTCGACGCGGGCATGGCCGTCGTGACCAACCACCGGGTCGTCTTCTCCGGCGGCGCGAGCTGCCGGGAGTGGACGTACGCGGACATGGTGGGGCCGGCACACCACCCCCACGTCCCACTGACCCTGCTGCACACCGCCGACGGGAGTCCGCTCGCCGGGCTGCGCGTACCGGCCAACGCCACCGTGAACTTCCGCTTCTACCTCACCCTCGCCTTCGCCGCCGCCACCGGGCAGCGAGCCGCCGTCGCCGCGCAGGTCGACGCCCTGCTGGCCGGGCACCGGCACACGCGGCCGACGCCACCGGCACCGGCCGACCCGGCCCGGGCCCCGCTGACCGCGGTGCGCCCCGACCGCCCGGCAGTCGCCGCCGCCACCGTCGTCACGCTGGCGTTCGCGACGCTCTCCGCCGGCACGTCCCCGACCGAGCAGGCCGGCCCGACCTACCGGGCGGCGCTCGGGGCCGGCGGCACCGCCGGCACCGACCCGCCGGCCGCCGAGTACGGCACCACCCCGAACACCCCCGCCGCGCCCGAAGCCCCGGACAGCGATCCGGCCCCCGCGCCGACCGGCCCGGCGACAACGGCGCCCGCCGACGGCGGCACCCCCCGGGTGGTGGGACCGATGCCGCGCCGGCCCCGGACGAGCCTGGCCGCCCCCGCAGCCGGGGACGCGCCGACGAACCGAGTTCCGGGCCCCGCCCCGACCACCGTGCCGGCCCCGACCACCACGCCGGCCCCGACCACCACGCCGCCCCCGACCACCGCTCCCAGCCCGACCACCGCGCCATCGACGCCCGAGGCCCCCATGCTCGACCTCTGCCTCGAACCCCTGCAGCTGCCACTGGTACAGCGGCTGCTGTGCCCAACGACCAGCCGCTGAGCGGGCGGTAACCGCGTCCGCGTCGCCCCGCCCGTCTACCGGCAACCGCCACCGGCGACCGGCGCGGAGCCATCCTGATCGCCGGCTCAGCGCCCGCAGCCGCGTCGGCCTACAGTGTGCCCATGTGGGAGTCGATCACCGCGCCGGCGGTGGGCCTGATGGCCGCCATGGCAACGGCTGTTCCGACGCCGGCTGTTCCGACGCCGCCGCCGTCGGTGGACGCCGCGCCGGTGTTGACGTCGACACCGTTCGGCGCGCTGCCCGGGCAACAGGTGACCCACACCGTCACGATCTCCGGCAGCGGCACCCTCACGACGACGCGGGTCACGTTCACCACGACGGTCGATCTCGACGGTGTCAACGCCCGGGCCGAGCCGGGTCGGTGCACGCCGTCCCCGCGTACCGTCGTCTGCGACCTCGGTGACCTGCGCCTGGGCCCCGGCGGGGCGGCGCCGCGGATCACGATCTCCGGGCGGGTCCGCCCGGGTGCGCCGCCGGGCACGGTGGTCCGCAACCGGGTCGGTGTCACCTCGGTGGAGACCACCGCGACGGGCGCCCGGACCACCAGCAACGCCTACCTGCTCCCGGGCTCGACGGCCACGCCCACCGATCCGCCGCCGCGATCGACGGCCATGGCGAGCGAGGTCCCGCCGTCCGGACGGTCGATGCGGGTGCCGGCCATCGCGGCGGCGGTGGCCGGCGCGGTCGCGGCGTTGGCGCTGCTGGCCCGTCGGCGGCTGCGGCGGCGTCCGGGTCCGTCGCCGGCCGATTCGGCTGTAACGACCGGGCACCCCGATCCGATGTAGCAAGGGGACGACACGAGCCGGCGGCAGGAGTACGGCATGGAGCAACGCTGGTGGAGGCGGGCCACGCTGGCGACCGTCGCCGGGTCCGCCACGCTGATGATGACGGCCCTGTGCCTGGATGCCGGTGCGGCGAGCGCCGGGGCGCAGAGCGCGGCGCAGGGACCACTGCCCCTGCCGACCCTGCTGCCCCTGCCGAGCCCGTCGCTGCCCGTGTCGCTGCCGCCGATAGAACCGCCGAAGGTGACGCTGCCGCCCCTGAAGCCGCCCACGGTCAAGCCGCCGACCCGCCCGCCGGCCACCGCGTCGCCGACGGCGCCGCCCGCGACCACCCCGCCGACCGGCGGCACGCCACCACAGGTGGGCGTCCCGGGCCCCGGCAGCAGCGGGTCGATGGTGGACCCCGGATCGGTCCCCGCGCTCATCGCCGGCGACCCCGGCGCCGACCTCTACCCGCAGCCGCCGGTGGACGCGGCCGGCACGCCACAGGCCCGCCAGGTCGCCGCGCTCGGCGACGTCCAGCACCGGATCCAGTACCTGGAGAACACCCTCGCCCGGACCCGCGCCGACCTCGCCAAGGTGCGGCGCGTACCGGATCCGGTCCTGCACCTGCTGAGCACCCTGACCGCCGGCGGGGACGCGGATGCGGCCTCGCCGTTGACCGTGGCGGACTCCGCGGACGTCGCGGACACCCCCACCGGCCACGCCGTCGCCCTCTCCGGCGCGATCACCGCCGGCCAGGCCGAACTCGTCCGCCGCCGGCAGGAGGAGACGCGGCTCCGGCAGGAGATCGACCGTCGGGTACGCGCCGCGCCCGCCGTGGCGGCACCGGCCCGCACCGTCGCCACGGTCGGTCGCGGCCGGCTCGGCCGACCACTGGCGGGCCGACTCACCAGCCGGTTCGGCACCCGGTTCGACCCGTACTACCGGGTCTGGCAGTTGCACGCCGGGGTGGATCTCGCTGCCCCGACCGGCACCCCGATCCTGGCGGCCGCCGACGGCCGCGTCTCGCGGGTCGGCTGGTACGGCGGCTACGGCAACTACACCTGCCTCGCACACGGCCGGGCGGACGGGCAGCGACTGTCCACCTGCTACGGCCATCAGTCCCGGCTGCTGGTGTCGCCCGGCCAACGGGTCCGCGCCGGCCAGGTGATCGGACTGGTCGGGTCGACCGGCGCCTCCACCGGCCCGCACCTGCACTTCGAGGTTCGTCTCGGCGGCCGTCCGGTCGACCCGCTGCCCTGGCTCTGAGCCGTGCCCGTCCTCAGGGTGGGACGGGCACGATCACGCGCCCGCTCGGGGTTCCCGATCCGGCCGGACCGGGCAGGTCGGCTCGGAATCCCGCTCGCCGGTACCGGGCCCCGCCCCTACCATCGGTGGCCATGAACGACATGAGCTGGGCGGACGGCGTGACCCGGGTGGCGGTGCTCACCGGGGCCGGCATCTCGACCGACTCCGGCATCCCCGACTACCGGGGCCCGTCCGGCGTCTGGACGCGCGGCCCGGCCCTGGCCGACGCGTTCACCCACCGCTCGTTCCTGGCCGATTCGACCGTGCGGGCGAGGTTCTGGCAGACCTATCTCGGGCATGCCGCGTGGCAGGCCGAGCCCAACCCGGCGCACCGCGCGCTCGCCGAGCTGGAGCGGGCCGGGGTGGCGGTACGCGTCCTCACCCAGAACGTCGACGGACTGCACCAGAAGGCCGGCTCCAGCCCGCGTAAGGTGCTCGAACTGCACGGCACGATGCACGAGGTGGTCTGCACCGGCTGCGGCGCGCGCACGCCCAGCGGGCAAACCCTGGCCCGGGTGGCGGCCGGCGACGGGGATCCCCGGTGCCTCGACTGCGGCGGAATCCTCAAGCTGGCCGTGGTGCTCTTCGGGCAGCACCTCGACGCGGCGACGATCGGCCACGCCGAGCGGATCGCCGCGCACAGCCAGCTCATGCTCGCGGTCGGCACTTCACTCCAGGTCGAGCCGGTCGCCTCGCTGTGCGCGGTGGCGGTGAACGCGGGTAACCGCCTCGTCGTCGTCAACCGCGACCCGACCCCGTACGACGACCTCGCCGTCGAGGTGATCCGCGAACCGATCGGCATGGCACTCCCCCGGATCTGCGCGGCGCTCGCCGCGTTCGGCGCGCCGACGTCGCCGTAGCCGGCCGGGTGGCGACCGGCGGTCGGCGGGTCAGTGGCCGCGGTAGAGGGCCTCGATGTCGGCGGCGTAGCGGGCCTGGACCGCCTCGCGTTTGACCTTGAGGGTGGGGGTGAGTTCCCCGTCGGCTTCGGTGAGGTCCCGGGGCAGGATCCGGAACTGCTTGACCTGTTCCGCCCTGGACACCGCCTGGTTGGCGTGGTCGACCGCAGCCTGGATCTCCTGGCGCAGCTCGGGGTCGTCCCGCAGGTCGGCCACGTCCGCGTCCGGGTGGCCGTGGGCGACCCGCCACCGTTGCCAGGCCGGTGGATCGATGGTGACCAGGGCGGTCACGTAGGGGCGGTCGTTGCCGACGAGCATGCACTGGCCGACCAGGGGGTGCGCGCGGACCTGCTCCTCGATCGGCGCGGGGGCGAGGTTCTTCCCCGCCGCCGTCACGATGATCTCCTTGATGCGGCCGGTGATGCGCAGGTAGCCGTCGGGGTCGAGGCTGCCGAGGTCACCGGTGCGCAGCCAGCCGTCGTCGGTGAGGGTCGCCCGGGTGGCGTCGGGGTTGTTCCAGTAACCGGAGAAGACCATCTCGCCGCGGACGAGCACCTCCCCGCCGTCGGCGATGCGGATCTCCACGCCGGGCAGCGGGCGGCCGACGGTGCCGATCCGCATCGCCGAGGGCACGTTCGCCGTCACCGCCGGAGCCGTCTCGGTCAACCCGTACCCCTCCAGGACCGTGATGCCGGCGCCGCGGAAGAAGTGCGCCAGCCGCTGCTCCAGCGGCGCACCGCCGGACATCGCCAGCCGGCACCGTCCGCCGAGGGCGGCGCGCAGCCTCCGGTACGCCAGCACGTCGCACCCGGCGCGCGCCAGCCGCAGCAGGATGTTCGGACCTCGCTCGGTGTCCAGGGCGCGGCTGTACCGCACGGCGACGGCGTCCGCGACGGCGAACAGCCGTCCCCGGTGGGTGTCCTCGGCTTGCCGTCGGGCCCTGGCGTACATCTTCTCGAACACCCGCGGCACCGCGAGGATGAACGTCGGGCGGCACTTGCGCAGCTGCTCGAAGACTCGGCCCGGGTCGGCGCTGTGCACCATCGTCGCGCGGGTGAGCACCACCCCCACCTGGATCAGTCGGGCGAACACGTGCGCCAGCGGCAGGAACAACACCGTCGACGCGCCCGGATGCAACAGTTCCGGCAGCACCGAGGTCGCGCTGGTGACGTCGCAGTAGATGTTGCGGTGGGTCAGCGCGCAGCCCTTCGGCCGGCCGGTCGTGCCGCTGGTGTAGACGATCGTGGCCAGGTCCCCGCCCGACACCGCCTGCCGCCGCGCCTCGACCTCCCCGTCGTCGACGGTGCGGCCCTGCCCCGCCAGGGCGATCAGCCCACCGCCGTCGATCTGCCACGTCTGGCGCAGCGCCGGCAGGTCGCCGCGCAGGCCGGCCAGCATCGTGTCGTGCGCGGCGGTCTCCACCACACACCCCACCGCACCCGAGTCCGCCAGGATCCACCCCAGCTGCTCGGCGCTGGAGGTCTCGTAGATCGGAACGGTGACCGCGCCGACGGACCACAGCGCGTAGTCGACGAGGGTCCACTCGTAGCGGGTGCGGCTCATCAGAGCGACCCGGTCGCCGTGCCCGACACCGGCGGCGATGAACCCACGGGCGAGGGTGAGCACGTCGTCGCGGAACTGCTCGCACGTCACCGGCAGCGCCCGGCCCTGCACGGACCGGCGCGCCGGCCAGGACCGGGAAATCGGATCCGGACGGACGAACTGCACCACGTCGGGCGCCTGCCGGGCGTTGTCCCACACCATCTCGGCCAGGTTGGGCACCGGTGCGCCGGTGACCACCGGCTCGACCGTTACGTCCTGCACGACCGCTCCCCCGTTCACCGCACCACCGCCAGCGGGGCACCCGGTCATCATGACCTGATCGGCGGATCAAGCGGCCCGGAACGGGAGAACTCGCGCCCCGCCTGGACATGAGAAGACGGCGAGCCGGATCACCCATGCCGGACGGGCACACCTGGGACGAAGGCCAGGGCGGTCATGTGCACGGGTCTCGCACCTTCCGGCCGAGTCGAGTTAAACGGGACCCATGGCCGTCCTCGGCGCGACCGCGGCGATCGCGCTCTGCGGTACGGGCGTCGGTTGCGTCATCTCGGCGGCCATCGTGGCCGGCACCGTCGGCTACGCCGTGCCACCGCCGAGCATCCGCTACACATGGAAGATCGATGAGCTCACTGACGGGAGGTGGCCGCAAGGAATGGAAATCAACGTAAGGGTGATGCATGGTTGAATAGCATCGGCAGGGTTCTTCAGTCCGCGATTGTCGCCCATCCCAACGGTTGACGTGAAGAAACGCGATCGCGCCGGAGCAGGACCGTCCTAGGGGCATGCCCGCTCCGGCGCAGGTTTCGCCCTCATGGCATCGGTCTATGCAGAGAGTGTCAGTGCGAATACACTGAAGGACCTGCGGGTTGGTGAGATGATATCGATCTCCTGCGATCTGACCCACGTATCGGTTGAGGGCCGAACGCCTCGTTACGTTTTCGTCGCCTGGCCGTGGCGGAACCCCGACCCGCAGTCACGCTTCCGCTGGGATAGCCGCGTTGCCTTCCCCCGCAATGCGGGAAGCGGCGAGTGGATGGAAATGCCTTGGCGCATCGAGCCCGCTCCCGCCGACCTGCAGGTAGGGTCGCCCTGCGGGGTCTGGATTCCGGCTACTGATGCCGTCAGGGAGGTTCAGTGGTACGACAAGCCCCTGGACATCGGGTGGAACCCGCGTCCCACCGTTGGCGTCCATGTCGCACCCGTATCGGCTAGCGATCACGAGGAGTCCGGCTACATGCTTTATGACGAACAGCCCGAGCCGATCAGGGTCGTGCGTCGAAACCGATCTGCCGAATAGGTGCACATAGCAGTCAAGGTGGGGGTGAATATGCTGCGCGGTTGGCAGAGGGCTACTGGAGCTGACCGAGGTCTGAGCCCGTCCGACCGGCGGCACCGGGCACGACGCGGGCTGGTCAAGATTCGGCGGACCGGCCGGAGGGTAGTGGGTGCGGGTGCCTCCTACCGGTAACAACGACAGCGCTGCCCCCGTACCCGGATCGACCGGTGCCCCGCTGGCGCGGAAACGTCGGCGCAAGCGCCTCCTGATCGTCCTGGCCGTGCTCGCGCTGCTCGCCGGCTGCGGTCTCACCGCCGGGGCGTACTACGTCGACAGCGTGCCCACGCCCAGCGACCTGGAACTGCCGGAGTCGACCACGGTCTACTTCGCCGACGGTCGCACCCCGATGGCGAAGCTCGGCACGGAGAACCGCACGATCGTGCCCTACCCGGAGATGAACGACGCCGCCAAACAGGCGATCGTGGCGACCGAGGACCGGACGTTCTGGACCAACGAGGGCATCGACTTCAGCGGGGTGCTGCGCGCCGCCTGGTCGAACGTCACCGGCGGCCAGCGCCAGGGCGCGTCGACGATCACCCAGCAGTACGCCCGGGTGGCCGCCGACCTCAAGGGCGTCTCCTACTCGCGCAAGCTCCGCGAGGCGGTGATCGCGTGGAAGCTCGACGACAAGTACAGCAAGGAGGAGATTCTCGGCTTCTACCTGAACACCGTGCCGTTCGGGCGGGGCTCGTACGGCATCGAGGCGGCCGCGCAGGCGTACTTCGGCAAGACGGTGCGCCGTGACGCGCCGGCGGCGAACCAGCTGACCACGGCGGAGGCGATGGTGCTCTGCGCCATGGTGAAGCAGCCGGAGGCCGACCCGGACGACCCCGAGGGCCACCCCGGCTACGATCCGCGGCGCAGTCCCCTGGCGCGGCAGAACTCGATCGACCGGTGGAACTACATCCGCGACGGCATGGTGAAGCTGGGCTACCTGTCGGCGGACGAGGCGGCCGACCTGGCGTACCCGGACACGGTGAAGCCGCTCGATCCCGCCGCCGGCCGGTCCAACCTCGACCGGCCGACCGGCCTGGTGGTCAACCACGTGCTCAGCGAGCTGCGGCAGACCGAGCCGTTCCAGGGCAAGCCCGCCGACTACATCCGCAACGGCGGCTTCAAGATCGTCACCACCATCGACAAGCGGGTCCAGGACGCCGCCGACGCGGCCGCCGACCTCCGGCGCGACACTGCCCCCGAGGCGGTCCGGGGCCAGCCGAAGAACTGGCAGGCCGCGCTCGTGGCGGTGGAGCCCGGCACCGGCCGGGTGCTCGGCTACCACGGCGGCAGCGACGGCTCCGGCGCCGACTACGCCGGCTGGTACCAGGACGAGAACGGCGAGGCCCGCGGCTTCGGCCAGCACCCGCCGGGGTCGTCGTTCAAGGTGTACGACCTGGCCACGGCCGTGCAGGAGAAAATTTCGGTGAAGCAGCACTTCGACTCGCCGGAGACCAAGGAGTTCCCCGCCTCCGGCCGGACGAAGGGCAGCCCCGCCGGTCCGATCCGCAACGCCGAGCGGGCACCGTGCCAGCCGGACTGCGCGCTGTGGGAGGCCACCGTCGCCTCGCTCAACGTCACCTACTTCGCGCTCACCGAGCAGCTCGGCACCGCGAAGGTGATCGACATGGCCACCAAGGCCGGGGTCGACTCGATGTGGGCCAACGAGAAGGGCAACCCGCGCCCGAAGCGGATCGAACTGCGTGGCCACTCGGGTGAGGAGCTGGCGCGGCACTTCTCCACCGAGGTCGGCATCGGCCAGTACGGCATCACCGTGCAGGACCACGCCAACGGGATGGCGACCTTCGCCGCCGGCGGGAAGCGGGCCGACGCGCACTTCGTCCGCTCGGTCACCAAGGGCGACGAGAAGATCCTCGACGAACAGCTGGTGCAGACCGACATCGGGCTCGACCGGGAGGCGGTCAACCAGCTGAACTGGACGCTGAGCCAGGTGAAGGCGGCCAAGCTCGACAACGGCTGGGACTCCGCCGGCAAGACGGGCACCTGGCAGGCCGGGACGAGCACCACCCAGAACGTGCACACCTGGATGGTCGGCTACACCGGCGCGCTCGCCGCCGCGGTCTGGCTCGGCACGGTCGACGGCAAGCCGCTGAAGACCTCTGACGGCAGCTACGAGGTCTACGGATCCACCGGCCCGGGGCCCATCTGGCGGCAGTTCATGGAACAGGCCACGGCCGCATTGAAGCTCGACCCGGACAAGTACCGGTTCCAGGAGCCGACGTTCCCGGACGACACCCCGTCGCCCACCGCCCCGGCGACGCGGAAGCCGACCTCGGCGCAGCCGACGCCGACCGCGACCCGGCCGACCTGCGACCCGGGCACGTGCGTCACCGCGAGCCCGACCAGGAAGCCGACACCGACGCCCACCGGATCACCCAAGCCGAGCCCGTCGCGGAGCCCGAAGCCGTCGCGGAGCGTCGAGCCGTCGCTCACCCCGCCGCCGCCGAGGTGACGGGTTCAGCGGACGCGACCCTCGAAGCCTCCCTCCCGATGCGAGCGGACGACCGTCCGGCGGGATATAGGGTCGGGGTTCATGCGGACGAAGCAGGAGCTGACCGCGGCCATCCGGCGGGACCGGAGGGCGGCGCTGGTCATCAACGCGGGCTCCCGCCGCGGCCGGGAACACTGCGAGCGGGCCCGGGCCAGGTTGGTCGGCGCCGGCTTCGACCTGCTCGGCACGTACCGGACCGACCGGCCCGGGCAGCTGGAGGAGAGCGTCGCCGCGGCCGCCGACCTGAAGCCGGACGTCCTGGTCGTGGGCGGCGGCGACGGTACGCTCAGCACCGCCGGGCGGCTGCTCGCCCACCGGGACATCGCGCTCGGCCTGCTGCCGCTGGGCACCACCAACAACTTCGCCCGCACCGTCAGCGTTCCGCTGGACCTGGACGACGCCATCGCGGTCCTCACCCAGGGCAAGGTCATCGACGTCGACCTGGGGATCGCCGGCGAAAGGCGGTTCACCAACCACGTCGGCGTGGGCCTGTCCGCCGACATCATGCTCCGGACGCCGCCGCGGCTGAAGCGGGTCTCCGGTCGGCTCGCGTACCCGGTGACCGCTCTGGCGCTGCTCGGCCGGCACCGGCCGCTGCGCGCCACCGTCCGCGCCGGCGGCACCACGCACGAACTCGTCACCCACCAGCTCTACGTGGCCAACGGCGGCTTCCACGCCGGCCGGCCGATCACCGCGGACGCCGACGCTGACGACCGGCTGCTGGTGGCGTACCCAGTCGGCGGGGCGACGCGGCGCGGGCTGATCCTCGCCACCGTCGGCAACGCTGCCACCGGGCACCGGCGGACGCTGCGCGACGAGCCCTTCCTCGCGGTGCGCGAGCTGTGGCTGGAGACCGACCGGCCGGCGCGGGTCGAGGTGGACGGGGAGTTGTGCGGTACGACGCCGATCCGGGTCGGGGTGGACGCGAACGCGTTGCGGGTGATGGCGCCGGCGGACAGCCCGGACCGCTGAGTTCGGGCTCAGGCCCACTCGCCGGTGAACAGCGGAGCGACCGGACGCTCCCGGCGGCCGATCCGCAGATCCCCGAAGATGGTGCTCCGGGCCGCGCGCTCGACCTCCGCGTCCAGGTCGATCTCCAGCTCCTCGGACGCGTCGTGGGCGGCGCCGATGAGCACGAGTTCGGTCCCGGGGTGATCGAGGAAGCCGGGTGGGTCGAGCGGGGCGAACCGACGACCGTGGAACTTCTTCTGCAGCGCAGCGGGCAGCGTGACCTTCCGGGAGCCGCGGAGGCCGACCCCGGGCGGGGAGGGTGCCTGCGGGTTCTTCACCGTGATGATGTAGCTCGGCTCCGGCTCGATGCTCAGCTCGTGCTGCGCCTCGCCGAGCCGCAGCGGAAGTTCGAGTTCGTACGCGAGATGGGTGTGGTCGTCGTGCCGGGCGATGACGTACGCGCCCTCCGCCACGGGGCGGGCCGGCTGCTGCTCCCGCTCGCCGCGGGTCCTCGTCCGGTACGTGCGCGCCTGCAGCGCCTCGTGCAGCTGCTCCGGCCGGTCCACCACCGCGTCGACAAACGCCCAGAACCGGTCGTGCTCGTCAATGCCGGGCAGGCGTTTACGCCCGACCACCAGCAGCCGCAGGTGCCGCCCCCGCCACGGGTGCATCACCACCAGCAGCCGCTGCACCTCCTCCAGGGAGTCGACGTGCTCCTCCTCGACGCGGGGACGGTAGAGGAAGTAGATGTCGCCGTCCTCGAGCAGCTCCGCCATGCGCCCCGGGTACCCGAAACCACCGGCGAGGAACGGGCGAGCCGGCCAGGCAGCCGGATGTCCGCGAACCCGCCCTCGCCGCGGTCCGGGCTACCCTCCGGCCATCGCGCCGAGGATGATGAACGGTTCCTCGCCGGCGATGACCCGCTCCGGCAGTGGTGCGTCGGGCGAGTCGTTGGAGAGGTCCTCCTCGCAGGCGTAGAAGCGGACGAACGCGCGGCGCTTGCCGCTGTGGCGGTCGCGGATGGTGCCGAGCAGCATGGGGTATCGCGCCTCGAGGGTGTCCAACACCAGGCGCTGGGTGACCCGCCCGGCATTCGGACCGGGCACCTCGAGACGTACCTCGCCGGTGACGTGAGCCAGGTTCTTCAGGTGGGCCGGGAGGACGACCCGGATCACGGCAGCACCTGGGCTTCCACGGAGAGCACGGCCGGCAGGTCCCGGACGATCGGCGCCCAGCTGTCGCCGCCGTCCGCCGAGTGGTAGACCTGACCGCCGGTGGTGCCGAAGTAGATCCCGCACGGGTCGAGCGTGTCGACCGCCATCGCGTCGCGGTACACGTTGACGTAGCAGTCGGACTGGGGCAGTCCCCTGGTCAACGGCTCCCAGTCGTTGCCACCGGTGCGGCTGCGGTAGACGCGCAGCTTGCCCTCCGGCGGGAAGTGCTCGGAGTCGCTCTTGATCGGCACGACGTAGATCGTCTCCGGCTCGTGCGCGTGCACCGCGATCGGGAACCCGAAGTCCGACGGCAGGTTGCCGCTGATCTCGCGCCAGTTCGCACCCGCGTCGTCGCTGCGCATGACGTCCCAGTGCTTCTGCATGAACAGGGTGTCCGGCCGGGTCGGGTGCTGGGTGATGTGGTGCACGCAGTGGCCGACCTCGGCGTCCTGGTCGGGGATCTCCCCGGAACGCAGACCCTTGTTGATCGGCAGCCAACTGGCGCCGGCGTCGTCGCTGCGGAACGCGCCCGCCGCCGAGATGGCGACGTAGATCCGGTCCTTGTTCGCCGGGTCCAGGATGATCGTGTGCAGGCACATGCCGCCGGCACCGGGCTGCCACGTCGGCCCGGTCGGGTGCGTACGGAGGGCGGTGAGCTCCTTCCACTTCAGCCCGCCGTCGGTGGAGACGTAGAGGGCGGCGTCCTCCGCACCGGCGTACACCGTGTCGGGGTCGTGGCGGGACGGCTCGAGGTGCCAGATGCGCTTGAACTCCCACGGGCGCGGGGTGCCGTCGTACCACAGGTGCTCACCGACGTCGCCGGAGTAGGCGAAGTCGTTGCCGACCGGGTTCCAGGTCCTGCCGCCGTCGTCGGAGCGCTGGATCAGCTGCCCGAACCAGCCGCCGGACTGGGACGCGTAGAGCCGGTCCGGGTCGACCGGCGACCCGTTCAGGTGGTAGATCTCCCAGCCGCCGAAATGAGGTCCGTCGACCGTCCAGTCGCCGCGACTGCCGTCCGACGTCAACGTGAACGCGCCCTTGCGCGTGCCCACCAGCACTCGTACGCCGCTCATATCCTCATCCTTCCCACTCGTGTCCCTTGGGTAGACCGTCCACCGAGCCGAAAATCATCGGTCTGTCGTCAGTCGTACCCCCCGGCTACGACGAATCGACGTCTCCGGCCTGTCGGAGGGGCCGGCTAGCGTCGCGCACATGACTGGCCCTGGCGACGTCCCACCCGAGATCCTGGACCGGCTCCGGCCCGTCTGCCTCGGGCTGCCGGAGACCTACGAGGAGCCGGCGTGGGTGGGCACGCGCTGGCGGATCCGCAAACGCACGTTCGCGCACGTGCTCACGGCCGACCCCGACCACCAGGCGGCCTACGCCCGAGCTGCCGCGACCGACCAGCCGATCTGCGTGCTGACGTTCCGGTCGCCCGGCGACGAGATCGCCGGGCTGATCGCCGGCGGCCACCCGTTCTTCAAGCCGGACTGGGGCGCCGACGTCGTCGGCATGGTGCTCGACGACGGGGTCGACTGGGACGAGGTCGCCGAGCTGCTCACCGAGAGCTACTGCGTCCTGGCGCCGAAGCGGCTGGCCGCCCTGGTCGACCGGCCGATCGATCTCGAGTAGCCGAACTGCGGGCGTCTCACGCCCACGGGTCGCCAGCATCATCGATCACCGCCGTAGGCCCTCGACAACGGTGCTGGGCATGACGCTAGTCCTCGGCGTAGACGAGGTCCATCGTGTCGGTGTGTCCCGACCAGTGGAGTTCGAGGTGCCAGCAACCGGCCCGCGGCAGATCGATGATCGACGGGCCGGGGCCGCCGGCGACCTCCCGGGTCACCCGCGTGTCGGTTCCGTCCAGCGTCGCGGTGATCGCCAGGGTGGCGGGCGACGCCGGGTCGGGCGACGTCGCCGCAAGCTTGGCGACCCAGAGGATCTTGTTGGTGGGCCCCTCGTCCCGGCGCAGCGCCAGCGGGTGACCGAACAGCACCGCGACGATCTCGCCCTTCGCGCCGAAGACGTGCGGGATCCGGGCCTCCCCGCTGAACCCGGCGTCCGCCCAGTCCGGCAGGACACCCGTCTCGACCGGTGAGCCGCAGCCCGACGCGGCGCTCGCCGGAGGATTCGCCGGGGCCGTGGTGGCCGGAGCGCCGACCGGCGTGGCGGACCGTCCCGTGGTCGTGCACGCCGCCAGCAGGACCGCCGACCCCAGCAACACCCTGCCCCAGGAACCCATCTCGCGCCCTCCGTCGTAGCCGCTGACGCCGTTCGTGCCTGGCACCATTCAGGACACCGCTCGGGCCCTCGGGGTTCCCCACCCGATCTGCCGGCTCGACTGTCACCGCCGTCCCTCGCTCAGTTCAGCGAGTTGGCGATCTCGATCGCGTCGCCCTTGGTCAGGTCGCCTTCGAGCCGGTAGCTCACGCCGGCCTCCTCCCAGATCAGGGTCGAGGCGGCGAGCCGCGCGCTCTCCACGCGGACCGTGCCCGCACGATCCACGTAGGCCAGCGGGTGTGGGCCGCCGATCCAGACCGCGAAGCCCCCGTCGACCTGGACCCAGTCCACTCCCGGCCCGGCGGCCTGCTTCTGGAAGACCGGATCGAGGCGACCGTCGAAGGCATCGACGCGCACCACGCCCCCGCGGTAGAGCAGGGTGACCACCCGGTAGGAGCCGGTGCCGTCGGCGTCGGCGACCAGCACCTGCTCGGGCGGACCCAGCTTCGTCGGCAGGCGGATCGGGAAGCGGAGCTTCCCCTGCGCCTCGTGGAGGGAGGCGGGCCGCTGCGACGGCAGCGGCGACGGACTGCCGGTGGGCGAGATCGGCGCCGACGACGTGTCGATGACAATTCCGGAGAAGCGCAGCAGCCCCGCCACGGCGTCGGCGAGGGCGGCCCGCCCCGGCGGCAGCACCGCGACGAGCAGGGCGACGAGCGCCACGGCGAGGTAGTAGCGCCACCGGCGTCGCCTTCGCGCGGGCGCGGCCAGTCGGGCGTGTACGCGGTCGGCCACGTCGGGCGCGGCGGGTGTGTCCAGCCACTCGGCGAGGTCACGCAACTCCCGTTCGAGGTCATCCATGGCGCACCTCCTCGCGGTCGAGCAGGGCGCGGAGCTTCGCCAGCGCTCGGGACGTCCGCGACTTCACCGTGCCTCTGGGCCAGCCCAGCATCGTCACGGTCTCCTCCTCGCTGAGATCAAGGAGGAACCGGCACACGATCACCTCACGGTCCTTCACCGGCAGCAGCCGCAGGGCCCGCACCAGCGTGGCCCGCCGCTCGGCGGCGAGGACGCCGCCCACCGCGCCGTCCTCGGCGATCTGCGACTCCGGGTTCGCCACGGCGGCCCGCAGGATGAGTCCGTCCCGCCGGCTGCGTGAGCGGTGCAGGTTGCGGGTCTCGTTGGCGACGATCGCGAGCAGCCAGGCGCGAAAGGACGACTCTCCCCGATAGCGGGACAGCTTGCGGTATGCCTTCACGAACGCCTCCTGGATGACGTCCTCCGCGTCCGAGCCCGCGCCGAGCAGCACCGCCGTCCGGTAGGCGGACGCGGTGTGCCGGGCGACCAGGAGGTCGTACGCCCCCAGGTCACCTGCCCGAGCGCCGGTGACGAGCTCTTCGTCGTCCAGTGGAAACCTCCAGTTGGATCACCCTCATGACACCGCCCGTACCGGATGGGTTCCAGGGACGGAGGTGGAACCTCGGCGGGTGTGGCGGTGTCACCGGAGCATGCTGGCAATGACAAGGATCTCGCGTCGCAACCTGCTGACCGTGCTCGCCGGTGCGGGCACCGCGGCGTTGGTCGGCTGCGATCGAGCGCGGCACCCGAGTCAGGCCCGGGCCGTCACGGTCCCTGACCCACTGCTCGTCGAGGTCGACGACGGGCTCGGCCTACTGCGTGGTGCGGACCGGCGGACGTTCCCGCGGTCTCTCGCCACCGCCGACGGGCGGGCGATCTACGCGACCGCACCCGAGGGCGCCGACACCGCCCTGTGGCGGGTCGACACCGCCACGGGCGGCACCTCCACTCGGGTCAAGCTGCCCGGACGCTGGGTGCCGCAGGCCGTCTCGGCCAACGGTACGGTGGCGCTCACGTCGAACGAGGTGGGTGCCACCAAGGGGCGCCCGGAGGGGCGGGACGTGACCCCCGTGCTGATCGCCGACGTCACCGGCGTGCGACACCGGCTGGAGTTGCGGGGCAACTTCGTACCGGAGACGTTCACCGCGGATCTCGCCGGGCTCTTCGTCCTCGAGTGGCTCCCGGCGACGGCACCGGACCGCTACCGGGTCCGCGTCGTCGATCTCGCCACCGGGACACCCGGTCCGCTCCACACCCGTGCCAAGGCGCCGGTGCCGCCCGGCGCCGAGGAGGAGATGCGCGGCGACGGACGCCAGGCGGTGCTTTCGCCGGATCGCACCACCCTCTACACGCTCTACACCCACCAGCCCGACCACCAGCACACCCGCAACCTCGTCAGCGGGCGGCCGGGCAACGTGCACGCGTTCGTGCACACGCTGCACCTCCACGAGCGATGGGCGTACTGCATCGACCTGCCCCATCCGTTCGGTGCGGCGGCCGCGATCGGCCACGCCATGACGATCAGCCCCGACGGCGGTCGGCTCTTCGTCGCCGACGTCACGTCGGGCACCATCGCCGAGATCGACACCGAGGAGCTGCGCGTACACCGGACAGACACGCGGCCCAGGGGCGTCGGGACCGCACACGCCGCCGCCGACATGGACCGCCTCTTCATCGGCGCCGGCACGGTGGTACGGATGACGGATCTCACGCGCCCCGGCCGCGCGGCTGACTGGCGGGTCCGCGAACCCGTTTCCGGCCTCGTGCTGAGCCGCGACGGCAGACGCCTCTACGTGGGCCAGAACAATGGCGTGAGCTGGCACGATCCCGGCACCGGCACCGAACTGGGCCGCGTCGCTGTCCCCCGGCTCGTCGGCGTGCACGGTCTGGCCGGACACGTCTGACAGTGCGGATGCAGGTGTGGGCACCCGGTCCGGTCCGACTCAGCGCACGTCGTGCGGGTCACGCCCCATTCGCCCTCGAAGAGCGGAGCGCCGGTCCTCAGCCGGCGCGGTTCAAGGAACGCCGGTTGTTGCGCGCGCGCCCGTGCTCGGGGACGCGGTGACCGTCGTCGCCGAGCATCCGGCGCGCCGCGTCGAGTCCGGTCAGCGCCGCCCCGTAGGCGGTCACCTCCCGCTGGAAGTGCTCGACCTTGGCGTACCAGAACTTCAGCTCCGGGTTCATCCCCTTCGCGTTGATGTAGTTGACGATGTCTTCCTCGGGGGTGATGCCGTGGCGGGCGTAGCAGCGATCGAAGCGGGCCTTCGTCCGGTCGTACTTCTCGCTCATCGCGGTCAGGCTGGCTTCAGCCTCCAGCAACCTGGCCTGCAGGTACTCCACGTAACCGCGAGGCACCGCCAGGGCGGTGCGCACCGGCCGGGGCACGGACACAGTGGACACGGCGATCACCCGACCCGGCGGACGACACGTCCACGCCACGTGCGGGAACCGGCCAGCGACTGCGATCGACGAACGGATCCATTCTGGAACGACATGGTCGGCCGCCTTCCTTGATAGCGCGATGATGGGGTCATCTCGCACCGCCCACGGGTCGGGCCGCACCTCAGCGGCATCGCCGAGGGCCGGGTACCAGCCGGCGGGGATCGACGCGTGAAACCGCTCGGGGCAGGCCGCCCCTGACCCGCTGCAATGCGGTGACGTCCTTCTACCCGCGCTCGCCGCCGACTATGCATACCCGTCACTTGATGTAAAAGGCACACCACCTTGTCACCAAGGACTGAATGATGGTTCAATCCTTGCGTGGCCTACCGGAGCACCGACCGCGTGAAGGCTCGGCTGAACGCTTCCCGGGAGCGGATCATCACCGCGGCCCTCGGAATCATGGCCGAGCACGGGTATGCCGGCTGCTCCGTCGCCGCCGTCGCCGAGCGGGCCGGCCTGGCGACGGGCAGCGTCTACCGCCACTTCCCGACCAAGGCCGACCTGTTCGCCGAGGTGTTCCGCACCGCCTCGCAGCGTGAGGTCGACGCGGTCGCGCGCGCCGCGGCGCTGGAGGCCACCGCCGCCGAGCAGATGTCCGCCGTCGTGGAGACGTTCGCCGGGCGCGCGCTGCAGTCCCCGCGGTTGGCGTACGCCCTGCTCGCCGAGCCGGTCGACCCGGCGGTCGACGCCGAGCGGCTCGTCTTCCGTCGGGCGTACGCCGAACTGATCGCCGGCCACGTCGCAGCCGGTGTGGCGAACGGTGAACTGCCCCCACAGAACCCCGACCTGACCGCGACCGCGCTGGTCGGCGCCCTGGCCGAAGCCATGGTCGGTCCGCTGGCCGCCGGGGTCGCCGGTCCGGACACCATCCCCGCCCTGATCGCCTTCATCCACCGCTCGCTGGGAGTATCGCCGTGACGACGCACGAGGTGTTCAACCAGGTTCCACCGCTAGCTGGCTACGATGCGGCGGACGACCCGGCACTGCTCGACGGGCTCGAGCGGGAGGGCGCCGGCTGGGCCGCCGCCGAGCTGCACGAGCTCGGCCGGCTGGGCGGCAGCGAGCAGGCCATCGAGTACGGGCGGCTGGCCAACGAGCATCCGCCGGCCCTGCGCACCCACGACCGCTCCGGCCATCGGATCGACGAGGTCGAGTTCCACCCCGCCTGGCACGAGCTGATGCGCACCGCGGTCACGCACGGCCTGCACGCCGCGCCGTGGGCGGACGACCGACCGGGGGCACACGTGGCCCGGGCCGCCAAGTTCTACACGTGGCGCCCCGACGCCGGCCACGGCTGCCCGATCTCGATGACCTACGCGGCCGTGCCGGCGCTGCGGCACAACCCGGAGCTGGCCGCGCAGTACGAGCCGCTGCTCACCGCCACGACGTACGACTTCGGGCTGCGCTCGCCGCTGACGAAGCGAGGGCTGCTGGCGGGCATGTCGATGACGGAGAAGCAGGGCGGCTCGGACGTACGCGCCAACACCACCACCGCCCACCCGGCGGCGGACGGCACCTACCGGCTCGTCGGGCACAAGTGGTTCACCTCCGCACCGATGTGCGATGTCTTCCTCACCCTCGCCCAGGCGCCGGGCGGGCTCACCTGCTTCCTGGTCCCCCGCGTCCTTCCCGACGGCACCCGCAACCCGATGCGCCTGATGCGCCTGAAGGACAAGCTCGGCAACCGCTCCAACGCCTCGTCCGAGGTCGAATACGAGCACGCGGTCGCCTGGCGCGTCGGCGACGAGGGGCGTGGCGTCCGCACGATCATCGACATGGTCAATCTGACCCGCCTGGACTGCGTCATCGGCGCGGCGGCCGGGATGCGCCAGGGGGTGATCACCGCCGCCCATCACGTCACCCACCGGCAGGCCTTCGGCCGGTACCTCGTCGACCAGCCACTGATGCGCAACGTGCTGGCGGACCTCGCGATCGAGTCCGAGGCCGCCACCATTCTCATGATGCGCCTCGCCGGAGCGACCGACCGATCCGCGCGCGGCGACGCCGGCGAGACCGCGTTCAAGCGGCTCGCCCTCGCGGTCGGCAAGTACTGGGTCTGCAAGCGCTGGCCGGCACACGCCGCCGAGGCCCTCGAGTGCCTGGGCGGCAACGGCTACGTCGAGGAGTCGGGCATGCCGCGGCTGTTCCGCGAGTCGCCGCTGAACTCGATCTGGGAGGGCTCCGGCAACGTCGCCGCCCTGGACGTACTGCGCGCTCTCGTCAAGGAACAGCAGGTCATGGAGGCGTTCCAGGCCGAGGTGAGCGTCGCTGCCGGCACCGACGCACGGCTCGACGCCGCGGTCCGCCAGGTGCAGGCCGACCTGTCGAATGTCGACGACCTCGAACTCCGGGCCCGGCGCGTCGTCGAGCGGCTCGCCCTGGTGCTGCAGGGCTCGCTGCTGGTGCGGCACGGCCACCCCGCGGTCGCCGACGCCTTCTGCGCGTCCCGGCTCGGCGGCGATCACGGCCAGGCGTACGGCACCCTACCGACCGGCGTCGACTTCGCCGCGATCATCTCCCGCGCCACCCCGAAGGTGAGCTGACGGGAGGCTGCGTCAGGTCGCCGGTCGAACGATGGCGAGGAACAGGGCCAGGGCGACGGCCTGGATGCCGGCCACGGTGACGATCACGGCGGTGATCGAGTAGTCGTAGAGGGCGCCGGTGAGCAGCCCACCGACCAGCGTCGCCCCGCCCAACCCGGCGGCGAAGATGCCGTAGGCGGTGCCCCGCCGCGCGGCGGGGACGATGTCGGCGATGGTCGCCCGCATGGTGGATTCCTGGATGCCGAGCACCGCGCCCCAGGCCAGGACTCCGGCAATTGCGATCGCCGGGGCCGTGGTGAAGGCAGCCAGCGGGATCAGGGCGGTCAGCACAGGCACCGCGGCCAGTACCCGGACGCCGGCCCGGTCGTACAGCCACCCGGAGGCCAGCGCGGCGAGCGCGTCGACGCCCATCGCGGCGGCGTACACGACCGGGATCACCGCCAGCGGTACCACGTGCCGGGTGGCGAGGTGGAAGCTGAGCACCCCGAAGGTGGCGAAGCCGGCCGTGGTCGCCGCCGTGAACGCCAGATAGGTCCAGAACACGCGGGGCAGCCGGCCGCCCGGCGCAGCGGGCGCCGCACCGGGTCGAGGGCCCGGTTCGAAGCGGCGCGGGTCGGGCACGCCGGCGCGTAGCCACAGCAGCAGGAGCATCGCCGCCACGGCGGGTACGGCCAGGGCGAGGAACGCGGGCCGGTAGTTGTGGGCGGTGGCGGCCAGTACGGCGGCGACCAGCAGCGGCCCGGCCACGCCGCCGGCCTGGTCGAGCGCCTCATGGACGGCGAAGCCCTTGCCGCGGCCGACTGCCGCGGCGGCGTTCGAGAGCATCACATCCCTCGCCGGGCCGCGGATCGCCTTGCCGGCGCGCTCCGCGACGAACAGCGCCGCAGCCAGCCACAGCGCGGTGGTCAGCCCGAGAGTGGGCACGGCGACCATGGTCACGGCATAGCCGACGAGGACGAGCGGCCAGTAGGCGCGGGTCCGGTCCGCGAGGGGTCCGGTGGCCAGCCGCCCGGCCAGGGCGGTCGCCTCGCCGGCGCCGGTGACCAGCCCGACGACGGTCGCGGACGCCCCGAAGGTGGCCAGGTAGGGGCCGATGACCGACCGGGCGCCCTCGTACACCACGTCCGACAGCAGGCTGACGACACCGAAGGCGGTGACGAACCGCCACGGCGTCCACCTGATGGTGAGCGCGGTGACTCTCACCCGTGCAGTCTGGCCCACCGGCAGGCTGGCCGGGCGCGGATCGGCCCGACTACCGTCTGCCCGGGAGAACCGAGGAGCCGAGCATGCAGCCAACCACAGTCGTCAACCTGAAGGGTCACCGCGACGACCCGGCGTACGCCGACGTGGTCTACGTCGGGCGCGCCATGTATCGCGGCGGCTGGCAGCTCCCCCGCTCCCCGTTGTCCAGCCCGTACCGCCCCGGCCCGGACGGCACCCGGGAGGAGGTCGTCGAGAAGTACCGCGCGTACCTGCTCGACAGCCCCGAACTGCTCGCCCTCCTCCCGGAACTGCGCGGGCGCCGGCTCGGCTGCTGGTGTGTGCCGGAGCGCTGTCACGCCGAGGTGATCGCGGAACTCGCCGACTCACCGCCGGCGTCGAGCCTCCGGTAGGAGGCCCGGCGGAGCCGTCGAGCTGATCAGGTGTTCTGTGGGAAGCCGAGGTTCACGCCGCCGTGGGACGGGTCGAGCCACCTGCTGGTGACCACCTTGGCCCTGGTGAAGAAGTGCACGCCGTGCGGCCCGTACGCGTGCGAGTCACCGAACAGGGAGTCCTTCCAACCCCCGAACGAGTAGTACGCGACCGGAACCGGGATCGCCACGTTGACGCCGACCATGCCGACCTCGATCTCATTCTGGTACCGCCGCGCGGCGCCGCCGTCGTTGGTGAAGATGGCGGTGCCGTTCCCGTACGGGTTGGCGTTCACCACGTCGACCGCCGCGTCGTAGCTGGGGACTCTTACCACCGAGAGCACCGGACCGAAGATCTCGTCGGTGTAGATGGACATGTCCACGTCGATGTGGTCGAAGAGGGTCGGCCCCAGCCAGAAGCCGGCGTCGTCACCGTCGATCGGGTGACCGCGTCCGTCGACCACCAGCTTCGCGCCCGCGGACCGGCCGGCGTCCAGATATGACCGCACCCGGTCGCGGTGCGCCCCGGTGACCAACGGTCCCATCTCGCAGCCCGGGCGGCGACCGTCGCCGACATGCAGTCCGGCGATCCGCTCGCTGATCTTGCCGACCAGCTCGTCGCCGACCGGGTCCACCGCCACGACGACGGAGATCGCCATGCAGCGCTCACCGGCCGAGCCGAAACCGGCCGAGACGGCGGCGTCCGCGGCGAGGTCGAGGTCGGCGTCGGGCAGCACGACCAGGTGGTTTTTCGCGCCGCCGAGCGCCTGCACCCGCTTGCCGTTCCGCGTTCCGGTCTCGTAGACGTACCGGGCGATCGGCGTCGACCCGACGAACGAGACCGCCTTGACCTCCGGATGCGCGAGGATCCGGTCGACCGCCTCCTTGTCGCCGTGCACCACGTTGAACACGCCATCCGGTAGCCCGGCCTCGGCGAAGAGCTCCGCCAGGAAGTTCGCCGCGGAGGGGTCCTTCTCGCTCGGCTTCAGCACCACGGTGTTGCCGCAGGCGATGGCGTTGGGCACGAACCACAGCGGCACCATCGCCGGGAAGTTGAACGGGGAGATCACCCCGACCACGCCGAGCGGCTGCTGGATCGAGTACACGTCCACCTTGGTCGAGGCGTTCTCGCTGAACCCGCCCTTGAGCAACTGCGGGATGCCGCAGGCGAACTCCACCGCCTCCAGCGCACGCTGTATCTCGCCCGCCGCGTCGGAGAGCACCTTGCCGTGCTCGGCGGTGATGATCTCGGCGAGGTCGGACTTCCGGGCGTTGAGCAGTTCACGGAACGCGAACATCACGTTCGCCCGTTGGGCGAGGGAGGCGTGGCGCCACCGGGAGAAGGCTTCCCGGGCGACGCTGACCGCCTCGTCGACGTCCGAGGCGCTGGCGAAATCGACCTGCCCGCCGACCTGACCCGTCGCGGGGTCGTACACGTCACCGGTGCGCTGGGCGATGCCGGTCCAGGCCTTGCCGCCGATCCAGTGCGTGATCCTCATGCCGACACCGCCTCGATCGCCTCGGCGAGGATGCCCAGCGCCTCGTCGGCCTCGTCCTCGGTGAGCGTCATCGGCGGCGCCAGCCGGATCACGTTGCCGTGCAGGCCGCCCTTGCCGACCAGCAGTCCGCGACTGCGCGCCTCCTCCAGCAGGGCGGTCGCGGCCGCGGGGTGGGGTTCGCCGGCCGGGCCGACGAGCTCGAGGGCGAGCATCAGACCCTTGCCGCGTACGTCGCCGACCACCGGATGCGTCGCGGCGACCGAGCGAAGGCCGTGGATCAGGCGGTTTCCCAGCTTGGCGGCGTTCGCCTGCAGGTCGTGGTCGAGGAGGTAGTCGAGGGTGGCGAGGGCCCCCGCGGTGGAGATCGGGTTGCCGCCGAAGGTGGAGATCGAGTTGGCCCGCAGGCAGTCCATGAGTTCCGCGCGCGCGACGACACCGCCGATCGCCAGACCATTGCCGAGTCCTTTGGCGAAGGTCATCGCGTCCGGCACGACGTCGTGCGCCTGGATGCCCCAGAAGTGCTCGCCGGTACGGCCCCAACCGGTCTGGACCTCGTCGGAGACGAGCAGGATGCCGTACTCGTCGAGCACCTTCTTGAACTCGCGGAACAGGCCGTCGGGCGGGGAGGCGAACCCGCCCACGCCCTGGATCGGCTCGACGATCATGCACGCCACGTCGCCGGCGGTCGCAGTCTCGATCACCTCGCGCAGGTCGGCGACGCACGCCTTGACGTAGTCGGCGTCCGACAGGTCCTTGAAGGGGCTGCGGTACCGGTAGCCACCGTGCACCCAGCTCACCCTGATCGGGCTGAGCTCGCTGGCCGACCAGCCGCGGATGCCGGTGATCGCGACGGTGGCGAACGCGCGCCCGTGGTACGAGTTGCGCAGCGCGAGCACCTGCCCGCTGCGGCGGTACTGCGTGGCGAGCATCAACGCGGTTTCGTTGGCCTCCGTACCCGAGTTCGTGAAGAACACCTTCGCGTCCGGGATCCCGGACCGCTGCGCGATCTTCTCGGCGAGCTCGACCTGCGACTCGATCAGGTACAGCGTCGAGGAGTGCAGCACGCCGGTGTCGATCTGCGCGCGGACCGCGTCGCTGATCTCGGCCACGTCGTAGCCGATCGAGTTGGTGAGAATGCCGCCGAAGAAGTCGAGGTACGTGCGGCCCTCGCGATCGGTCACCCGGCGACCGTGCGCGCTGGCGATCTCGATCGGCTCCTCGTAGTAGAGGGCCAGCCACTTCGGCAGCACGGACCGGTGTCGATGCAGCAGCTCCCGATGCGCCATCGCGTCCTCCGTATCTCGTGACTGAGCCGAGTGTCGCGAGACTTCGGTGCTCGCCGCCACCGACAACCTGTACGGGTCGGCACCGATGGCACTACGTTGTGTGCATCCCTCGCACGGGAGGCCGCATGTACCCCACGGTCGCCGAAGCCATAGCGCTGCCCGTGATCCGGCGTGCCCGGCCCCGCGTCGTGGCGGGGTCCGCCGGCTTGCCGGGGCCCGTGCGCTGGGTCCATGCGGCGGAGGTCGCCGACATCGCCCATCTGCTGCGCGGCGGCGAGCTCGTGCTGACCACCGGCATCGCGCTGCCGGACGAGGAAGCGGCACTGACGACGTACGTGGACGACCTGGCCGCGGTCGGCGCGGCGGGGCTCGTGGTGGAGCTGGTCCGGCGCTGGAGCGATCACGTGCCGGACGCGCTGGTGGCGGCTGCGGAACGACACCGGCTTCCATTGATCACGCTGGGGCGGGAGACGCAGTTTGTGTCCGTCACGGAGGCGGTCGTGGCGTTGATCGTGGACGCGCAGCTCGCCGAGCTGCGGGCGGCTGAGCAGGTGCACGAGACGTTCACCGCGCTCACGGTCGCCGGGGCGGAGCCGGCCGAGGTGTTGCGCGAAGTCGCGAGGATCTCCGGGCTGCCGGTCGTCCTGGAGACGCTGGGGCACGACGTGCTGGCGTACGACGCGGCCGGGCAGGACCCGATCGAGCTGCTGACCGACTGGGGGCAGCGGTCCCGGTCCGTGGCAGTGTCCCAACGGACCGCCTACGACGAGGAAGCCGGCTGGCTGATCACCGCGGTCGGCGCGCAGGGCGCCGACTGGGGACGACTGGTGCTGCTCTCGCCGGCCCCTCCCCCGCACCGCCACGTGGTGGTCGCGGAGCGAGCCGCGTCGGCACTGGCGGTGCACCGGCTCGTGGCGCGGGACCGGGAGAGCCTGGAGCGGCAGACGCACCGGATGTTGCTCGCGCAACTGCTCGGCCAGGCACTGCCCCCTCCTGACCTGGCGGCACGGGCGGCCGCGTTGGGCGTTGCGCTGGAACGGCGGCAACTGGTCGGGGTGGCGATCCGGCCGGGGAGCATGACCCCGCGCGCCCCCGCACTGGCCACGCAGGAGGTGTTGCGGGACCTCGCGGAGGCCACCGCGTTGGCCGCGCGGCGGGTGAGCGTGCCAGCCGTGGTGGGCGTCGTGGACGAGACGAGCGTGCGCGCGCTGTTGTCGTTGCCCGCGCAGGCGGCGGTCGACGCGGTCCTGCGCCGCCTGGCCCGAGAGGTGCACCGCTCGGCCGCCAGTGCCGTGGTGGTGGCAGTCGGGACGACGGTGTCGCACGTGTCGGACGTACGGCGCAGTCTGGGGGAGGCCGCGCACGTCGCCGGTGCCGCACTGCGCTCCCCCGGCACCCAGCTCTACCACCGCCTGGATGACGTGCGACTGCGCGGCCTGCTGCACCTGCTGCGCGAGGACGAGCGCGTCCGGGCCTTCGCGCACCGGGAGCTCGGGCCCCTGTTGGCGCGCGATGACAGCCAGGGCAGCCGGCTGGTGGAGCTGCTGCGCTGCTTCTGCGAGCAGGGCGGGAACAAGTCGGCGGCGGCCGGCGTCGCGCACCTGTCCCGGACGGCCTACTACCAGCAGCTGTCGCGGATCGCGCAGGTGCTCGGGGTGTCGCTGGAGGACCCGGAGTCGATGTTGTCGTTGTACGTGGCGCTGCTGGTGCACGAACTCGACGAGGCGTGACGGGTCAAGGGTCCGGCCGGAGGCCCGAATCCAGCCACGGTGGCGATTGACAGCTCCGTGCGGGCATGCCCGTGGACAGAGTGTGCCCCGATCATGGCAAGCGTGGACACTTTGCCGCTGCCCGTGGCGGGTCCGGGGCACCCACCATTCCGAGATAAAGATCGTGCTGATCCGCCCCCACCCGCAGCACGCGCCGGTTGGCCGGCCGCTGTTGCGGCAGCGTGACAGGGAGGTGACCGATGGCCGTTGAACCCCTGCCCCAGGCCGAAACCACCGCGGCCGAGCCGGGCACACAGATCACCCATCCGGATGGTCGAGTCGAGTTGCGTGACTTCTCGACGATCGCCGACAGCCGCTACTTCAACGAGGAACTCGCCCCGGTCCCCATCGAGAAGCGCACCTGGAACACGTACAACTTCGCGGCGCTGTGGATCGGCATGGCGCACAACATCCCCACCTATCTGCTCGCCGCCGGGCTCATCCAGCTCGGCATGAACTGGCTGCAGGCATTTCTCACGATCACGCTGGGCAATCTGCTCGTCCTGATCCCGATGCTGTTGAACAGCCACGCGGGCACGAAGTACGGGATCCCGTTCCCGGTCTTCGCCCGCGCGTTCTACGGAGTCCGCGGCGCGAATTTCCCGGCCCTGCTGCGCGCCTTCATCGCGTGCGGCTGGTTCGGCATCCAGACCTGGATCGGCGGCGAGGCGATCTACGCGATCGCCGGCAAGCTGCTCGGCTCCTGGTGGGTCGAGGCGGCGACGGTGATGGACTACCCGTGGACGCTGTGGGCCTCGTTCTTCCTGTTCTGGGCGATCGAGATGGCGATCATCTGGCGGGGCATGGACACGTTGCGGCGCTTCGAGAACTGGGCCGCGCCGTTCGTCATCGTGGTTGCCGTCGCCCTGCTGATCTGGGTGCTGGTCGAGGCGGGCGGGCTCGGCCCGATCCTGTCCGAGCCGTCGAAGCTGGGCTGGGGCGCCGACTTCTGGAAGCTGTTCGCGCCGTCACTGATGGGGATGATCGCCTTTTGGGCGACGCTGTCGCTGAACATCCCCGACTTCACCCGGTTCGGCGGCAGTCAGCGGCAGCAGGCGTACGGCCAGATTCTCGGCCTGCCGACCACGATGTCGTTCTTCGCCATCCTGTCCATCCTGATCACCTCGGGCACGGCAGTGATCTACGGCGAGGCGATCTGGGACCCCATTCAACTGGCCGCGAAGTTCGAGAACCCGTTGGTCGTCGCGCTCGGCCTGTTCACCGTCGTGGTGGCCACGCTGTCGGTGAACGTCGCGGCGAACACGGTCAGCCCGGCGTACGACTTCTCCAACGCCGCGCCCCGACTGGTGAGCTTCCGGACCGGGGGCCTGATCACCGGCGTGCTCGGCATCCTGATCCAGCCGTGGCGCCTGGTGCAGGACCCCAACATTTACATCTTCGTCTGGCTCGGGTTCTACGGCGGCCTGCTCGGCGCGGTCGCCGGCGTACTCATCGCCGGGTACTGGGTCCGCTACCGCACCAGCCTCCAACTGCCGGCCCTCTACCGCCCCGAGGGCAGGTACTGGTTCTCCGGCGGGTGGAACTGGGCCGCCATCGTCGCCACCGTCGTCGGCGCGGTCCTCGCGGTGGGTGGCGCCTACTCCGCACCCGGCAAGGGGCCGTTCCCGTCCGACGGGCTCATCCCGCTGCTCAAGCCGCTCTACGACTACAGCTGGGTGGTCGGGCTGCTCGCCGGGTTCCTCGTCTACCTGGCGCTGTCGATGCCGCGCACCGCGCACGCGAAGGGGGAAGAATGAGCAACATCGTCCGAGCCGGGCTGGTGCAGCAGAAGTGGACCGGCGACAAGGAGTCGATGATCGCCAACGCGGTCGAGGCCATCCGCAGCGCCGCCTCGCAGGGCGCACAGGTGGTCTGCCTGCAGGAGTTGTTCTACGGCCCGTATTTCTGCCAGATCCAGGACGCGGACTACTACTCGTACACGGAGGCCATCCCGGACGGGCCGACGACCGCGCTGATGCGCGAGGTCGCCGAGCAGCACGGCGTGGTGCTGATCGTGCCGATGTACGAGCAGGAGCAGCCCGGTGTCTACTACAACACCGCCGCGGTGATCGACGCCGACGGCACCTACCTCGGCAAGCACCGGAAGAACCACATTCCGCAGGTGAAGGGGTTCTGGGAGAAGTTCTACTTCCGGCCGGGAAACCTCGGCTATCCGGTGTTCGACACCGCCGTGGGGCGCATCGGCGTCTACATCTGCTACGAGCGGCACTTCCCCGAGGGCTGGCGGGCGCTCGGCCTGGCCGGCGCGAAGATCGTTTTCAACCCGTCGGCGACCAGCCGCGGCCTGTCGGAGTACCTGTGGCGGCTGGAGCAGCCGGCGGCGGCGGTGGCGAACGAGTTCTACGTCGGCGCCATCAACCGGGTCGGGGTGGAGCCGCTGGGCGACAACGACTTCTACGGCCAGTCCTACTTCGTCGACCCGCGGGGCCAGTTGGTCGGCGACGCCGCCTCGGACACCGCAGAGGAGGTCGTCGTCCGCGACCTCGACATGGACAAGCTGGCCGAGGTCCGCGACCTGTGGGCCTTCTACCGCGACCGCCGTCCCGACACGTATGAATCGCTGGTGAAGCCGTGAGCATCGTCATCCGCAACGGAACAGTGGTCAACGCCACCGGGGCGTACCCGGCGGACGTGCTGGTCGAGGGCGAGCGGATCGCGGCGCTCGCCGCGCCCGACTCGGGTCTGGCCGAGCAGTGGGCGGCTGGTGCCGAGCGCGTGATCGACGCCGCCGGGAAGTACGTGGTGCCGGGCGGCATCGACGGCCACACCCACATGGAGATGCCGTTCGGCGGCACGTTCTCGGCGGACAACTTCGAGACCGGGACGATCGCGGCGGCCTGGGGCGGCACGACGACCATCGTCGACTTCGCCGTACAGGGCAAGGGCACGTCCGTGCTGTCCGCGCTGGACAAGTGGCATAGCAAGGCCGACGGCCGCTGCGCGATCGACTACGGGTTCCACATGATCGTCTCTGACGTGAACGACACGTCGCTGAAGGAGATGGAGGCCTGCATCGACGCGGGCGTCAACACGTTCAAGATGTTCATGGCCTATCCGGGGGTCTTCTACGCCACGGACGGGGAGATCCTGCGGGCGATGCAGAAGGCCCGGGACACCGGGTCGATGATCATGATGCACGCGGAGAACGGCATCGCCATCGACCAGCTCGTCCTCCAGGCGCTGGCCAACGGTCAGACGGACCCGGTGCAGCACGGCCTGACCCGGCCGCCCGAGCTGGAGGGCGAGGCGACGTCGCGGGCGATCGCGCTGGCCAAGGTCACCGGCGCGCCGCTGTACATCGTGCACCTCTCCGCCGCGCACGCCCTGGACGCGGTCACCCAGGCGCGCGACACCGGGCAGAACGTGTTCGCCGAGACCTGCCCGCAGTACCTGTTCCTGTCGCTGGAGGATCTGGCCAGGCCCGACTTCGAGGGCGCGAAGTACGTCGCCTCTCCCCCGCTGCGGCCGAAGGAGCACCAGGCGGAACTGTGGCGGGGGCTGCGCACCAACGACCTGTCGCTGGTCTCCACCGACCACTGCCCCTTCTGCTTCAAGGACCAGAAGGAGCTGGGGCGGGGGGACTTCTCCAAGATCCCGAACGGGATGCCCGGCGTCGAGCACCGGATGGACCTGCTCTATCAGGGCGTCGTGAAAGGTGAGATCACCCTGGCGCGCTGGGTGGAGATCAGCTCGACCACGCCCGCCAGGATGTTCGGCCTCTACCCGCGCAAGGGCGTCATCGCGCCGGGCGCCGACGCGGACATCACGGTGTACGACCCGACGGCCCGGCAGACCATCTCGGCCAGGACGCACCACATGAACGTGGACTATTCCGCGTACGAGGGGATGGAGCTGACCGGAAAGGTCTCCACCGTGCTGTCCCGAGGTCGGGTCGTGGTCGACGACAACGCCTTCCACGGCGCGGCCGGGCACGGCAGGTTCCTGAAGCGCGATCTCAGTCAGTACCTGGTGTCAACTACCCGCCTATGAATGGGCAGGCTTGCAGGTCAGTCCCCCTACTGGATGCAGGGTGATGCCGCGTGCGGACGGTTGACTGCGCCCCAGCCCTCGACGCCGCGCTGGGCGATGTTGAGCGCCGCGTTGTGGTCGGCGTGGGCAACGACCCCGCACGACCGACAGTGGAAGGTTTCCTGGTCCGGCCGGTTCCGCTTGTCGCGGTGCCCGCAGCTGTGGCAGGTCTGGGAGGTGTACCGCGGGTCGACCTGGAGCAGCGGTACACCTGCTCGGCGGGCCTTGTAGGCCAGGAAGCTGCCGAGCTGGTGGAACGACCACGAGTGCAGTGTGACCCGTTGGGGCTTGCGGAGCCGGACCCGTTCGCGGATCCCCGTCAGTTCCTCGACGGCGATGCCGCGACCGGTGCGTACAGCCTCGGTCACGATGGTCTTGGCGATGCGGTGGTTGACGTTCGCGGCATGCCGCGCTTCCTTCTTGTTACGCCGGGCCAGCAGCCGCCGAGCCGACTTGGTGCCCTTCTCCTGCAACCGCTTGCGCAGCCGCAGCTGCCGCCTGCGGTAGCCGTTGAGCCGGTCGCCGGCGTAGCCGGTGCCGTCGGAGTCGTAGGCGATGTTGGCGATGCCCATGTCCACGCCGAGGAAGCCGGACGGGTCGATCAGTTCAGGTTCGGCCACCTCGACGGTGGCGTACAGGAACCACATGCCGTCCCGGAAGATCAGGTCCGACTCGCCGATCTTGCTGGTGGCGATCGCCTTGAGCTGGTCGGCGGACCCGGTATAGGCGACGCCCTTGAGCCGGCCGTGCGTGCTCCAGATGGACACGGTCCGGGCATCGGCCTGCCAGGACAGCATCCGGGCGTCATAGGGCTGGGCCGCGTTCCAGCGGAACCCGACCGGGTTGGTCTCGACGTTGCGGCGCCGCTTCGAGCCGGGCTTGCCGTAGTTGCCAGCCCGCAGGTTCGCCTTCAAGGTGGCGTAGGCGTCGGAGACCTTCTTGATCACGTGCTGGGCCGCCTGGGCACCCAGGGCGTAGTCGGCCTTGATCCCGGCGTAGACGTGCTTACGCAGGTCGTAGTTCCGGTACGTTCCGGTCTCCCGGGCCACGACCGCCACGTCGGACGCCGCCGCATTGCACGCGCGCAGGGTCGCCTTCAACGCCGACGCCTGCTCGGGCGTCGGCAGCAACTTCACCTGCACGACCAGCTTCACACGACCACCGTAGCGCTGGCCTGTGTCACCCAGATGGACCCCCAGACCTGGATGTTCGCCGAGGTCGCTCAGTCGTCCACAACCTGCATGCCCACTTGGTCCTCACCACGAAGTACCGGCGGGGCGCGCTCACCGACGGCGGTCCTCACTCGCTGCCAGCAGATCATGGCCGACGTCTGCACCGACTTCCGCGCGGAGCTGCGCGCATTCAACGACGAGGACGACCACGTCCACCTGCTTGTGCAGTACCCGCCGGCCGTCGCACTGTCGAAACCGGTCAACAGCCTCAAAGGCGTATCGGCCGGACTGCGCCAGGAGCACGAACCGCACATGCGCCGGGACCTGTGGGGCGCGGACCTGTGGTCCCCGTCGTACTTCGCCGGGTCCTGCGGCGACGCACCACTCGCCGTGGTCAAGGAGTACATCGAAAACCAGAAACATCCCGGTCCGCAAGAGCGTTCCTCCGGCCCTGAAGGACCGGGGCTCCCGCCTAAGCAACTGTTGAAAAGGAGAAGCCGTGGACTTCGGTGTCGTACTGCAGACCGACCCGCCAGCTCGCGACGTCGTGGCCGGCCTCACCGCCGCCGAGGACAACGGGTTCCGCTACGGGTGGACGTTCGACTCCTGCGTGCTGTGGCAGGAGCCGTTCGTCATCTACTCGCAGGTCCTCGCCGCCACCAAGCACCTGATCGTCGGGCCGATGGTGACCAACCCGAGCACCCGCGACTGGTCGGTCACCGCGTCGCTCTTCGCCACGCTCAACGACATGTTCGGCAACCGCACGGTGTGCGGGATCGGCCGCGGCGACTCGGCCCGGCGGGTCATCGGCCAGCCGCCGGCGAGCCTGGCCACGCTGAAGGACGCGATGCACGTGATCAAGGAGCTGGCCGAAGGCAACGAGGTCGAACACCACGGCACGCCGGTGCGCATCCCGTGGGTGCGGGACGGCCGGCTGGAGATCTGGATGGCCGCCTACGGCCCGAAGGCGCTGCGGCTGGTCGGCGAGCAGGCCGACGGCTTCATCCTGCAGACGGCCGATCCCGACATCGCCCGCTGGACGATCGGCTCGGTACGCGATGCGGCCACCGCAGCAGGTCGAGACCCGGACTCGATCACGATGTGCGTGGCCGCGCCGGCCTACGTGGGCACGAACCTCGCGCACCAACGGGATCAGCTGCGCTGGTTCGGCGGCATGGTCGGCAACCACGTGGCCGACCTGGTCGCGCGCTACGGCGACTCCGGGGTCGTGCCGAAGGCGCTCACCGACTACATCAGGGGCCGCGAGGGCTACGACTACGCCCACCACGGCCGCGCCGGCAATCCGTCCACCGACTTCGTGCCCGACGAGATCGTCGACCGGTTCTGCCTCGTCGGCCCCGAGTCAGCCCATGTCGACCGGCTGCAGGAGCTCAAGGAGATCGGGGTGCACAACTTCGCCCTCTACCTCATGCATGACGACAAGGAGAAGACCCTCTCCTCGTACGGCAAGAACGTGATCACGCAGGTCTGACCCGCCGGCCGTGCCGCCGCACGTGTCAGCGACACGGCCGGAACCACTGGCCCTCGTGGCCGGCGCGGCCGGGTGGATCACGCCAGGCGGCGGTAGTAGTCCTAGGGTCGACGACCCGGCGGTAGACGTCCGCCGCCGGCTCACGGAACGGGGGCGTGGGTAACCGGTCGACGGATGACAAGAACAAAGATCAGGGCAACCGCCTGGATGCCGGCCACGATGATGACCAAAGCTTTTGCGCATGGGCTGGTATCTGCTACGACAATGCGACGGCCAATCGGTACGTTGCCCCTTGCATCGAAGTGCACTATTATTTCAACTGTCTCACCCAAGCTGCGGCTGAAGACGCCGGAAGAGATCCATCACGATTGCCTGAACCGACAGTGGCAGCATTGGAAAACGTTCAGCGACTGTCCGGACGACGCGCCGCGGTCCGAGACTACGCGCTCGGCGGGGCACCGCGAAGAAGACTGCGCGCATGTCCGACAAGCCGTTTCCCCCACACGTTGAAGATCACGCTTCCGATATTGCCCACATTGGGCTGTCCGTTCGCTGGCACTTGTCTGCAGCTGTTGTTCAGCAAGCCGGCAGGGTCACGATGCCGATTGATCGGCGTCACGCAGAAACTGTCCCGGAATGGGTGGGCAACCGGAAGGGGTGGGGATGAGGGGGCTCCCGACCGCGTCCTTGGTCATTGGCATTGCCTCCACGCCGGCCGAACGCAGACAGCTCGCCCGACTGCTCGCCGGGACAGCGGCGGTCCTGATCGTCTCGAGCGTCGATCAGGCGCGGGAGTTCCTCGACGTGGCCCGGACGCCCGACGGCGCGGCGGCTCCGCCCGGCCAGACGGTGAGCGCCGCAGCCGAGGGGGACGGCGGTACACCACCACCAGACCTGAGCGTCGATTCCGACCGACGGGTGCTGCGCTGGCTGGACCGCGAGATCGAACTGACCCCACTCGAGCATGACCTGCTGCTGTGCCTGGTCGGCGCGCCCGGACAGGTCTGGACTTACCAGCGGCTGCACCTCGAGGTCTGGGGCAACGAGCACCTCGGCCGCGGCTCCGACATGCACTCCCTGGTGCGGAGGGCACGGCACAAGCTCGCCCGGCTGGATGCCTCGGCGACGATCCACGCGGTCCGCGGGGTCGGCTTCCGCCTCGCCTCGGCCTGACCACCAGTCGCGTCTGAGGCCGCGGCTCGCAACCTTCGGAACCGGTCCGGCCCGCCTGGTCGGATACCAGGCGGGCCGGATCTGTCAGCTGGCGTCAGCTGTCAGCAGCGGGTAGGGGACAGTGCGAAGTTCTCCACCGCCGGGGCGTTGGTGATCGTCGTTTGACGGGTCTGGGGCTGCCAGCCGTCCTTGGCGACAATGATCGTCAGCGGGTTGTGCTTGCGGTCAATCCAGTAGGCGTACTTGCCCGCCGCGTCGGTGGCGAATGTCCACGACATCGCCTTCGAGTTGACCTGGACGGCCGCACCAGGGAGCGGTGAGCCGGCGCCCTGGCAGTTCGTCCCGGTGACCGTGCCCATCAGCTTGCCCCACGACTTCGGAGGCTGCACGTTCATCGTCACCGCCACCGGCTGCACCGTGTACGGCGTGTTCTCCTTGATCGAAACCGACCCCGAGTAGGTGCCCGGCTGGTCGACGTTCGCCGTCATCCCGACGGTGACCGTGACCTTCTCACCCGGCGCCAGCGTGGCTGCCGTCTTGTCGATCGTCATCCAGCTGACGTCCGCGCCGCCCTCGGCACACTCCTCGAGCCCGGGCAGCGCCTCGCTGTCCGGCATCGCGTTGAAGCTGCCCGACGAGCCACCGATCTTGTAGAAGCCACACGCGGCGCCACCGCGGTACCGCGGGGTGTTGGCGTTCGGCAGGTTGGACCACGCGTTGGTTGCCGGGTCGTAGGCGAAGCCGGCGTTGGTGATGGCTCCGCCCTGCACGCCGCCGACAACGAGGAGCTTGCCGTTCGCGACGGCGAACGAGCTGGCCCAGCTGTCCGCCGGCGCGTCGGCGACGGCGGTCCAGGCGTTGGCGCCCGGATCGAAGGCATAGCTTGCCTTCAGAACCGCAGACCCGTCGTTACCGCCCGTGCAGTAGACGACGCCGTCGATCCCGCCGCAGGAGAGGAACGCCACCGACTTGGGGTAGTCGGGCAACGTCTCCCAACTGTTGCTGCCCGGGTCGTACCGGACGACGTCGTTCGACATCGGCAGGCAGCTCGAGGTCGTGCAACCCCCGACGCCGTACAGCTTGCCGTCGACGACCGCCTGCCCGGCAGCGGAGCGCGGCGCGGGGTTGTCGGCCTTCGCGGTCCAGGAGTTGGCCGCCGGGTCGTACGACCAGGTGGTGGCGTCGGGGCCGGACGCCCCCCAGCCGCCGGTCGCGATGATCTTCCCGTCCACGACGCCAACGGTCATGGCGTTCCGTGCGGCCGGAAGATCGGCGATCGACGTCCAGCTCTGGGCGATCGGGTCGTAGACGTAGTTCTTCGTCGTGGACGCCGATCCGTTGCCGCCGGCGATCGAGTACACCTTGCCGTCCAGGTTCACCACCCGGTTGTCCATCACGTTGGCCGGGTAGTCGGCGATGTCGGTCCAGGGCTCGGCCTGCGGGCCGACCGTGGCGGAGGTTGCCGTGGCCGCCTTGCCGGACACCCTCGCGGCCAACGACGTCGGGGCGTCGAGCCGCTGCTCCGGTGCGCCGCTGGCCGCGAGGACCTCCTGCTTGTTCATCTGGGACCCGTCGGCCCGCAGGAGTACGAACCCGCCGTCCCGCTCACCGAACTCGACGTCGACCGGCGCCCCGCCGGTGTTGGTCACCGTGAAGGTCTTGTTGACCTTGCCGGTGGGCATCTGGACCGTCCCACTCACCTCGGTCGGCTGCACCGACAGCCGGCCGGCCGCGAGCTGGAAGTCCGCGGCGGTCGCCCCGTCGGCCCGGACGTCGACCTGCTTGGTCTGGCTGACGTAGTTGCCGGCCTTCGCGGTGAACTTGTGCTGGTCGGTCAGCGACGAGAACATCCAGTAGAAGCCGTCCGCCAGTTCGGTGTCGTCCGGCGTCGCCGCGGTGGTGGCCGTCTCAGCGGGCCGGTCGTCGCTGGTGACGGTGGCGCCGTTGACGTAGCCGTCGTCGTTCTTGTCCCGGACATGACCGAGCACCAGGCCACCGTTGGTCGGCTCGCAGTTGACCTCGCTGCCGATCAGCACGTTGTCGACCTGCCACCACCATTCCCACTGGGCGTCGTAGTAGTGGAACCGGACCCGGGCCTGCGCCTGGCCCGCGGCCTGCGGGATCGGGACCTCGGTCACCCGCGGTCCGCGGAAGTCGGCCGCCTGCCGGAGCACGTTGGTCCAGGTGGTGCCGCCGTCGAGGCTGAGGTCGACGTCCGCACGATCGGAGCCCAGCCAGTTGTAGTCCTGGTTGAACCGGACGACCGGTGCCGCGACGCCGGTCAGGTCGACGACCGGGCTGACGAGGGAGGTGTCCTGTCGGCCACTACTTCCGTAGTTGTCGCTGTCGATGACGGCGAAGTTGCCGGTGCCGCCGGTCAGGTTGCCGCGATCGCCGGTGTCGGTGAACTCCCAGATCTGACCGGTGCCGAGGTGGTCCACCACGGACCAGCCGGCCGGCACGGTGGTGCCGTCGAAGGTCTGATAGACACCGTCTGAGCCGTACCGGTATCCGGGGGCCGTCGTGCAGGCGTTGGTGTTGACCGGTACGGCGACGTCGTTCGTGACATCGCCCGAGCCGACCACGACCTCCTTGGTCACGGTCTGGTAGCCCGGGTACTTCGCCTCGACCTTCACGCTGTACGTTGCGCCCGTCGGAAGCTTGAAGCTGTAGCGGCCGTTGGCGGGCGTGGTGTAGTCGGACACGCCCGACGGACCCTCGACGCTCACCTTCGCGTAGAGCGGCCAGCCGTGGCCAGAGCCGTCGGTGACCGTTCCGCTGACCGTGACGCTCGGCACCGCCGTCAGCGCGACGTTGGTCGTCGTGGTCGTGTCCTTGGTGACCGTCGCCGACACCGTCTTGGTTTGGTAGCCGAACGCCGACACGGCCACCTGGTAGTCGCCGACCGGAAGCAGCGACGAGTACTTGCCGTCACTCCCGGTGGTCAGCTGGCGGGACGCCGCACCGGTCAGGGCCACCGTGGCACCGCCGATCGGGGCGCCGCTGCCGGCGTCGGTGATCGTTCCGGCCAGGGTGCCGGTGTCGCCGATCGGGGCGGAGTTGAGCAGCGCGAGTGCGTCCAGCCGGCCCTCACCGTAGACGTTGTTGTCGTCCGCGGTGCCACCGCACTGGAGGTCTTCCTTGTCGACCGCCGTGTTGTCCAGCAGCGCACGGGTCGCGTTGACGTCGCCGACCAGGGCCGGTGCCGCCGACCACAGCAGCGCAACCGCGCCCGCGAGGTGCGGGGCCGCCATCGAGGTGCCGTTGAAGCTGGCGTAGCTGCTGCCCGGAACGCTCGACCGGACGTTCACGCCAGGTGCAGAGATGTTGGGCTTGATCTGGCCGTCCTGCCCGGAACCGCGGGAGGAGAAGCTGGCGATGTTGTTGTTGATGTCGTACGCGCCGGCCGAGTAGTTGCTGGTCCGGCTGCCCGGGGAGCCGCTGGTCTGGCACGCCGGACCGTTGTTGCCGTTGGACCAGGCGCCGAAGATGCCCGACGCCGTCCACGCGTTGGTCACGTCCTCCATGAACGGATCGTTGGAGGGCAGCGTGGTCCCCCACGAGTTGTTGATGATGTTCGGGCGCTTGCTGGCATCCGGGTTCTGACCGTTGAGGTCCCTCGGCTCGAGCAGCCACTGGCCGGAGGTGATCAGTGCGGCGTCGGTGGGGCAGCAGCCGTTCGCCGCGATCCACTTGACGTCGGGTGCGACGCCGATCTGGTTCGCACCGTCGGCGCCGGCCATCGTGCCCATCGTGTGCGTGCCGTGGCCGTTGCTGTCACAGGGCGCGGCGGCGCAGGTCCCGGCGGCGTTGAACCAGTTGTAGTTGTGGTCGAACGTGCCGTCGCCGTTGTTGCCGCGATAGGAGTTCACCAGCGCCGGGTGGTTGAACTGCACCCCGGTGTCGATGTTCGCCACCGTGATGCCCGCACCCTTGACGCCGTACTGCGACCAGACGTCGTCGGCGTTGATGTTGGCGATGCCCCACTCGAAGGCGTTCACGGTCTTCTCGTCGGTGCCCTTGGTGACCTCGGGCACCTTGTAGGCGACCGGGGCGTACAGGCCCTCGACCTCGGCGTGGGCGGCGAAGCTCTGCGCCATCGCCAGCGAGCCGCTGCTGACCTTGATGGCGTTGGTCGCCCAGAACGTCTGGTACTTCGCGCCCGCGCCGTCGAGCTCAGCCCGGATCTTGGCCTGGCTGTCGGCGGCGGTCTTCCTCAGTGCGTCGGCGACTGCCGTACCGCGCTTGGCCCAGTCCTTGATCGCACTCGCCTGGCTCAGGTCCGCCCGGTCCTTGAAGTGGATCCAGAAGTCCCCCTCGCTCTTGGCCTGGAGTTGCTGTGCGAGGTCCGGGCGAATCTTGTCCGATGGGGAGGCGACACCTGCCTCTGTCCCGGCCAGCGCCGCCTGCGCACCTGAACCGGTGGTGGCCAAACCTGTCGCGGCGAGGACCATCGCCGCGCCGGCGCTCACCAGACACCTGGCTACGCGCCTCCTGTGTGGACGTCTCAGCATCGCTGCTGCCTCCTTCACAACGACCCGCGGATGATCGAGCCCTGGTGAAGGGTGCAGGAGACCTCATCTCTCGTTTGACGACAACGGTACGGAAGAACCCCCACGCCCCCCAGGCGCCGTGCGGGTCACGCCGGCTGCCCGTCTGGACACTATGATCTAGCGGAGAGGACGATCAAGGACGCGACGTAAGCAACTTGTCACTAACGGTTGGCTGGCCGACGGCAGGCTTGACAATTATTGTCACGACCAAGACGAAGCTGGGCAGAAATTGCCCAGCGTTTCCGGGTAGGTACGGTGGCCAAGGACGACGAAAGCACTGTGCCGGGCGGGTCCGATCCGGCCGAGGAGCTGTTCCCGCTGTTGATCGCGGTGACGCCGTCGCCGGCCGAGCGGATCCGGCTCGCGGAGCGCCTCGACGGCATCGCGCCTCTGCTGCTGGTCGCCGACCTCGACGAACTGCGCAGGCTGATCGCGACCCCGCAGCAGCTTCCCGGTGCGTCGTCCGCGCCAGCACCCGCCGCCGCCGTGCCCGCGGCAGCGGACACCCTGCTGATCGACTCCGCCCGGTCCACCGTCCGCTGTCGGGAAGGCGAGATCGACCTGACCCGACTCGAGCACGACCTGCTGGTCTGCCTGACCGCCGAGCCGGTCCGGGTCTGGAGCTACGCCGAGCTGCACCGGTCGGTCTGGCGGGACGAGGCGCTGCAGCGCAAGGCGGACGTGCAGTCCCTGGTGAAGCGGCTGCGGCGCAAGCTCAACGAGCTCGGCACCGGCGTCACCATCGACGCGGTGCGCGGTGTCGGGTTCCGGCTGACCGACCACCAGCGGCCGAACGTCGGTGGTGCGTGACGCCTGCCTGACTTGGGCAATTTGCGTTTCCGATTTTGCCGCTCTCCTTGAACAGGCGCAGTCCACCGGCGGAGGATCCGGTCGTGCAAGCAACCACGGTCGTCAACCTGAAGGGCCACCGCGACGACCCGGCGTACGCAAACGTGATCTACGTCGGGCGCGCCATGTATCGCGGCGGCGGGCGTCTCCCGGGCTCTCCCCTGTCCAGCCCGTACCGTCCGGGACCCGACGGCGCGGTGCGGTTGGCGCCGGGTGATGACGCCGCGGCAGTCACCGCCGGGCACTGCGGAACCTCGTGGGGCGGCTGATCGGCCGGGCAGTGGCAGGCGGGTGATTCGAACATCCTGGTGGTGGCTGACGTCGGCTACGACGCGCCCCGGCTGGCGTTCCTCCTGCGTGATCTGGCCATGCAGGTCCTCGCGCGGATGCGCTCGGACCGAGTCCTGCGCCGGGCTGTGCCGCCCCGCTTCCGGCGCGACCAGCACCTCATGCGGACCGGTCACGCGGTTGATGACGACCGGGTTGAACCGCGCCAACCGCTTGGGTAGAACCCTGGCCACCATGTTCCCTCAGGCGCGATCGAAGCGCCGGGCGACACTTCGATCGCGGTGTCAGCAAGGTGACCGCCTTCCCGGATGTGGCGTGGCGCAGTGAGCACATCGACGCGCTGGCCGCCAAGTTCATGCTGAAGCCGGGAAGCTTCGACGTGCTGGCTGCCATGGACTCGATGCTGCACGAGCCGGGCACCCGGACCCGCGATCTCAGCGACACCGCCGACAACCGCGAGGTGACCGCGGCCCTCGTCGAGCGGGTCGACGGTTGAGCCGCGCCGTGGCCGACACGGCCGGGCCGCGGCGGCCGTCGGGCATCCGCCGGTAGCAATGGACCGATGGCGTAAGCGCCGGGAATCCTCGGCCGGGACGATCAGCCGGTCAGCGCGGCGGGGGCGACGAGGAGCCGAAACCGGTGTCGAGGTCCGGCTGGCCAGGCATCGGTGGGCCTTCCTGCCCGTCGTGGGCGAGGCGACTGCGCCGACGGCCGTAGAGGAAGTAGACGACGATCCCCAGCGCCATCCAGGCGAAGAACCGCAGCCAGGTCTCGACGGTGAGGAACAGCATCAGCACGGCGCAGGCCACCATCGCGAGAACCGGAATCACCGGTCCCCAGGGGACGCGGAAGCCGCGAGGCAGGTCCGGCCGGGTACGGCGCAACAGGATGACCGCCGCCGCGACGAGGACGAACGCGAACAGGGTGCCGATGTTGACCAATTCCGCGAGTTCCTCCAGCGGGATGAACCCGGCGAGCACGGCCACCACCACGCCCACGATGATGGTGATGCGGTGCGGGGTGCCGAAGCGCGGATGCACCCGCGCCAACCAGCGCGGCAGCAACCCGTCCCGACTCATGGCGAACGCGACCCGGCTCTGCCCCAGCATCAGGATCATGACCACCGTGGTCAGCCCGGCGAGAGCGCCGACGGTGATCAGGTTGGCGATGAACGGCTGCCCGACGGCCTGGAACGCCGCAGCCAGCGGTGCCGCCGTGTCCAGCTCGGCGTAGTTCTGCATTCCCACCACCACCAGTGAGACGGCGACGTAGAGCGTGGTGCAGACAGCCAGCGAAGCGAGGATCCCGCGCGGCACGTCGCGCTGCGGCACCCGGGTCTCCTCGGCCGCGGTGGCCACGATGTCGAAGCCGATGAACGCGAAGAACACCAGCGCACCCGCGGCGAAGATGCCGCTGATCCCGAAGTTGGCGGGGGCCTGCCCGAAGACGGCCTCCAGCAGGGTCGCATCGGCGCCGGAACCGCCCGACGCCGGCTCGGCCGGCGGGACGAACGGCGTGTAGTTGTCGCGCTTGACGAAGAACAGTCCGGCGACGATCACGAAGAGGACCACTGCCACCTTGATGGTGACCACCACGGCGTTCAGCCGCGACGAGACCTTGATGCCGGCGACCAGGACCGCGGTGAGGATCAACACGATCAACGCGGCGGGCAGGTTGAACGCGCCGCCCTCGCCCCCGGTGATGGCGGGCGGCAGCGTCACCCCGAGCGTCTCAAGGAGCACTGCGAAGTACTGTGACCAGCCCACGGCCACCACCGCAGCGGCGAGGACGAACTCCAGGATGAGGTCCCAGCCGATGATCCACGCGATCAGCTCGCCGAGCGCCGCGTACGAATAGGTGTAGGCGCTGCCGGCGACCGGCACGGTGGATGCGAACTCCGCGTAGCACAGCGCCGCCAGCGCGCAGGCGATACCGGCCACGACGAACGACAGCGCGACCGCCGGCCCGGCAGTCTGGTTCGCGGCCACCCCGGTCAGCACGAAGATGCCCGTACCGATGATGACCCCGATGCCGAACACGGTGAGATCCAGGCCGGACAGGTCCTTGCGAAGCCGGTGCTCCGGCTGCTCCGTGTCGCGCATCGACTGCTCGACGGACTTCCTGCGCAAGAGGCTCACAACCAGTCACCTCACCGTCTCCCCGACCTGATGTTGCCCACGAATGACCCGAATCAGGACGAACAAACCTGGCGCGTGGTGCCTGCCGTGCCTTCTTGCGCAGGCCGGGCGGGAAATGGACCCGCCGTCCGGCGCGAACGACGCTCAGTGGCGGCCATGCACCCCTCACCCGTGACCTCAAGCAGCGCGGGGACCGCAGCCGCATCGTCGTGGTGTCCGCCGGGGCCACGAGTTGGCACACGAGGGTGACGGTTACCAGCAGCACGCGCTGCCGTCCGCGTTCTCGGGCCCTTTCTCGAGGGGCTGCGGACCGGCGCCGCCGACTGCGACGGCAACGGGATCATCAGCGTCCGGGAGGCCTTCGAGTAAGCGGCGGTCCGGATGGTCGACCGGGAGCACCGGCAGACCCACAGATGCGGGCCGCCGGCGTCGGGGACCTGACGCGCCCCGGCGGCCCGAGCTGATTCCGGGCGACCTCCTCGCGCTCACGCCCAGCGGACTCGCACCAGTCCAGCGCGCCCCACACGGGCCAGGCGTTGCGCGGGGAGGTCGGGGGCGACCAGGTCGAGGTACGCGTACACCTCGACCTGGTCCAAGCCGCAGCGCCCGCACCGCACCGGCTGGAACCGCCGCTCGCGGACCCGCCACCGGGAGGGCCCATCAGGCCAGCCAGCGCTGAGACGGACGGCGAGGTCGACGCGCCCTGTCCGGCCCGGAATCGCCAACCGACGACACGCGGCAGCGGCCTTCTGTCGATCTTGCCGACCTTCGTGGTGAGTAATTCCTCCACGACGGCTCGGAGTGGTGTCCAGGACGGCGGGCCACCCGGACACCACCATGCCTGTCACGCCGTACGCAGCCAGCCGAGGGTCTTCATGGTGGAGAGGCTGGTCGCCTTCAGGCCAGCGTCGGAACGGTCCAGAGGACTCCGTCGACCACCAGTGACCGGCGGATCTGCGCCGGATCCTCGCCGCGGCGCGTGCCCAGCGTGTGGTCGACCGTGCCGACCTCGGTGAACCCGCCGTCGCCGACTCGCAGAGCCAGCGCCACGTTGCTCGGCAGGCCCGGGCTGCCAGGCTTGCTCACGGCGCCGTGGCGTAGACGGTCAATGGGAGAAGACCCTGACCTCGTACGGCAAGAACTGATCACGCACGTCTGACGTGGTCTGCATCGGGCACGGTGTCGAGATAGAGGAAGTCGGTCACGTCGATCACCCCGACGAGCTGGCGGACGACCGGCGGCATGTCCCGGCGGGTGGGGTCGTGCACGAGGCGGGGACCGGTGAGGGGCACTCGCCGGCCGCGGATCTCCAGCTCACAGCCGCCGGCCGCCAGTAGGTTTCTCGCCCAGTCGGTGACCCCGTAGGTCAGCGCGGCGACGTAACCGTCGGACGTCCGGAAGATATTGATCGGAGTCCGGTACACCCGACCGGAGCGGCGGCCCCGGTGGATGATGACGCCGAAGCCGGGCAGCCGCCCGGCCAGCGGACCGGTCACGCGGTTGGTGACGACCCGGTTGAACCGCGCCAAGCGTCTGGGTAACACCATGGCCACCATGTTCGCCCAGGCGCGATCGACGCGTCGGCCGACACTTCGATCGCTGCAGCGGTTTTCTACCGCCCGACGATCGCCTGCGGCACCATCGGATACGAACGGATCTGGGGTGAGGTATCGGCTCTGCGTACCGCATTGCCCTGAGGAAATTGGCAGGATGGGGCCATGGCCACGGTCGCTGTGATCGGTCTGGGTGGGATGGGTAGCCGGATGGCGGGCCGGCTGCTCGATGCCGGCCATGACCTCGTTGTCTGGAACCGCACGCCGCAGCGGGCCAGCGATCTTGTAGCACGTGGCGCCGTCGCTGCCGATAGTCCGGCGGAGGCTGCCCACCGCGCCGACCTGGTCATCACCATGCTGTCCGATCCGGCCGCGCTCCGAGAGGTGACCGAGGGCCCGCGGGGCATCCTCGCGGGTGCCACCGCGTCGACGACGCTCGTTGAGATGTCGACGGTCGGGCCGGCCGCCGTGCGACGGTTGGCAGCGATGCTGCCGGGTAGCGTTGGCCTGCTCGATGCGCCGGTGCTGGGCAGCGTCTCGGAGGCCGAGTCGGGCTCGCTGCGGATATTCGTCGGAGGGCCGCAGCCGCTTGTCCAACGGTGGATGCCGGTGCTGGGCGCGCTTGGCTCGCCGATGCATGTCGGACCGCTCGGTGCCGGCGCGGCCGCCAAACTGGTCGCCAATTCGACCCTCTTCGGGGTGCTCGCGGTCCTCGGTGAGGCGCTCGCTCTCGCGGACGGGCTTGGTCTGCCGCGCGACGTCGCGTTCGAGGTCTTGTCCGCGACTCCCGTCGGCGCGCAGGCGGATCGACGGCGGCCAGCGGTCGAGTCCGGTCAATTCCCGCTGCGGTTCGCGCTGTCACTCGCCCGGAAGGACGTCGATCTGGTCGTGTCGGCCGCCGAGTCGGCAGATGTCGAACTGCCGGTCGCGACGGCCGCCCGGCAATGGGTCGTGGCAGCACAGGAAGCCGGCCTCGGCGACCGGGACTACTCGGCCGTGCTCGCGCACATCACCGACACTGCCCGGTCAGCCTGAACCCCGGCCGTGCGGCAGGCCCGTCAGGTGGCCGTTGAACTCATTCCTACACCGCCAGCCCGGAGGGAGACGCAACCTGTTCCCCGCGGGCGTGGGCTACCCGCCAACGCCCGTGTCACCCACAGATCGCCAACGGCACCGTCGGCTACGAACGCTCCTGAGGAAGCCGCTACGCCCGCACCCGTAGCTGTGCGGGTCGGAGGATCGCGTGTCTCGCTATCGAGGTGACGGCAGGTGTCAGCCCGCCACCCGACACAGCCGCCGCGCCGGGTGGGCGGCCGCCGCAGCGGCGCGGCTTTGACAAAAGCGTTAGCCGTGGCTAACGTGTTTCTGGTGATCGACGCGTTGTCTGCCGCCGCTGAGCCCACCCGGCGACGGATCTTGCAGCTGCTCGCGTCACAGCCCCGCACGGTGAGCAGCATCGCGGCGGAGTTCACGGTCACCCGGTCGGCGATTTCCCAGCATCTGTTGTTGCTGGCGCAAGTCGGCCTGGTGGAGGCCGAGAAGGTCGGCCGTGAGCGCATCTATCGGGTCGTTCCCGAGGGACTCCGTCGGCTGCAGGCCGAGATCGACCGGTTCTGGACCGCCGAGCTCGACCAGTTGGTCGCCGACGCACACGCCCTGAAGGCTCAACGGATCGAGAGAGACCACTGATGTTCACCAAGACCGTCATTCTTCCCGTCGACATCGACGAGGCATTCGCCCTCATCACCGAGCCGGAGCGGCTACGCCGCTGGCAGACGGTGTCCGCCCGCGTCGACCTCCGCGTGGGTGGTGACTACCGCTGGACCATCACCCCCGGCCATGTGGCGGCGGGCACCTTCCGGGAGGTGGAGCCCGGCAAGCGTGTCGTGTTCGGTTGGGGTTGGGAAGGCAACCCGGGCCTCGCCCCCGACACCTCGACCGTCACGATCACGGTCGAGCCGGTCGCCGACGGCACCAAGGTCACCCTCACCCATGAGGGGCTGACCGATGAGCAGGCGGCGATGCACGCCGAGGGCTGGAACCACTACCTCGGCCGTCTTGAGAAGGCTGCCGTCGCCGGGGACGCCGGCCCGGACGAGTGGTCCGCCGCTCCCGAGCGGCTTGATGAGCTGTCCGCCGCCGACGCCACGCTGGCCGTGCTCCAGACGATCCTGCACCAGCTGACCCCTGAGGACCGGCCGAAGCAGACCCCGTGCGCGGACTTCACCTGCCACGACCTCGCCGAGCACCTGTTCGGCTCCATGGTCGCCTTCGGCTCGATGGCCGGCGTCGAGGTCGTGAACCGTGAGACGGGTTCGCTGGAGAACCGGGTGGCCACCATGGCGGCGCAGGCCATCGAGGGATGGCGGGCCCGCGGCCTCGACGGCAGCGTTCCCTTCCCCGGCGGCGGCGAGATGCCGGCCAGGTTCGCGGCGAGCATCATGCCGGTGGAATTCCTGCTACACGCGTGGGACATGGCCCAGGGCAGCGGCAGGCCCCTGGTGGTCAGTGACGAGGTCGTGGCCTACGTCCACAAGCTCGCCGAGCAGCTCGTCCCCGGTGGCCGCGGTTCCTCATTCGCCGACGAGGTCACCCCGTCCACCGATGCCGACCCGATGGAGCGGCTGGCCGCTTTCGCCGGCCGTCGCCCGGTCGCTGCCTGACAGGATCCGACCATGCAGATGCCCAAGCCCACCGACGCTGACAAGCAGTTCTTTCGCTCCCTCGTGCCGGAGGCACCGGGAGTCGAGGTCAAACCGATGTTCGGCAACCTCGGTGCCTTCGTCAACGGCAACATGTTCGCCGGCCTGTTCGGCTCGTCGGTCGGCGTGAAGCTCGCCGCCGACGACCTGGCCGAGCTGGCGATGATCGAGGGAGCGGGATCGTTCGGCCCGGCCGAGCGACCGATGGGTGGATACCTGTCGCTGCCCTCGTCGTTCACCGCCGAACAATCGACCCTGTGGGTCAACAAGGCGCAGGATTACGCCGCGACGCTGCCGCCCAAGCACAAGAAGAAATAGCAGTCATCAGGGGCGGCGACACACGTCCCAGCGGCGGGAGTCGCTCGGCGATCAGCGGGCGTCCAGCGACGTCCGCTGATCTGCCCAGCGCAGCACGTGGGGTGGGGATGCACGCCGGGTTCAGCGGGGTCGGCTCAGCCGCTGCCAGGCGCGGCGCAGGTCCGCCTGCACCGAGTTGTGAACCGCTTCCTCGGCCGCTCCAGCCGGCGGGTCGTCGCCCGGCTCGTGCATCTCGGCCACTTCGGACGCCACTATGCGGGTCACGCTGTACGCAGCCAGCCGAGTGTCTTCATGGTGGAGAGGCTGGTCGCCTTCACGCCAGCGTCAGAAACGGTCCAGAGGACTCCGTCGACCACCAGTGACCGGCGGATCGGCGCCGGATCCTCGCCGCGGCGCGTGCCCAGCATGTGGTCGACCGTCCCGACGTCGGTGAACCCGCCGTCGCCGACTCGCAGAGCCAGCGCCACGTTGCTCGGCAGGCCTGGGCTGCCAGGCTTGCTCACGGCGCCCGTGCCGTGGACGGTCAACGGGACCACGACCAGGCGTTCGGCCGGCCAGTAGAGGAACGCGTGCGGGTCGAACTCCGCCTCGGAGTGCCCCTGCTTGACGTGATACTGGGCGATCCGGGTCGGCTTGGCCGGATCGGCGACGTCGAAGAGCGAGAGCTGGGTGCCCTGTACCCGGCCCCGGTCGGACGCCTCCTGCCCGACACCGAGCAGCCGTCCGTCGCCGGCCGGGTGCAGGTACGCCGAATACCCGTTGATCTTCAGTTCGCCGCTCACCTTCGGCGCCTTCGGATCACGCAGATCGACGGTGTAGAGCGGGTCGGTCTGCCGGAAGGTGACGACGTACCCGGTGCCGCCGACGAACCGTACCGCGTAGATCCGTTCCCCCTTGCCCAGTCCGGTGACCTTGCCGACCTGGGTCAGCGCCGTGCCGTCGGCGCGCAGGACGTACACGCCGGACGTCGAGTTCGGCTTGTCGCCCCAGGTACGGCCACTGGTGGTGGCCACTCTCAGGTGCCCGTCCCACTCCGACATGGCGTACTGGTTGATGAGCCAGCCCGGTACGGACGCGGTGGCGACGTACCGCGGGGCACCCGCGCCCGTGGTGTCGAACTGATAGATCTCGGTGGTCTCGTCTTTGGGATCGGGGGCGATGTTCCGCGCGGTCAGCATCGGCAGCACCCGCCAGCGCTGGTCGTTGGCGACGTACAGCCGGGGTCCGTTGCTGTAGACGGTGTCGCCGTCGGCGATCACGGTGACCGGGTCGCCGGCGCCGAGCGTGGCCGCACCGAGGTCGAAGCTGAGCACGGTCACCAGCGACGTGCCGGAGTAGGCGGCCGGCCGGCTCACCCGTTCGCAGCCGATGCGTCCCGCGCTGGTTCGCCCGCCGGAGGTGACCTCGTACCGGGGCAGCCAGTCGTCGGCGGTGGCGTTGTCGATGATCTCGCGGTTGGCGGTGGTGCGCTGCCCATCGGTGGCCCGTTCCCGGTACGGGAAGTTCAGCCGGGGCGCGGAGCGGACCACGACCCGGACCGTCGTGCCCACCTGGCGGGCGTCCACCAGACTGCCGTCGATCCGGTACTCGCCGATGATCTTCGGCGCGCCGGACAGGTCGACCATGATCAGCTGGGGCCCGACGATGCTGTCCGGCATCGGGGCGTCGGCCGGCGCGCCTCCCTCGGGGACGGCCGGTTTCGCCATCCCGGCCCACCCGTCGCGGCGCAGCACCAGCGCCCGGTCACCGTGCAGCAGCAGGGCGTCCTCGCCCCCGCCGTACCCATCGGCGCCCGGTGCCAGTTCCAGCTCTCCGGTCAGCCGGCGGGTGGCCGGGTCGACCACGTACAGCTTGCCTCGGCTCACGGTGACAATCCGCTTGCCGTCGGTCTTGACCAGGTCCGGTTCATCGGCCCCGGCCTCGTGCGTGTTGGTGCCCGAGTAGCCGGGGGCGGCAGCCTTGGCCGCCGCATCCGCCCGCCCCGCTGCGGCGGGCGCCTCAGCCTGTTCGGCACGGCCGAAGGTACGGATGTCCCCGCTCGGCCCGAACCCCCAGGGCCCGACGTACGCCCTGGCGGCCGTCTTCAGCTGGCGCAGCGCCTCTGGGCAGGAGTCGAACGCGACGAGCTGGAACCCGCCGGCCGGCACTCCCCGGTCCCGTGGCGGCACGGGGGCCGGCTCCGCCGTACAGCCGGTGACCAGCGCCAGGCCGGCGACCAGGGCCAGTCCCATGACGCGAGCCGGCGTCATGACTCGGGGGACGCCGGTGGCGGCCATTGGCTGGGGTACGTGGGTGCTGCTACCCGTCATGCCCCCTACGACGTGGCTGCCCCGGGCTGGGTTCCCAGCATGTGTCAGTCGCTCAGGCGGAGGCGGCGCGACCCATCTCGGCGAGGATCCCGGTGCCCTGACCGAGTTCGATCAGGTAGCCGTCCGGGTCGCGCAGGTAGCACCGCGTTTCGACGCCATGATCCTTGGGCTCGGTCAGGAACTCCCCACCCCGTGACCGCCACTGCTCGTAGACCGCTCGGACGTCGGTGACCCGGACGTTCATCGCGCTGCTGAGCGTGTTCGAATCCGACGGCGCCTGTGCTCGTACCCCCGGCTTGTCGTCGGTCGGACCACCCTCGTCGTTGATCACGATGTAGCTGTTGTGGAGCCGCAGGATCGCCGGCCGGCGTTCCCGCACCACCGTCGCCCCCAGCACCCGCCGGTAGAACTCCCGGGAACGGTCCACATCCCGCACGATCAGCAGGTGCGTGAGCACCAGCCCACCCTCGGGCTGGAAGTAGTCGGGCGCCTCGCTCGCCATCACGCCTCCCCGGGGTCAGGTCGGCAGGGCGTACCCGCCTGCGGCGCCGGCACACCCACGGCCACAACGAGTCACCATGACGGGTGTCGGCTGTTACCGTCGGGCCTGTGCCCGCCGACGACATCCGGCACCGGGTCGGGTCGGCCCGGGTGGCCCGGCTGACCACCGTCGGCGCGGATGGGCGTCCCCACCTGGTGCCCGTGTGCTTCGTGCTGCTCTACGATGTCGTCTACCACGCGGTGGACCAGAAGCCCAAGCGTCACCGGCGGCTGCGCCGGCTGGAGAACATCCAGGCGACGGGGCACGCCTGCCTGCTGGTCGACGAGTACGACGAGGACTGGTCGCGGCTGTGGTGGGTCCGCCTGGACGGGCACGGCCGGCTGGTGGAGGACCGCGCGGAGGAGGCCGCGGCCCGCGCGGCACTGGCCGACAAGTACCCGCAGTACCTCAAGCGGCCACCAGCCGGGCCGGTGATCGCGGTAGCGGTGACCGGCTGGTCGGCGTGGTCCGCGACGGACGCGGCAGCCGACCCGGCCGGGTGAGCGCCGGTCCGGGGGTGTCAGCGGGTCGGAGCCAAGGCGTCGAGCACCTCGTCGGCCCGGCGCAGCGACGCCTGCGCGTCGGCGCGGGGTGAGCCGATCTCCGGATCGAAGTTGAGGTCGACGAACACTTCCGTGATACCGGTTTCGGCGAGTCTGCCGAGATCCGAGCGGATCTGGTCGAGCGTGCCGGTGAGCGGCTCGCGCTCGGACGGGCCCGCCGGCCGTACCCGGACCGCGCCGCGGCAGACGAATCGCAGCGTGAGGGGATCGCGGCCGGCCTCCGCAGCGGCGGCCTTGACGGTCGCGACCGCCTCGCCGATGCCCGTCAGGTCCGCCTGGCTGCCACTGACCCAGCCGTCGGCGAGCCGGCCGGCCCGGCGCAGCGCGGCGGGCGCCTGGCCGCCGAGCAGAATCGGCGGGTGTGGCCGCTGCACCGGCTTCGGCTCCAGGCGCGTCGGCGGGACCTGGTAGAACTCGCCGCGATGCGCGGCGACGTCGTCCTGCCAGAGAGCGCGGAGAACGGCGAGGAACTCCTCGGCCCGGTGGCCCCGCCGATGCTTGCTCACCCCCGTCGCCTGGTATTCCTCGTCCGCCCAGCCGAGGCCGAGTCCCACGTCGAGCCGCCCGCCGGCGAGGATGTCGAGAGTCGCGGTCTGCTTGGCCAGCAGCACCGGAGAGATGAACGGCATGTTGAGCACCGCCACGCCGAGCCGGACCCTCGTGGTGTGGGCCGCCAGGAACGCCAGCGTGGTCACCGGGTCCTGGACGCTGTGGTAGGCCTCGCTCCAGCCAAGGTCGGCGGGGACCAGGAGCCGCTGGAACGCCCAGAGCGAGTGGTATCCGAGCTGCTCGGCGCGGCGGGCGACGTGGACCATGTTCTCCGGGGTGGCCCACGAGCCGGAGACGGGCGGGGCGAATCCAACCTCCACCCGCGCACCGTACCCGGACCGGGCCAGGACGTGGCTCGGTTCAGCCCCCGATGCCGCGGTCCAACGGATGAAGCAGCCGCCGGATGTCCTTCGGCAGCTCGGATTCCAGGCCCTTGAGGTCTTCGGCGCTCACCGCCTCGCGCAGCGTCGTCAACACGGCGCGGGCAACCTCAGCGGACCGGTCGCCATCCGTTCCCGCGCGGACCCCCACCTCATTCAGGAACTCCACGAGGTCGAGCTGTTCGGCGAAGTCCACGTTCTTGTGCAGGTACCCTCGCACCTCCTCGGGGAGCTGCGTCGCCAGGTGCCGCGCCTCGCCGCCACTGACCCGTTCCGCCAAGGTCGTCAGCGTGGCGCCGACGACGTTCGTCGCCTCCGCCGCCGGCATTCCGGCCCGCTTCCCCACCGCTTCGAGAAACTCGGCGTAGTTCACACGTTCTCCTTCCAAACCAGTCGGGGTGCGTCACGGCGTCCGTCGACAGTGCTTCTGTCTCGTGCGTCCACCTGCGGGCGCCGTTCCGCGCCGGCGCGCGCCCCGACCGGCTGCGGGCGCACCTGCTCCTGCCTCAACTGTGCGTGCTACGAGCCGCGGCGCTGCCCGCCACCGGCACCCACCGGTTCGATCATCTGCCGGAACTCCTTCGGAAGCTGGGCCATCGCGTCCTCGAACTCGTCACGGGAAACAGCCTCACGGAGCGTGGTGAGCACCGCGCCGACCCCGGCACCGGCGAGCGCACGATCGATGGCCGGGTGGTCCGCCACCCGCCGCACGAAATGGTCGAGATCATATGACTTGGCATGTTCCTCCCTTCGATGCGGCGGCGGTTTGCGCAGGTGGTCGTCAAGCCCTTCGGGAAGCTGATAGGCAAGATCCTCAGCCTGGCCGGCGCTGATCCGATCTGCCAACGTCTCCAACGTCGCGGCGCTGAGTGTCGCCGCCAGATCGGTCGACACCTTTGCCCGCGTGGCAACTGCGTTGATGAAATCCTGGTACTCCACCTGATTCCCCTCTCCGGCCCGATCGCCGTCGAACCGCCAGTTACGAGCCCCTGACCTCAATGCGCCGCGATGGCACCTTCACCTCTCGGGTGCCGAGCGAGCTGGTACCTCGACAGCCTCCTGGGACGGGGGGTGACCCTGCCTCATCCCCATCGGGCGAATCACCAGCGCGCGCTACGGGATATCGGCCTCAACTGCCACTGAGCAGCGCCGATCTGGCCCGCTGGCATCGGGCCTGCTGGCGTCAGCGGGGTCGGCTCAGCCGCTGCCAGGCGCGGCGCAGGTCAGCCTGCACCGGTTTGTGAGCCGCTTCCTCGACCACTCCGGCCGGCGGGTCCTCGCCCGGCTCGTGCATCTCGGCACCGGGTACCGACAGCACGACCCCCCGCTCGTACAGGTCGGCGATCTGGTCCCGGTGGGCGAAGCGGTGGGACTGGTCCGGCCCCGCCGGTGCCACGATGATGCCGTGGAAGATGTCCTTCGGTTCGTCGGTCAGCACGTGCTCGACCACGCCGACGGGTGCGGAGTCGACGTCGTAGACCCGGGTGCCGACGGGGAGCGCGAGATACGAGACCTTCGCGCCGAGATCCTCCACGACGTTCACCGTACCCGCCGCCTGATCACCATGGGCCCGATCACGACGAGGCAGGAGTGCCTTCAGGCGATCCCGTAGCGCTTGCGGGCCTCCTGAACGGTCTCGGGCTTGACCTCGCCGCGCCGGGCCAGGGCTGCCAGCGCCGCGACCACGACCGACTGCGGGTCGACCCCGAAGTGGCGACGGACTGCCGCACGGGTGTCGGAGAGGCCGAAGCCGTCCGTGCCGATCGAGTGCCAGTCCTGCGGCACCCACTGGCTGATCTGGTCCGGAACCGCCCGCATCCAGTCGCTGACGGCGAGCACCGGGCCGGGAGCGCCGTTCAGCACCCGGGTCACGTAAGGGATCCGGTCCTCACCCTCGAGCTGCGCCGCGTCACAGTCCAGAGCGTCGCGGCGCAGCTCGCTCCAGGAGGTGGCCGACCACACGTCGGCCGCCACACCCCAGTCGCCGGCGAGGAGCCGCTGGGCCTCCAGGGCCCAGTGGATCGCGGTGCCGGAGGCGAGAAGCTGCAGGCGCGGGGCATCCGCCGCCAACTCCGTGGCATTGGCTTCCTGGTACCGGTAGAGGCCCTTGAGGATGCCCTCCTCGATGTCGGCGCCGGACGGCATGGGCGGCTGGACCTTCGCCTCGTTGTAGACCGTGAGGTAGTAGAAGACGTCCTCGGCGTCCGGGCCGTACATCCGGCGCAGCCCGTCGCGGACGATCACGGCGACCTCGTACGCGAAGGCCGGGTCGTAGGCGATCGCCGCCGGGTTGGTGGAGGCGATCAGGTGGGAGTGGCCGTCGGCGTGTTGCAGGCCCTCGCCGGTCATCGTCGTACGGCCGGCGGTGGCACCGATGAGGAAGCCACGGCCGAGCTGGTCGGCGAGCGCCCACATCTGGTCGGCCGTCCGCTGCCAGCCGAACATCGAGTAGAAGATGTAGAAGGGGATTATCGGCTCGCCGTGCGTGGCGTACGACGTGGCGGCGGCCGTGAAGTCAGCCATCGAACCGGCCTCGGTGATGCCCTCGTTGAGGATCTGGCCGCTCGTGGCCTCCTTGTAGTACAGGAGCGTGTCGCGGTCGACCGGGTCGTAGGTCTGGCCGTGCGGCGAGTAGATCCCGGCGGTGGGAAAGAGCGACTCCATGCCGAAGGTACGCGCCTCGTCCGGAACGATCGGCACCCAACGCCGGCCGGTCTCCGGGTCCCGCATCAGGTCCTTGACCAGGCGGACGAAGGCCATGGTCGTCGCGATCTCCTGACTACCGGACCCCTTGGCCAACGCTTCGAAGGGCTTGGCGGACGGCGCGGGCAGCACCACCGGGTGGACCCGGCGAGCCGGGGCGGGCCCGCCCAGCGCGGCCCTGCGCTCGTGGAGGTAACGGACCTCCGGCGAATCAGCGCCGGGGTGGACGTACGGCACCACCCCACCGGTGAGCTTGCTGTCGGGGATGGGAAGTTCGAGGAGGTCGCGCAGCGCGCGGAACTCGTCGCCGGTCAGCTTCTTCATCTGGTGGTTGGCGTTGCGCGACTCGAAGGCGGGGCCGAGCGTGTAGCCCTTGACCGTCTGGGCGAGGATCACGGTCGGCGCGCCCCGGTGCTCGACGGCGGCCCGATAGGCGGCGTACACCTTGCGGGGTTCGTGGCCCGCCCGCGAGGCGTGGAAGCACTCGGCGATCTTCGCGTCGGTCAGCACCTTCGCCATCTCGACGAGCGCCGGGTCGGCGCCGAAGAAGTGCTCGCGGATGTAGCCGACATCCCGGGCCGCGTACGTCTGGAACTGCCCGTCGGGGACCTCGCGCAGCCGGCGGACGAGCGCGCCCGTGGTGTCGAGCGCGAACAGGTCGTCCCAGGCCGAGCCCCACAGCGACTTGACGACGTTCCAGCCCGCCGCGCGGAACCGCGCCTCCAACTCCTGAACGATCTTGAAGTTGGAGCGCACCGGCCCGTCGAGCCGCTGCAAATTGCAGTTGACCACGAAGGTGAGATTGTCCAGGCCTTCGCGACCGGCAAGAGCGAGCGCGGCGGTCGACTCAGGCTCGTCCATCTCGCCGTCGCCGAGGAACGCCCACACCCGCGAGGCTGAGGTGTCCTTGATGCCACGGTGCTGCAGGTAGCGGTTGAACCGCGCCTGGTAGATCGCCGACAGCGGGCCCAGGCCCATCGACACGGTGGGGAACTCCCACAGCCACGGCAGCCGGCGCGGGTGCGGGTAGGAGGGAAGGCCGTCGCCGCCCGCCTCCTGCCGGAACCGATCAAGATGGCCCTCGGTGAGCCGACCGTCGAGGAAGGCGCGGGCGTAGATGCCGGGGGCGGCATGGCCCTGGAGGTAGAGCTGGTCGCCGGAGCCGTCGGCCTCCTTACCGCAGAAGAAGTGCTGGAAGCCGGTCTCGTAGAGCCAGGCGGCGGAGGCGTAGGTAGCGATGTGACCGCCCAGGCCATAGCGGCTGCCGCGGGTCACCATCGCGGCGGCGTTCCAGCGGTTCCACGCGGTGATGCGCCGTTCCATCACCTCATCACCGGGGAACTCCGGCTCGGCGGCGGTCGGGATGGTGTTGATGTATTCGGTCTCGAGCAGCTTCGGCAGCGCAAGGCCGACGCCCTCAGCGTGTTCGAGAGTGCGGCGCAGGAGGTACGAGGCGCGCTGCGGCCCGGCCGCGGCGGTGACGGCGTCGAGAGAGGCCGCCCACTCGGCGGTCTCCTCGGGGTCGCGGTCCGGGATCTGATCGAGTGCGCTTGGGTTGTTTCGCCCGATGTCAGTCATGGTGGCCGCCTTCCGACGGTTCCGGACCTCTCGTCCGCAGGGCGGGAGGTCGACACGGTGAGACAGGAAAGCTGCCTGCCGGGGATGCTCCGGCCGCAGCTACCAGCGAAGTGACTGGGAAGCAGCAAGGCCCGCAGCCGCCCGCCTCCTGGGCGTCGCCGTACCGGGCCAGGAATGCGGTCAGGTCAGTGCCGGCAGCATCTCCTCGGAGGCCCGCCCGGCGAGTCAGGCGCCCGCGAGACGGCGAACCGGCTGAACGATGAAGTCACGACACCCTCCGTTTCACCACACCTCGAGGAATCGGCACGGAACCGGTGCTTCGTCCCGCGGCTTCCGGTTTCGTCGGCGAGCTGTCTCGCCGATCCACCACCAAGGACCAGGTGAGGCAGGCAATCGTGACAACCGACCCGCGACCAGCGCCCCGTCGTCTCTCCGGCTGCCCTCGCCCGGCAGGGGGCCGACCTACCACCGCACCGAACCGGCAGGCTGAGGCCGTGACACGCCTCGCCCGGGCTTAGCGCGACCGGCCGCCCGCGCTGACACGGCCAGCGATTCGAATCACGGAACGGGTATGCCGGCACCAGACGCGGCACCCGGCAAGCTGAAACCAGGTGGACAAAGACCTCGGCAACACAGCAACAGGCGGCTACCAACGGGAGGAAAGAGACGGCATGTCCCACCGCGAGGTCCCGATGGATGCCGTGCGGACCTTCGACGCGGTCCGGCCCCGGCTGTTCGGCATCGCCTACCGGATGCTGGGCAGCGTTCACGACGCCGAGGACATCGTCCAAGACACGTGGCTACGGTGGCAGCGCACGGACCGCAGCGCGGTACGGGACCCCACAGCATTCCTCGTCACCGCAACGACCAGGCTCGCCCTGAACGCGGCGACATCGGCACGCGCCCGGCGAGAGACCTACGTCGGCCCATGGCTGCCCGAGCCGGCCCAGACGTCGGTCGACCCGGCAACCCGAGCCGAGCAGGGCGAAGCTCTCGGACTTGCCTTGCTCCTCCTCCTGCAACGACTGACTCCGCACGAGCGCGCCGTGTACGTGCTACACGAGGCCTTCGACTACCCCTTCCGGCAGATCGCCGAAGTCCTCGACATCACCGAGGCGAACGCGCGGCAGCTCGGGCGCCGGGCGCGCACGCACCTCGCCGAAGAACGGCACGCGCCGGTCGCCCCCGCCGAGCACGGCCGGCTGCTCCACGCCTTCCTCACCGCCGCACGCTCCGGTGATCTTGGTCAGCTGGAAAAACTGCTCGCGAACGACGTCGTCTCCTACGCCGACGGCGGCGGCATGGTCAGCGCGGCGCGGGTACCAGTCACCGGCCGGGCCGACGTCGCCCGCTACATCGCCGGCCTCATGAGAAAGTTCGGCGCGGTCGTCTCGCTGGACTTCGTCGAGTCCAACGGGCAGGAAGCCGTCCTCGTCCGCCGGGCAGGATCCATCGTCGCACTGTGCGCGATCGATGCCTCCACCGAGGGGATCACCCGGGTTCTGATCACCCTCAACCCGACCAAACTCGCGGTTTGGTCCACGGGAAACCCGCTGATCGGGCGGCAACCCCAGGCGGGTTGATCGGGCGACCGGCCTGGGGCCAAGCCTGACGCGACAGCGGCACCAGCCAGTAGGCAGGCCATCAACTTCCCGAGCCCACCCGACAAGCTCCCCCACACCCACCGGCCGCACCCCGCCGCCGCCCGCCACCTCACCCTGTACTGGCCCATCCACCAACTCGCCGACGCCGCCCTCAACACCGACCCGCTGGTCCACAGCAGAGCATCACTGGTGAAATCCCATTCAAGCCACCCGCGAGGAGGGCGACCGCGGCAGGCAGACGCGACGCCAGAACGGACTGACGCGCGGCAACCCGAGAGCCCGGCCATCGCTGCCGATTGGTCGCCGCCGGGCTCATGCACCCGGCCGGCCTCGCCGCCGTCGCCTCGGTGAGGGCCGACGGGTCCTGGAGCGCCCTCGATCACATCGAGGATCTCACCGAGCCCGCCGACCTCACCGCGGCACTCGACGCCCAAACCCGAGGCGGTTCAGTTGCGGCACTCGAGCAGCAGCTGCCCGTACGGCTGGCCAGCGTCGGTATTAAGCCAGTCGGCCAACCATGCCACGCGTGCCGGGTCGGCCGAGGCGTCGACGATGGCGAGGCCGCGTCCCAGGCGAGACGCGGAATGTGGGTTTTCGTAGACATCGACCCCCTCGCCAGGCTCCGGTCACAGGGAGGCATGAGCCAGGATGAGCAGCAGCGCCGATCTGGTCCCCTGGCATCGGGCCTGCCGGCGGGTTCAGCGAGGTCGGCTCAGCCGCTGCCAGGCGCGGCGCAGGTCCGCCTGCACCGGTTTGTGAGCCCTTCCTCGACAACTCCGCCGGCGGGTCCTCGCCCGGCTCGTGCATCTCGGCACCGGGTACCGACAGCACAACCCCCCAGGGCTGCCGGCGGCGCCGATCCTCAGGCTCAGGCGGAGGCGGCGCGACCAATCTGGGCGAGGATCCCGGTGGCCTGACCAAGCTCGATCAGGTGGCCGTTCGGGTCCCATAGGCAGCACCGGGTCTCGACGCCATGGTCCTTCGGCTCGGTTAGGAACTCCCCACCCCGTGGCCGGGTCGTGTCAGAACGACTTGATCTATTCCGAAAGTCGAGCGTTCATCGTCGCGTCCCACCCCGCAGGGCCCGTGACGCGTTCCTCCCCCTGGCCATCGTCGCCGCGGAGAGCGCCCTCGGTGATGGGCCGGAAAGGGATGTCGGGTGCCATCTGATCATCAGCCAGCCACTGCACGGAGGCCGTTGATACGACCTATGACCGACCGCGAGCGGGAACGCCTGGCACCCGTGGTGGGCGCCGGCGATCGGATGCCAGGGACTCCCGTGCTCCCTGCCGTTACCGGGCACGCAGCGGCCGACCACGGCCGCCGACGGTTCCCGCTCAGAAGTAGCCACCCCCCAACTTTGAGATTCGGAGCCTCCTCGTGAGCATCGAAGCCGTCTCATGGGCGCTCAACGACGCCCCCGACGTTCCCCCGCAATGCCTCGCCGTGCTGATCGGCCTGGCCAACCACGCCGGCGCCAACGGCCGCGGCGCGTACCCCTCACAGGAACGTCTCGCGCTGTATGCCCGCAAGTCCGTGCGGTCGGTACAACGAGACCTGACCGAACTGTCCCGCCGCGGCCTGATCCGACGCGGCGACCAACGCCACGTCGCGTTCATGCCGCCCGACCGCCGCCCGGTGGTCTGGGACCTCGCCCTGGAACGCCTCCGCGAACACCCCGCCTCCCTGGATCCGTTTCCCGAGCCGCGCTCCGGCCGCCCGCACCAGCTCGCCGAACCTGCGTCCGACCGCCACCACGACGCCAACATCGACCGCGACGCCGACCGGGGTGACGCACGCGACCGAACGGGGCGACGTACACGACGCAACGACACGACGTCCACGTCGTGCAAACCGTCCTTGAACCATCAACAACCAACGCGGGCGCGGACAACAACGTCCCGACGCGCTGGCGCTTCCTGCGGCCGCCACCGCGGCTGCCCCGCACACAACTGCGGGCCATGCCGAGCCGAACGCCTCGGCGGAACCAGATGAAATGCGCGGAAACCCAACCACGTGACTGGCCATCGCGCGATCCCCCCGTACTCGCACCACCAACGCTCAGCGACGGGCGCGGCAAGGTCCGCGGCGAACGACCAGGCCGCCGGCCCGGACGACCGGACGGGGAAGTCGCCGTTGCGGGCCAGTTCGTATGCCAGGGAGCGGCCGAGCCGGCGAAGGCGATCGGTACGCCGTCCGGATCCAGGTGCAGGATCCCGCCCAGCGTGACGGCACCGACCAGCGCCAGCGCCTCCGCCGTGAGTTCTCGCCGGCCGAGGGCCCGGCCGGGCGGCCCACCGTCGAGCCGGGCGAGCGCCTCGGGCAGGCCGAAGGACGCCTTGACCAGGTCGTCGACGAATCGCAACGCCTCGTCGGTAGCCGTCAACCGCTGTACCTCAGTCAGGAGGAACTCGTCCCGGGGGTCGCTGCGCTCCGCCAGCCTCTCCCGCTCGCCAGCGGTGGCGGGTGTAGCTGGAAGTCTTCACTGCCACCGGTTACGGCGGCAGCCGAAGGTGTCGGCGAGAGCAAGGGAAACTCCTTCTGGTTCAAGAATGGGATTTGGCGCTGACGGCGCAGCCCACGCAGAAACACGGCCTGCTGCCGGCCCGGAAGGTGGAACGACTCCCGTCGGTCCAGAGGGCCGTACCCTGGTCGAAACCGTCAGCGGCCTATGGCCGACGCCCGGTAGAAGACGCCAGCTCATCAAGCCGTAAAGATCTGGCAGGAGCGCGGTCAAGGCTCTCGGCTACGGGGGTGAGGGCTATCCTGCGGCGCATGTCTGCCTCCGCGCAGCGGCCGCTGCTGTTCCTCGACGTGGACGGGACCCTCATCCCGTTCGGAACGCCACTGGCAGCGCCGCCGGACACGCCGCGCGGCCGGACCGGAGCACAGGCCCAACCGGACGACGCCCATCCACTGCTTCACCGGGTCAATCCGGAACACGGCCGCCTGCTGTCGGCACTCCAATGTGAGCTCGTGTGGGCGTCAACGTGGATGACCGACGCGAACGACGTGCTCGCGCCGCTCCTCGACCTACCGGCCCTGCCGGTAGTGGACTGGCCCGACTCAGACGAGGACGGCGCGCTGCACTGGAAGACCCGCGGCCTGGTCGAGTGGGCGCACGAGCGCCCCTTCGTCTGGGTCGACGACGAAATCTCCCCTGCCGATCGCCTGTGGGTGTCCGTCCACCACCACGGCCCGGCCCTGCTTCACCGGGTCGACCCCCGTCACGGTCTGACCGACCGCGACTTCACTGTCATCAGGAACTGGCTCAAGCAGGTGTAACGAAGCGAGCCTCGCCCGCCGCCCCTGTCTTGATGATCGGCGGCTGTCTGACGGTTTCGCCGCCCCGTCACGAGGACAGCGGAGGTCGTGCCGCCGGCCAGCCCTCAGCGGGTGCGCTCGCAGCTCAGCTGCTCGATCGACGCGGCGCACGCTTCCGCGACCGGGATGGTCATGAGGCGGCGGGACCTCCGGTCGGGTAGGTAGCAGTAGGTGCAGTCCAGGTTGCAGAAGGCGGTGGGCTGCACGACGAGGGTAAGTAACGTACCGGCGGTCGCCGGCCGCCCTACGGCGCTGATGACACCGATGCCGCTCACGGTCTTGTCTCCTCGGCCTGCGCGAGGCCGGTCGTGGTGACCCGGTAGGACCGGGTGTGGCGGGCGGGCCAGCCGAGGAACCGGTCGAACATATCGGCGGCGGTACCCGTCATGGTGGGATTGAGCTTGTGCAGGTCGTCGATGGCGTCGTGGAGACAGCCGGCCAGGTAAAGGAACAGGCTGACCGGGCTGCCGTCGTACTCGGCCAGGAGATTGAGCTTGGCGCGGCCGCAGGGCCACGGCTGCCCACAGGTGCGGCACAGCCACAGCGGACGCAGCGGTAGGTGCTCCCTCTGCCCGGAGGTGAGGCGGTGCGCTGGGACGCGGCGCGGCTGCTCGTCGGTCATGGGCGGTTGCTCTCTCGGGCCCGCTGCTCGAACAGTTGACGCCACACGTGGGTGAGCAGCGGCGGATCCGCCACCCGCGCCTGCGGAACCGCAGGTGCTGGCGGGCCCGGATGCCACGGCCGACCGGTCGTCGCGTTACGCGAGACGTACACCGTCATGCCCGCTCCCCCACCGGCACTCGTCCCAGCGAGCGGTGGGCCCGCCGGGGGAAAGGCGAGCCCACCGCCACACGGCGGCGGTCGAGAGCAGACCGCCGATCACCCGCCCACGCAGCCCTCATGGCGGCACGCAAACGGGGAGTCACCCACACGCGAGCGGGAGTGCACTGCGGCGATCGCAACCGATGATCCAGACCAACCTTCTCGGCAAATGTCCCAGTGCGATCGCGCTTGCCGATGCTCACCTCGTACCCCCGCTCGCTGGTTCGGGCCTGGAGTGGCCGCGCATGCGTCCAGACAACCGCCGGGGGCAGCCGGTTCCCAGCGCGGCAACGGCGCAGAACTGACGCATCCCCATTGCGCCGACGGGCGTGAGCTGGATGAATGGATCCGTAATGACCGGCGGCGGAGGGAGCGGGCACGTGGCGGGCAAGCGCCGGCACCGGCTGGCCCAGCGCCGCAAGGCAGTCGGTCTGAGCCAGGAACGCCTCGCCGAAGCCCTCGGCGTCGACCGCTCCACCGTCGTCCGGTGGGAACGGGCAGAAACCGACCCGCAGCCCTGGCACCGACCGCACCTCGCCGCGGCCCTCAGTCTGTCGATCGAGGAACTGGCCGACCTCCTGACCGACACCGGCCAGCCGCCGCCACCGCCGGACGAGCGCCTCGGCTACGTCCTGCGCCATCCCGGCCATCTCGACCTGGTCGCCGTCGCGTACCTGCGGGAACGCGTGCGGCACCTCGACGAGCGCTACGACCACACGCCCTCGACACTCCTGCTCGCCGAGGCCGGGCAGTTGCACGGTCAGGCGACCTTCCTGCAGAGCAACAGCAGCGGGCCGGTTCGGCGTGAACTGGCGGCAGCCGTCGCCGAGTCCGCGACGCTGATGGGTCAACTCGTCTGGGACGCTTCCCAGCGCCGCGACCATGCCACCAGCGTCACGTACTTCGACCAGGCGATCAGCGCCGCCCGGGAAACACGCGACGTCGTCACCGAGGCCAACGCGCTGCTCCGCAAGAGCTACCTCGCCCTCTACGGCACCAGGCAACCCACCGTCGGCCTCGCCCTGACCACACACGCCGCCGCCGTCAGCCACCGCGACAGCCACGTCGTCGCCGGCCTCGCCCAGCTGCACCGCGCCGAGGCCCACGCAATGCTCGGCCAGACCCGCGACTGCTCCAACGCACTCGCCGCCGCCGAAACTCACCTCGCCACCATGGACGCAGACGACCCAGCCGCCGCCCTCTTCTGCCCCAGCCATCACGCGCGACTCGCCGGGTCCTGCTGGCTGTTCCTACGCAAACCGGACGCCGCCATCCCGGCATTGGAGACCGCCCGACACCTGATCGCGACGAGCCGCAAGTCCACCGCCGTCATCCTCAGCAACCTCGCTCTCGCCAACATCCTCCAGCGCGACGTCGAGGCCGCCACCTCCTACCTGCACCAGGCCGTCGACGTCATCGAGAGAACCCGCGCCGGCGGAGGCCTCACCCTCGCCTTCGCCGCCGCCCGGCAACTGCGCCCCTGGCGCGACGAGCCCCTGGTCCAGGACGTCGATGACCGACTCTTCACCCTCATGGCCCCGTAGGAGCACCAACGTGACCAAAGTCGATGACATCGACCAGGCCAAGCACGCCGTCCGGCAACACGTCTGGGACCTAATCGAACGCGAAGGCGCCGCCCCACCCGGCGTCCACGGCCACATCCCCGACTTCACCGGCAAGGAAGATGCCGCAGCCCGACTCGCCGAGTTGGATGTCTGGAAGCAAGCGCGGGTCATCAAGTGCAACCCCGACCGCGCCCAACTACCCGTCCGGGTACGCGCCCTTCAAGAGGGCAAGCTGCTTTACATGGCGGTACCGCGACTCGCCACTCCCAAACCCTTCTACCTGCTCGACCCGACAGTTCTGACAGTCCCGTTTGAGACTGCCGCCACGAGCACCGGCGCGCCGGAGATCGCCCCCACAGTCGGCCCCGACGATATGCGACCGGTGGACCTGATCGTGTGCGGCAGCGTCGCTGTCAGCCGGCGGGGCGGCGTACGGGTCGGCAAGGGCGCCGGCTACTCCGACCTGGAGATCGCCCTCCTCACCGAGGCTGGACTCGTCACCACGCACACCGCCATCGCCACCACGATCCACCAGACCCAACTTCTTGACGAGGAGCTACCCCGCGCGGGCCATGACTTCAGCGTCGACTTCGCAATCACTCCGGACGAGGTGGTGGCCTGCGCACCCGACCGAGAACGACCGCCCAGCATCATCAGACCAAACCTCCGTCAAGATCAGCTCGACACCATCCCCGTACTACGTGTCTCAGGCCGGCAGGGTGCCGGCCTCACCGACTAGGCCATGGCCGGTCGAAAAGCCCAGCCCTACGCGAGTCGCCGCCGGCGCGCCCCCAGTGAATCAATTACGGGGATCCCTGCAGCGTCCCGACGTAGTCCATCAGCGGCAGATCCGTGCACCTGATCTTGGTAGGGATAGGCCTGGGTACGTGATGTTCTCTGTGCTGGTGACCGCGCCACGGCGACCTCACTCTTAGCCAACACGACTATCCGGCGTGACCGCGTCGGCCGAGCGCCGCGCGCACAATCGGCGGCATGAGCACTAGCGGGAAGTCTTGCCGGGGCTTGCCCGCACCGTCGCCCGCCATCAGGCCAGCACCCAACGGTCGACCAGCGCGATGACCTGTGCCTGGTGCGTGGTGACGACCCCGAGGTCGGGGAAGTCGATGACGGCGCGATCGGGTGCCAGCCACGTCATCAGCCCGGAGGGATCCTCGAAGACGAAGCCGGCGGTGTCCGCGCGGACCTTCGCTCCTCGGTGGAAAATCAGCTGCAGCCGCCCACGAGGTTGAAGGCGGAACGTGACCCGGTCCTGGCCGCCGTAGCAGAAGCTCGGAGCGTTCCACTTCACATGTTCGGTGATGGCCAGGTCGGAGGCCAGGATCGCGGCTCTGAGCTGCAGTACGCCCTCCTTGAGGGGGTGCTGCAGGTCGGTCAAGTACTGCTCGACGTCTGCTGACGGGGTGCCCATGCAGTCCTCCTCAACCACGGATCCATCGACTGGCGTTCCCGCTCCTACCTCCCTGAGGTGACGGGAGCGGCGTACCCCGTACTAGACCACGAGCCACCGACGGGACTGCTCGGTGCCCTGGAGGGAGCCCGTCCGAAGGGCGGCACCCCGAGGGCGGCGGATCCCACGCCTCCGCGGATCACGGCTTCGTCACCCAGGGGAACCGCACGCTCTTCGGCAGATCCGGTCGTCTCGAACGCGCTGTCCGTGGTAAATGAGTGCAGTTAGGCCGGTCACCGGCTGGGCGATCGGGCCGACGTCGCCGGCCCGTGGTGTGATCGGTCGTCATCAGCATGATCATGCGCAA
>NZ_JARXXY010000027.1:0-81657 GCF_029893845.1 Micromonospora sp. A200 | reverse complement strand
ACCTACTCAGGTAAGCCAGTGACCGCGCGCACTCACTCGTTCGCCACTGCTTCTGCACTCGGCCTCCTTAGCGTTCCTGAGCACAGGGACGACCCCGACTCAGGAGGCATGTTATGCCCGACGTTGTACTCGAACCGGCCGCGCAGGAGTTCGCCGAGGCCACGTCAAAGCCGCCGTTCATCTATGAGCTTTCCCCGGCCGAGGCGCGCAAGGTCCTCGACGACGTGCAGGCCGCCCCGGTCGAGGCGCCGGCGGTCGACGAGCAGTGGGTGACCGTCGCAGCCGCGGTCGGTGACGTGCGGGTGCGGGTCGTGCGGCCGCAGGGCGTTACGGGTGCGCTCCCGGTGGTGCTGTACGTGCACGGTGGCGGCTGGGTGTTGGGTAACGCCGGCACGCATGACCGGCTGGTGCGGGAAATCTCGGTGGGAGCCGGCGCGGCGGTGGTGTTCGTGGAGTACACGCCCTCCCCGGACGCGCACTACCCGGTGGCGATCGAGCAGGTCTACGCGGCGGCGCGGTGGATCGTGTCCGACGGGGCGTCGTACGGCCTGGACGCGTCGCGGCTGGCGATCGCGGGGGACTCGGTGGGCGGCAACATGACCGCCGCGACGACGATCCTGGCCAAGCAGCGCGGCGACGTCAGGTTCGTGCACCAGTCGATGTACTACCCGGTCACCGATGCCGGGCAGGACACCGACAGCTACACCGAGTTCGCGGACGGGCCGTTCCTGACGGCGAAGGGAATGGCGTGGTTCTGGGACTGCTACGCCCCGGGCCGCTCGGTGCGCTCGGAGATCACGGCGTCGCCGTTGCGGGCGTCGCTGGAGGATCTTCAGGGCCTGCCGCCGGCGTTTCTGATCGTGGACGAGGCCGACGTGCTGCGCGACGAGGGTGAGGCCTACGCGGCCAAGCTGCGCGCCGCCGGGGTGCCGGTCACGACGGTGCGCTACGACGGCATCTGCCACGACTTCATGATGCTGAACCCGCTGAAGGACACCCACGCCGCCAAGGCGGCCACCGCGCAGGCGATCGCGGTGCTGCGGCAGGCCCTCGGCACCGCGAGCTCCTGAACCAACCACCACCGGACCAACTCGAACTTCCGCACTCTCGACGCGCGGTGCGGTTCACCCACAGGTAGGAGAGGCACATGTCACTGAAGAAGAGATTCGGGGCCGTCGGCGTCGCCGCGGCGACGCTGCTGACCGCAGGGGCCGTCATGGCGGTCGGCCCGGGCGCCGCGCAGGCCACCCCCGATCGCGGCGCGAAGCCGACGGTCGTGCTGGTACACGGCTTGTTCGCCGACTCCGGTGGCTGGGACGGGGTGACCCGCGAGCTGCTGGACGACGGCTACCCGGTCGTTGCCGCCCCTAACCCGCTGCGCGGTGTTACATACGACGCCGCGCACGTCAAGGGCCTGCTGGAGTCGATCGACGGTCCGATCATCCTGGTCGGGCACTCCTACGGCGGTAGCGTCATCTCGACCGCGGCTACCGGCAACCCCAACGTCAAGGCGCTGGTCTACATCGCCGGGTTCGCTCCCGACAAGGGCGAAAGCGCCAACGAACTGGCGTTCAAGTTCGAGGGCAGCACGCTGCCGGAGACGCTGCGGCCGGTCGCGCTGCCGGACGGCAGCGTGGAGCTCTACATCGATCAGAAGCTGTTCCACAAGCAGTTCGCTGCGGACGTTCCGGCCCGCAAGGCCGCCCTCATGGCTGCGTCGCAGCGGCCGGGCGCAGCGGCGGGGCTGGACGAAGGGGCGGGTGAGCCGGCCTGGCGCACCATTCCCAGCTACCACCTCATCGCTAAGGGCGACGTGACCATCCCGCCGGCGATGCAGCGCTTCGGGGCCGAACGCGCCAACGGGGTCATCAAGAGCGTCGACGCGTCGCACGCGGTGTTCGTGTCGCAGCCGGAAATGACCGCCGAGTTCATCGAGCGGGCAGCTCGCGAGAGGGCCTGACATCCGTCGGTCCACCGCACCACGCGGGGGCTGTAGGTAGCGGGTGGCGGGAGATTCGTCCGCCACCCGCGTCGCCGTCTCGGTTCGCTGCCCGGGTCGGGGGACGCTGATCCGACCGGCTCCGGTCGGACCACACTCGAACATCACTGGAGCCGCACTCCGGCCTCTTAGCGTGGGGTCACCGAAGGGGAAGAGAACTCTTCACCGGCTCTCTGTTGCATCACCCTGGGATGAAGTCGTGGCTCAGATAGCCCTAGTTGCGCCTGGCATGGCCGCAACATCCGGGCAGCGAGAGGGAACGAGGAGCACGTGGGCGACGGACTGGCGCAAGGCACACACACCGTGACGGTGGACGGGATCGATCAGTGCTTTCATGTCGCCGGCCGCGGCCCGGTGTGTGTCGTGTATCCCGGCGGCCCCGGCGTGAACTGGGACTATCTGCGGACGCCAGAGCTCGAGGAGCACATGCAGCTGGTCTATATCGAGCCGGTCGGCACCGGTCGGTCCGGTCGGCTCGCCGATCCACGTGGCTACCGCTGTGAGACATATGTGGGCTTCCTGGACACGCCGACTCGACTTCTGTGCCGGCCGTGACGACGCCTGCGCACTACTGGCACAACGCGTAGCCTGACCGGCCGCCGATGACCGCCGACAATCTGCACAGGCCCTTCGAGCGGGACGGCACGACGGTGCGCTGGTGGATCCAACAGCGCCGCCTGCAGGATCGAGCTGGCAGCCCTCAACGCCTGAGCACACCCGCACGCAGATCTGTTTCTGCGTTACTTCTGCCTGGTTCCGGCCTGACGCCGCTGGTTGGATATGTGTAGGAGCTGGTCCGCCCCGGGGACCGGGGGCGGACAACCAAGGCGGGTCATGACTGAGTCGACATCGGCAGTACGGTTCACCATCCTGGGCCCGGCCGGAGCCCGGCGCGGTGACGCAGATCTCGAACTCGGTGGCCGTCAGCAGCGGCTGGTGCTCGCCCTGCTGCTGGCCCACGGCGGATCGGTGGTCGGCCTTTCCGATCTGGTCGACACCATCTGGAATCAGGATCCGCCGACGAGCGCCGTCAACGTCGTCCATCGCTACATCGGCACCCTTCGGAGGCTTATCGAGCCCGATCTGCCGGTGCGTGCCGTCGGTGCCTACCTCATCCGGCATGCGGCGGGATACCAACTGCGGGTCGACGAGGACTCGCTCGATCTGCTGCGCTTCCGTCGCCTGGTGGCCCAGGCCCGGCAGGCGACCGAGCCCGGCCCGGCGGTACGGCTCTACACCGAGGCGCTGGCGCTGTGGCGCGGTTCCTGCGCGGTGGGCCTGGACCCGGACTCGCGCGTCCATCCGGCCTTCGCCGCGATCGACGCCGAGTGCTCGCAGGTCGTCCGGGACGCTGCGGACACTGCCCTGCGTAGCGGTCAGGTGCGCCTGGTGATTCCGGCGCTGCGCCGGGCGGCCGGGCAGAACCCGCTCGATGAGGCGCTACAGGCCCGCCTCGTCCTCGCGCTGGCCGCCGACGGCCGGCAGGCCGAGGCCCTGGAAACCTTCCAGGAGGTCCGCCGGCGGCTCGGCGATGAGCTCGGCATCGACCCTAGCCCGGAGCTGCTCGATGCCTACGACCGCCTGCTGCACCAGCGCACCTCGGCCGAATGGTGGGGCTGCGCGCCGCCACCGCTCGGAACAGTCGCCGCCAGCCAGCTCGCCCACTCGCCCGCCGACAGCGAGGAAGCGATCGGGCCGGTGAACCCACCGCCGACCCCGGCTCAGCTGCCGCCGGACCACCCGTTCTTCAGCGGCCGGACGGACGTCCTGGCCCGTGCACAGGCGCTGCTTGAGGAGGACCGGCGGCACGGGCGGCCCACCGTGGCGCTGGCCATCGACGGGATGCCGGGCGTCGGCAAGACCACACTCGCGATCCGTCTGGGACACCGTCTCGCCGCCACGTACCCGGACGGGCAGCTCTACGCCGACCTGCGCGGCTTCGCCGCCCAGGATTGCGCGATGAGCCCCGTCGAGGCACTGCGTGGATTTCTGAGCTCGCTCGGCGTACCGCAGGAAGCCGTGCCGACCGAACTGCACGCGCTGGCCGGGCTCTACCGCAGCATCCTCGCCGGGCGGCGGGTCCTGATCGTGCTCGACAACTGCCGAGACTTCGAGCAGGTGCGACACCTGCTGCCCGGCACCCCCGGCTGCCTGGCCATCGTGACCAGCCGTAACCGGCTCACCGGCCTGATCGCCACCGGCCGCGCTCATCCGTTGCCGGTGGACCTGCCGCCGCGCGACGAGGCGCGGGAGTGCCTGGTCCGGCGGTTGGGCGCCGAGCGGATCGCCGCGGAGCCGGCCGCGGTCGATGAGATCATCGCCCGCTGTGGGCGACTGCCGCTGGCCCTCGCCCAGGTAGCCGCCCGGGCCGCGGCACTACCCGACACGCCGCTCGCAGAGATCGCCGACGAGCTGGCCGACGTCCGTAACCGCCTCGACGGCTTCGGCGAGAACGCTGTGACCGATCTACCGGCGGCCTTCTCGTCGTCGTATCGAGCGCCCAGCCCGTCGGCGGCACCCCTGTTCCGGCTACTGTCACCGCACCCGGCCCCGATCTGACCGCGGACTCGGCGGCATGGCGGGCGCGTTTCGAGACGCAACGGCGCGGACTGCGGCTCGCTGTAGCCGCTTGGTACGTCGGTCGAGGGGTTCGGTGCTCAGAGCGGGTGTCGCTGGCCGTCGACCGTGCGACGACCGGCCGGGTGCCGATGGGCGTTGGCGGGGCGCGTCGCCGGTACGGAACTGCAGTCGGTGGCCGTTGTAGGCGATCCGCCGGCCGTTGTGGCGGTGCGTGGAGACGCGGCCGTCGCTGGTGAGCGGATCAGGAAGCGGTCACGCCTGTGCGGTGGGACGTGGCGCGGGGGCCAGCAGCCGCATCGGCGCCACGTCGGCCAGCGGGGGAGCGTCAGGGGTGGGTACCGTCCGGGGAAGCAGCGCGGCGAGCCCGGCGCGCGTGGCCACCACGATCAGCCGGTCGGTGCGGACCAGCGGCCGGCGCTCCGGCAGCGACCAGATCGTCTGTCCGGCCCGGCCGGTCCGCATCGCGAGCACACGCACCGCACCGGCCCGCGTGACCTCGTGGCAGTACCGGCCTTCGAGTTCGGACCCGGCGCCCACCGGAAGGTCGGCCACCAGCAGCACCCGGCGGCCGACCGAGATGGTGTCGATGACCTCGCGACCCATCATGGCGGCCGCGAACGCCGGGGCCGCGAGGTAGGACACGCTGCGCGACTGGTTGATGCCGAAGGTACGTTGGACCCGCTCCGCGAAGCCGTCGTCGAAGAGTCGTAGCACGACCCGCAGTGGCGCCCCGGATGCCGCCGACGCCGCGTGGTGCGCCTCGTGCGCGGACCGCCCCGACAGAGCGGTCTCCAGGTTCGTGACATCGTCGGAGGTCAGCACCACCAGCGCCCGGCAGGTCTGCACCGAGGCGGCGCGCAGCGTCTCCGGACGGGTCGCGTCCCCGACGATCACGGGCAGACCCAGTCCGCGGGCGACCGCGATGCCGCGGGCTGAGTCGGTCCGGTCGACCGCGACCACCGGAATCCCGAACGAGTGCAGCTCCTCCATCACCCTGGTGCCGATGTTGCCCAGACCCACCAGGACCACATGGTCGTCGATCGGGTCGGTGAGCCCGCCGGCAGCCACCGCCAGACGGGCACGTACCAGCGAGTCCACCATCAGGGCGGTGACCGTGGGCAGCAGCGCCACCCCGGCGATCATCAGCACCACCGCGGTCACCTTCTCGGTCAGCGAGGCGGTCGGATCGGCCTCGGCGCCGCCCAGCGCGGTGAGCAGCGTCAGGTAGCCGGCCTCGGCGGGATTCAGGCCACGGGTGTACGCGAGCAACGCAGTTGCGACGGTGAACAATCCGACCGTCCCGGCCAGTGCCAGCCGCAGGTTGCGGCTGAACACCAGCGCGACGGCCCGCAGCACGCGCGGCCGCCGCCGCCGCGGCGGGCCGGCCGCCGCCGGCCGTAGGCCCGGACGAGGACCAGGTCGGCAGCCGCCTGGTCCGCCGGGAGGACGACCGGCTCCGGACCGTTCGTGTCGGCCAGGCCGCAGACGACATCGGCGCTGGTCGGATCGAGAGCTGCCCGCATCGCGGTACGCACCAGTTCGTCGTCGGGCAGCCGCAGGTACGTCGGCGCGTCATCGCCGAGCGCGGCGGCGACGAACGCCGGCGCGGCGATCTCCGACCCGGACAGCACCGCGCAGTCCCCGAGCATCGCGGCCACGCCCTCGCCGAGCACCGGGTTGAACAGCCGAACCACGAGCCGTACCTCCGGGGCCAGCTCCCGGACGACCATGGCGGCGTCCACGTTGGTGACGTCGTCGCCGCTGACGAGCGCCACGGCGGCGGCGTCCCGGACGCCGGCCCGGTCGAGCACCTCACCGGTCAGCCGACGCGCCACGATGATCTCCGGGCGGAGTCCCGCCGCTCCGGTCTCCGGTCCGAATTCGGCGATGTCCGGCGCGTGATTGTCGGTCAACGAGGAAAGAACCACCGTGACGGCGACACCGTAGCGGTCCACCAGCTCGGTGACCAGACGGCGGGCCAGCGCACCGTCCCCGCAGACCACGAACCGCTGGCTTGTCGGGTCCGCCTCGGTTCCTTGCCTGGTGTCATCGGACACGTCCGCATGGTAACCACGAACCGCTCGTCCGTCCGGCCGCCGCCGGCGTCCCCGACGGTGAGCGACCGGACGCGATTGACGGCGCTGTCCGGGTAGTGCGGCTGCGTCACGCCGGAACTCGTCCGTGAGACATCGGCGTGCAGGCTTGTCCGGGGCCCTCAACCTGCGCCTCGTCTGCTTGCGCCTGCTACCTGAGCGGAATTCTCACTCGCCGGACCGCTGTCCTTCACATGATCTTCAGGAGTCGGGCGGTCGGACTGTCGACGCTGTCGGGACTACTTCGTCTCGATCAAAGCAGGTGTGGCAGTGGCGGACGCATCCTCCATCAGCCGGCGACGGTTTCTGGCCCTCGCGGGTGGTACCGCCGGCATGGTTGCCGTGAGCCAACTGGTCGCGGAGCTTCCTGCGGCGTACGCGGACGAACTGGACCCGGCGCCGTTCACCCTCGGGGTCGCGTCCGGTGAGCCGGACCACGAGAGCGTCGTGCTGTGGACGCGGCTGGCGCCGGATCCACTGAACGCGGTCGACGGCGGGATGCCGGCGTATCCCGTTCAGGTCGCCTGGGAGGTGGCCCGCGACCCGCAGTTCCGTCACGTGGTCCAGTCGGGTGAGGTGACGGCGGCCCCGGGGTCGGCGCACACCGTGCACGTGGTCGTGGGCGACCTGGCCCCCGACCGCTGGTACTGGTACCGCTTCCGCGCCAACGAGGTGTACAGCCGCACCGGGCGTACCCGGACCATGCCGCCGCCCGGCGCCAAGGCCGACCACATGCGGTTCGCCTTCGTCTCCTGCCAGTCCTGGGTCGGCGGTCCCTACCCGGCCTACCGGGACCTGGCCGCACAGGACCTCGACTTCGTCGTCCACCTCGGCGACTACATCTATGAGACCACCAACGGCAGCCTCACCGAGTTCCGCCGGCTGCACGCGCTCTACAAGACCTCCCCGGACCTGCGCGCCGCCCACGCCCGGTTCCCGTTCGTCCTGATCTGGGACGACCACGAGGTGCAGAACAACTACGCAGGCTCCATTCCGCCCGGCCCAGCCGACGGCCGGCCCTTCCTCGAGCGACGCGCCAACGGCTACCAGGCCTACTACGAGCACCTGCCGCTGCGCCCCGAGCAGCGCCCCACCGGGCCTGACATGCTCATGTACCGCCGGGTCACCTTCGGCCGGCTGGCCCAGTTCAGCGTGCTCGACACCCGGCAGTACCGCAGCGACCAGGCGCTGGGGGACGGGCGTAAGGAACCGACCGGCGAGGTCTTCGATCCGACCCGCACCATGACCGGCCCAGAGCAGGAGCGTTGGCTGCTCGACGGGCTGAGCCGGTCGCAGGCACGCTGGAACGTCATCGCCCAGCAGACCATCATGGCCGCCTTCGACTACGACCTCGGGCCCGGGCAGATCGTCAACCTGGACCAGTGGGACGGGTATCCGCCGGCGCGGTCCCGCATCCTCGACTTCATCGCCACGCAGCAGGTCTCGAATCCCATCGTCCTCAGCGGGGACTGGCACACCCACTGGGTCAACGACCTGAAGACCGACTTCACCGACCCGGGCTCGAAGACGGTCGCCACCGAGTTCGTCGGCACGTCGATCTCCTCCGGCGCCGGGTGGGACGCCGACGTCCGGGCCGGCCTCGCGGCCAACCCGCACGTCAAGTTCTACAACGGCAGCTATCGCGGTTACGTGATCTGCGACGTCACCGAGCAGCGCTGGCGGACCGACCTGCGCATCGTGTTGAACGCCCGAGACGCCGCCTCGCCGGCCTACACCATCGCCGCGTTCGAGGTGCGCGACGGCGCACCGGGAGCGCACCGGATTGACGCCGGCGACGGCATCATCGCCCGGGTCACCGACGCGGCCACGGGCGCGGCCCTGCCCAACGTGCAGGTGACGGTCACCGCTACCGACGGCATCCAGTCGGTGGCGAGCACCACGGACCCGTCGGGCGAGGTGCTCGCCTTCGCCCCGCCCGGCAGGTACACCGTCGCCGTGAACGGGGTCGGCTACCAGCCGGTCAGCCATCCCGTGACTGTCGTCGAAGGCGCGCCGACAAAGCTCGACCTGCCGCTGCACCGGGCCGCGACCAGGGCCGGCACCGGTCGGACGATCCCCGGACCCCAGTCCCAGGCCGGCACGGCCGACCTGGTGCTCGGCAACGACCTGATGGCGCTGGCCGTCTCGGCCGGCACCGACGACCCGCAACTGTCCGGAGTCACCGTCGGCAAGCCACTGGACCTGGCTGCGGTCGGACACCTCGACCAGCTCGACTGGATCAACCTGCCGTACGCCTCGGCGACGCAGCCCCGCGGCGGCAACGCCTGGCAGCAGCGCAGCGTCCGGTCCACCGCCGTGGAGGTGCTCTCCGCCAGCGGGTCGGCGGCGACCGTACGAGCCACGGGCGCCAGCACCGCCGTGCCCGACCTGCGGGTCGTCACGACCTACACCATCCGACCGAACGAACCATGGGTGACGGCGGAGAGCGTCTTCACCAACCTCGGCACGGCGCCGCGCACCTTCTGGACCGGCGACGCGCTCGACCACGACGGCGCCGGCCAACGCAGCGGCGTCCCGGGGCACGGCACCATCACCAGTGGCACCCCGGCCGACTACCCGCCCACCGCGCCCTGGATCGGGATGACCGGCTCGGACCGGCAGACCTACGGACTGCTCTACGAGGACACAAGCTTCGTCGCGTACGCCGCCTACAACTGGGTGATGAGCCAGCGGCCGGTGACCCTCGCACCGGGCGAGACATTCACGCTGCGGCGCCGGATCGCGGCCGTCGACTGCGGCGACGGCGCTGACCCGTTCACGGTGCTCGACCGACTCTGACGGTGCGACGTGGGCGGGCAGCGGAGAACTGCCCGCCCGTGCTCGTCGGCGCGCCATTGAGTGACTCCACCACCTGCCCGTAGTCGGTGAGGCCTACCTGCGAGACCGCTTGCGTCCAGACCGAGCCCGCGATCGCAGACCGTCTCGAACAGTGGCCCGAAAGGGCCGGCCCGCGAAATCGGAGCGCACGCGCAAAGCCAATGTCGCGGCGGTCGTCGCAACCTCGCGCGGACATCTGCCCGTCGTGCGGGGCCGCGGTGTCGAGCCTGAGGCTGTGCTGCTGGTCGTAACGGCGCGTTGCGGCGACCAGGTCCGCCATGGCCGCCGGCTACCTGGTCCGTGATCGCCGCCGACTCGATCACGTGCTCGCAGTTTGTCCAGGATCAGCAGCGCCTCGCGCTCGCGGATCGCGGCGATGAGCCGGTCCGTCGGCTCCGCGCCCGGTGCCTCGCCGAGGAGGGCATCCCGCAGGCCGAGCCCGGCGAGCGTCGACTGCGCCACGTCACCGTCGGCGCCGATGGGTGCGAGTTCCACCAGCCAGGCCCGTCCGGCAGGTCGCCGAGCAGAATGCGCGCCGTTTCCGTGGCCAGCCTGGTCTTCCCCGAGCCGCCCGGCCCGATCAGGGTGGTGAGCCGATATTCGGCGAGTTCGCGGACCGCGGCGACATCAGTGTCCCTGCCGACGAAGCTGGTCAGCTCGGGCCGCAGTTTGGTCCGCTCCTCCTTCCGCCCTCCTACATCGCCTCGCAGCAGCGTCTTGTCAGGGCGGTGGCAGGACTCTGTCAGGTCTGGCGCCGATGGTGGATGCATGACAGAAGACAGGGCTTCCTCAGCTCAGCTCACGCCTCCGCCCGGAGGGCCACCGGAAATCGACGGCCGCCGCACTTTCGCGCATCGGTCGGGCACCGGCGGACCGGCCGTGGTGCTGGACGCCAGCGCGGTCGCCTACCCCGGGCACCAGTAGGACCCGAATTCCCCATCCGTCCGTTCGTGTGAAATCAGATTCAAGACAGCGCTTCCATGTCCATCACCCTTTCCGACCAGGACAAGAACACGCTGCGGATCGCCGCGTACGGCACCGTCACGCTGCTGTCCGCCGCCGGCGCCGTCGGCGGCTCACCCCACAAGATCGCCACCAACGGCAGCATCGCGCTGGGCTCGGCCACCGGCCTGGTCGGGCACGTGCTCGCCGAGTATCCCAAGAGCAAGGAACTGAACGGCAAGTCCGTGGCCGAGATCGCCGACCGCGTGCTGCCAGCCTTGACGGCGGCGATGAGCCTGCTGAAGGAGCAGGCTCCGGAAGAGGCCGAGAACTTCCGCAGCACCGTCATCACCGCGATCGAATCCGCCACCCACCACGGCCAGCCCAGCCCAATCGTGGCCGACATGATCCGCAAGATCACCAAGGCCCTCGACGCCGCCTGACGGGACGCCAACCCACGCCGCTGTGCCACAGGGTCCTTTCCGGATCCTGTGGCACGCCGTCGTGGTTGATCGACCAGTCCCGGCGGACCGGAGACGGTAGCCATGGCCCCGGCGGCACGGCTCGGGCTTACCGTTGATCACCTTTCGGGGTCGAGTTGGTGTTCGAGGATGGTCTGGGTGATCGGGGGGCGGTCCCAGAGGGCGAGGAGTTTGTTGGCGATGGCCACGATCGGGAGTGGGTGTCGGTTGCCGTGCGCCTCGATGGCCGCCGCAGACAGGCTGCGCGGGACGGCGCCGGCATCGAGGAGGACGTGCCACTCCTCCGGCCCGAGTTCCAAATACTCCAGTCCGTTCAGCTTGGCGATCTCCAAGGGGTCGGCGAGCGTGCCGGGGTAGGCGGTGAGCGTCCGCAGGCGGGGCAGCCCGGTGATGGGGCTGAGGCTGAGCGGCTCACCGTCCCAGACGCCGATGCTCAGGACCTGCAGCCTGGGATGGGCGGCGGCCTGGACGCTTGTCAGGCTTCGGATGTTGACCCTGGCCACGGCCAACGGCTGGTCCTCGCGGTGGCTGGCGTGCCAGTTGCTGCGTCGATGCATTACCAGGTCGGTGAGGGAGTCGGCGAGCAGGCTGGCGCCGATGTTCCGCTCGTGGTCGAGCATGATGATCTGCCCCACGTGTCCGTGCGGGCCCGGTGTCAGGTCGACTGCGATCCGGTCGCCGCCGCCGTTGTCGCCGAAGGCGATCCAGCCGGGCGAGCCGACCACCTGCTGCACCGCGGCGTCGGGCGGGGTGACGACGGCCTCTGTTGCCGCGAACCGCCACGGGCACGGACGGGATGGCGCATCGGCGATGCACAGCTCGTCGAGCGGGAAGAGTTCGCAGCCGACCGCACGCGCGACGCGCTCCGCTGCCGCGTAGTCGTCACCCCAGTCCTGCCACCGCCCCCGCGTCACCCGGTAGAGCGCCTTGAGCTCGTCGGGCAGCGCCACGCCGAGGCGCGCTTCCGCAGCAACGATCTCCGCCTCGGTAGCGCCGGTGGCGCCGGGGATCCGGTCGCGGAGCGTCTGCTCCAGCAACGCGGGATGCACTGACGGGGCCGGCACCGCCCCGGGCACCAGATTGGGAGAGCGGCGCCAGGGCTCTGGGACGGCGCCCTCGACCAGGAGGAGCGAACCCGGGTACGGCCCGATGCCGGCCTCTACGGCCGGCCCGAAAGTGAGCAGGTAGAGCACAGTTCGCCCGGTCGCCGACATCTCCACCACGAACGAGATGCTGTCGAGACCGATGTCGGCCAGCGCGCTCTGCCCCCGCTCCACCGCGTCGACCTCGTCCTGCATGTCCTCGACCTGGAAGGCTCGACCGGGCGGCGGGAGCCGCGGCGGCAGCGGCAGACTCCACGCACCGTGACCGATCTGTCCCGCCAGGTAGCCGCCGGGTACGGCGAGGCCCTCCGCGTTCCCCGCCCGCAAGAGCCTCAGCAGCGGCTCCCAGGTAGCGAAATCATGGATTGAGGGCAACGATGGCCTCCAGCCGCTCAGGGGTCGTGGTGAAGGTGAGTATCACGGCACCACCACCCTATGGGCGGCCCTTTGGGAGCCACGCGCACCGGCCCTGCACCGCCTGCTGGTCGCGGCGCCCGCGACGCCCGCATCATCGTGGTGCTGCTGTTCCCCCGGAGCTGTGGTTGTGCGGCGGCTTGCTCCGGTAAGTCGCAGGTGACGATCGCGACTCTGTTGAGCAAGGTCGGTAGGGGTCTCGTGCGCTTCGGCCAGCTTGGGTCCGACCGTTGATGAGATAAGCACCGACCGCCACATCGCGTACTTCGATGACGGGCTGAGTCGATCGAGTGACCAGGATGGGCCGCCAATCGGCGTCGCTACCGTCGCGCCCCGCTGCATGGATCCTTCTGCCAGGATGGCGGCCATGTTCGACGGGGAGTTGGCGATCCAAGGGTACGAGCTGCCGGACGGCGCGCGGCTGGTCGACGGCACTGTGCTGCTTGAGCGGCCCGGGTTCTGGCCGGTGTACCTGGCCTACATGGGCGGGACGGTATATGACACGTCGGCGGCGTTCGACGTGCCCGAGTCCGCACGTTCCGACATGGAGCGGACGCTGCTGGACCGGACACAGTGGCCGGTGTTGTCGGTGCGGCTGACACCGGCGCACGGGAAGTGGTGGCGGTGGTTACGCATCGTCAATCGCAACATGCCCGACGACGGCGGGCTCGACGTGCTGGTCACTTCGGATCTCGGCGAGTCGGCTGTCCGGATCGCCGGGCTGGGCGAGTTCTACGGGCCGGGGTTGTGCTGGGAAGAACTGTGGGCGCTGGCGGACATGCCCGATCCCGTGCTGACCCGCGAGCAGCGCCTGTTGCTGGCGTTGCCGTTCACGGGCGATGCAGTGGTGCCGACTGATGCCCGTACGGTCGTTGCGGCGGCATTGCGGTCCGTAGGTGCGACGGGCAACGTCGACACGCTCGTCAGTGATCTCGTGGATCCGGCGGAGGGGTGGGGCGCTGGGATGTGGGTGCTCCGGCACGGAGTACGGATGTGTCTGGCCCGGCACGCGCTGCGGCACCTGCAGGACACCTCGCTGAACCAGTTGCGGGAGGTCGACCTGGCGTTCGGGGCCAGGTTCGCTCGAAGTCGGTCGGGTAGCCGGGAGTACCGGCCGCGAGCGGCGGGCCGAACGGTGCCGCGATGGCGGTTCGAGGTGGTCGAGGCCCGGGCGGACGGTGTGGGTCTGCGGCTACTGGGCCGCCTCGACGGTGAGATCCGAGACGGGGAACCGGCGCGGCTGGTGGACGGTGTCGCCGAGGTACCGATCGCCGCGGTTCGGGTCGGGGAGGATCCGGCGACCCGGAATCTGTTCCTGATGATCGACGGTGAAGTGTCCCCGCCGGCGCCAGGCGCGCAGCTGCTTCCTGCGGATTCCCCTTGAGAGACGGGTCCATCGGCCCACCGCTACAAGATCGGCAGGACACGCTCTAGCAGCCGCACGGGCACATCGTTTCGGTGCACTCCGGGTTGCACTCGCAGGACAGCACGAACTCAAGCATCAGGACCCCTCGTTCCGTCGTCGGCGGGCGTGGCGGAATGTCGGGCATTTGACCTGGTGCCGGGGTCGATCGAGGCGGCGTTGCAAGAGTTGGAGCGTCGGGTCTGCGAAAAGACGATGAATATCTGGGGCCCGATTCGAAGAGGCAAGGAATTGTGCGTCGTTCGACGCTTACTCGAGGGGTTTCAGCCTTGCGGAGTCACGCTCGCATGGCGGGTGGCGGTTCTGTCAGATGAACGTCTCTTCCCTGGTCAGCCTGTGATGACCGACGACCAGGTGGCTCACCTGGCCGGGTGCGAGATGATTTTCTGAAAGGAGCGCGGATTTGCATTTGGCGAGTCTGCGGAACCGACAATGCTCGCACGCCGGTCCGTTCGGGTAAATGGCTGAGTCTGCTTGGTGGCAGGAGCCTTGTGAATGGGATTCATCGCTCCAGAATTTGAATCCGACCGGGGAATTGCTGCCCCGGCGGCTCTCACTTCAGGAGGTAAATCCCCATGAGTCGAATGAGATCGGGCGGACGCGGGGGCACGGTCATGCGTCGTACCATCTTCGCGTTGGCCGCCGCGATCGTCGCCACCGGCGCGATCGGAACCCCGGCAGTGGCCGACGGCAAGCCGGTCACCCCGTCGGCCCAGCCGGCCGAGGCCGTGCCGGGCGGGTTCTCCAGCTGGCGTGAGCTGTTCTCGGTGCAGGAGCGGCTCAACTCGGCCGCCGACGAGATCATGGCCGCCCGCGGCGACGGCTTCGCCGGCGTGGTCGCCGCGCCGGAAGACCGCAAGCTCACCGTCTACTGGAAGGGGCAGGTGCCCGGATCCGTCCGTGACCTGGCCAAGCGGCTCGCCGTACCGGTCAAGTTCAAGCCGGCCCGGTTCCACCAGCGGGAGATGGTCGCCGAGGCGCAGCGGCTCGCCACTGACCCGCGTGCGGTCTCGGTGGCCGCCAAGGTCGACGGCAGCGGGCTCGCGGTGACCGTCACCGGCAGGGCGCCGGCGGCGGGTAAGCAGGACGTCCTGCGTACCGCGCGGCTGCCGCTCAGCCTGAGCACCGCATCGCGCCCGACACTGCTGAATCGCCAGAACGACTTCGCCCCGTACTGGGGTGGTGGGCGGTACTACGCCAGTGGTGGATGCAGCACCGGCTTCGGGGTGTACTGGAACGACGCCCGCCAGATCCTCAGCGCCGGGCACTGCGGGTCGAACGGTCAGGTCGCGTACGACGGTGGTGGCCCCACCAACACCATGGGGCCGATCATCAACGACAACAACCCGCGGGACACCCTGATGATCAGGGTCGCGGCCGGCGGCCGGATCTACACCGGACCGTACAACGCTGCCAGCAGCATCGGGGTCGGCGGGGCGGTATCGGACTACGTCGGCAACTACGTCTGCACCGGCGGCGCCTCGAGCGGTGAGCACTGCAGCATCCGGGTCAGCGTCGTCAACCAGTTCGTCAACGTCGGCTACGTGATCGGGCCCGTGGCGCAGGCCAACCACGTCACCGCCGGGGCCTGCGCCGCCGCCCCGGGCGACAGCGGCGGGCCGGTGTACTCGTACCGCTCCGATGGGCGGGTCGACGCTCGCGGCACCATCTCCGCAGGGGCGACCGGCACGGCGGTCTGCCCCGGCGTCGTCGCCAACGGCTCCAGCACCGTCTGGTACGCCCCGCTGCTGCGGCCGGTGGGTGACGCGCAGATCGGGTCGCTCACCTACCACGGCGCCTCGCTCATCCAGGGCTGACGCGTATCCGGCGCCCAGCTGCAACGGGTCGGCGCCAAGCAGTGATCGAAGTAGCGTGGGCCGGTCCGTACGGGCCGGCCCACACCGCTGACGGCTGCCCCGCACTGGAGCGACGACCACGCCGCGCACGGGCTGGACCCGATCCCCGACACCCCGCGGGCCCGCTGGGTGACCGGCCCGGCGGACCTGGCGGTGTCCCGGGTGCTGCCCGGTGGGTGAGGGCCTGGTTCAGTCCGGCTCGAGTGGTTCCCCCCGTGATCACTCGAGCCAGACTTTCTGCGCATTTTTCCTCTGGTTCCTGCCGGTACCTGCCGCCGTGGCGTCGGTCGGGGCGGCTTTGTGGTATCGACGACCTCCCGTCCGAATGGCCAGAACCGCGGCGCGTCGGCGACGGCGACGGCGGTGGCCTGGGCGGCGATGCCACCGACCGCGTTGCTGTAGGCCAGGCCGGCCTCGCCGCTGCCGGCGGCGACGACGACGACGCTCATGACGACGAGCCAGCGGTCGTGCCGGAGGTGGTCCTCCCGGATGCAGCGGATTATCGTGGGGCCGGACAGTGGGGGTGGACGTGACGACGGGTTCGGCGACGGCCCGGCGGCCGGTGAGCTTCAGCACCGTGGGCCTCCCGGAGGCCCAGAGGATCGGGCTGTGGGAGGACCACAACGCGCAGGCATTGATCGGCCTACGGTGTCACACGCTGGGCGAGGCGCCGTTTGACGGGACCGAGCTCAACCTTCAGCTCGAGCAGATGCACCTGGCCCGCGTCCGCGGCAACGCGCACGTCGTTGAACGGCCGGCCGAAGTGATCCGCAAGCATCCGGCGGACGCGGTCGCGATCTACCTGACGCTCGTCGGGGAGGCGTTTTTCTACCACAACGACGGCGTGCTCACCCTGCGACCGGGACAGGCCCTGATCTGCGATGCCGATCGCCCGTTCATGCGCGGCTTCTCGCGTGGCCTGGAGGAACTCGCGATCAAGGTGCCGCGGCCGCTGTTCCGGGAGCTGACCGGCCTCGGCTCGCTCAGCACCCCGCTGGTGCGCGACTTCGCCGGGGGGGATGTGCCCGCCCGGACATTCGCGAGGCTCATCGACCGCGCCCTGCGTCCCGAAGGAGGCGAGCCCGTCGACGAACGAATCGCGCTCGACCTGCTCGCGAGCATGGCGGGCAGCCGTCCGGTTCACCTCGGCACGGTGCATCTGGCCAACGCGCGTACCTTCATCGAGGATCACCTGACCGACGCCGGCCTTACTGCTGCCCGGGTCGCGGCCGGGATCGGTATCAGCGCGCGCCACCTGTCCCGGGCCTTCGCCGCCACCGGCACCACCGTGCCGCAGTTCGTGCTGGCGCGTCGGCTGGAACATGCTCGTGCGCTGCTTGCGTCCTCGCCGCAGCTTCCGGTCGGTGAGGTCGCGGCGCGCTGCGGCTTCGGGTCGGCCACCCACTTCTCGCAGGCGTTCCGGGCGCGTTTCGGCATGCGCGCCACGGACCTGCGTCGGCAGGCCCGGGCGGGCCGGCTCGGTTAGTTCTCGAATTCCGCCACAGCTTCGTCTTTCCGCCGTGTTACGGCCTCATCCCTTGCTGCGGCTGCGGAGCACCGCCGCACACTGGTCGAGCGAGTGGCCAGGACCACACGCCGAGCAGTGGAGTGGGGGATCTGATGGCAGTGTTCAGCGACGGGATGGCCGAGACGCCGCTACCTCAGGGATCGATGGTGACGACCGACGTCGTCGTCATCGGCTCGGGCCCGGCGGGAGCGGGCGCGGCGTTGTTCCTGTCCACCCTGGGAATCCCGAACATCATGATCACGAAGTACCGCTGGACGGCCAACACGCCGCGGGCGCACATCACGAACCAGCGCGCGATGGAGGTCTTCCGGGACCTGGGCATCGAGGACCAGGTGCTCGCCGACGCCACTCCGCACGAGCTGATGGGCGACACCGTCTTCTGCACCTCGATCGCCGGGGAGGAGATCGGACGGATCCTCACCTGGGGTACCCATCCCGCCCGGCGGGCCGACTACCAGCTTGCGTCACCGTGCCTGCCGGTCGACATTCCCCAGACCTACCTGGAGCCGATCCTGGTGCGCAACGCCGTGGTGCGGGGTACCCAGGCCCGGTTCTCCACCGAGTACCTGGGACACCGGCAGGACGCCGATGGGGTCTACGTCCAGGTTCGAGACCGCCTCACCGGCGAGGAGTACACGATCCGGGCCAAGTACCTGATCGGTGCCGACGGCGCCCGGTCCAAGGTCGCCGCCGACCTCGACCTTCCGATGGAGGGTGCGATGGACATCGCCGGCTCGATGAACATCACCTTCAAGGCCGACATCTCGGCGCACTGCGGGCACCGGCCGTCGGTGCTCTACTGGGTGATCCAGCCCGGTTCGAACGTCGGCGGAATCGGGGCCGGGCTGGTGCGGATGGTGCGGCCCTGGAACGAGTGGCTCGTCGTCTGGGGCTACGACATCAACCAACCCCCACCGGTCGTCGACGAGGCCGCCGCCGTCCAGATCGTGCGTAACCTGCTGGGGCTGCCGGACATCGAGGTGGAGATCACCGGCACGTCGTTGTGGGGCAACAACGAGATGTACGCGACGCATCTGCAAGCCGGGCGGGTGTTCTGTGTCGGGGACGCGGTCCACCGCCACCCGCCGAGCAACGGACTGGGGTCGAACACCTCGATCCAGGACTCCTACAACCTCGCCTGGAAGGTGGCAGCCGTCCTTCGTGGCCAGGCCGCGCCTTCGCTGCTGGAGACCTACTCCGTGGAACGGGCGCCGGTGGCCAGGCAGATCGTTCAGCGCGCGAACAGGTCCAGCCGGGAATTCGTCCAGTTCTTCGAGGTACTGGGTCTGCTGGACGCCAAGGACGAGGCCGAGATGGCCGCGCGCATCGAGGAGCGCAAGGCCAACACCCCCGAGGGGGCGGCCAAGCGGGCCGCGCTGGTGTCGGCCATGGAGCTGAAGCATTACGAGTTCAACGCCCACGGTGTCGAGCTGGGGCAGTTCTACGAGTCGGACGCGGTGGTCTCCGACGCCACCCGCCGGCCGGAACCGCGCCGGGACCCGGAGCTGTACTACGAGCCGTCCACGGTTCCGGGGTCCCGGCTGCCGCACGCCTGGGTGGGCGATGCCCGGCGGAAGGTATCCACGCTCGACCTGGCGCCGATGACCCGGTTCACGTTGTTCACCGGCATCGCGGGGGAGCCGTGGGTGGCGGCCGCCGAGAAGGTCGGCCAGGAACTCGGCGTGCCGCTGGAGGCCGTGGTGATCGGCCCCGGGCGTGCGGTGACCGACCTGTACTACGACTGGGCGCGGTTGCGGGAGGTCGAGGAGGACGGCGTGCTGCTGGTGCGCCCGGACAAGCACATCGGCTGGCGGTCGATGCGGCTGCCCGCCGACCCGGAGCGGGCCCTGCACGAGGCGATGTCGGCGATCCTCGGCCGGGGTGATGCGGCGTGAGAGGCCGCTTCACGCACGAGACGCTGCCACAGCGGGTGGTGTTCGCGTCGTACGAGGCGGCGGGTCACCTGGCCGACGAGGTGGCTCGGCTCGGCGCCGTCCGCCCGATGGTGATCGCCGCGGAGTCCGACAGTGCGCTGGCTGACCCGTTGGTGGCCGCCCTGCCGGCCGCGGTGCGCCATACCGAGGTGGCGATGCACGTGCCCACCGACGTTGCCGAGCGGGCCCGCACGGCCGCCGAGGAGCACGACGTCGACGTCCTCGTCAGTATCGGTGGCGGCTCCACCACCGGCCTGGCCAAGGCGGTGGCGCTGACCACCGGGCTGCCCATCGTCGCCGTTCCGACCACGTACGCGGGCTCGGAGGCCACCAATGTCTGGGGGCTGACCGAGGGCGGCCGCAAGACCACCGGCGTCGACGCCCGCGTGCTGCCGCGGTCCGTCGTCTACGACGCCAGCCTGACGCTGTCCCTGCCGGTGCCGCTGAGCGTCGCGTCCGGGTTGAACGCGCTGGCGCACTGCGTCGATTCGATGTGGGCGCCGCGGGTCGACCCGATCGACCAGGCGCTCGCGCTGGAGGGCATCCGCGCCCTTCGCCAGGGACTCCCTGAGGTCGCGCTCGATCCCCAGGGCATCGACGGGCGCGAGCAGACGCTGTACGGGGCCTACCTGGCCGCCGTGGCGTTCGCCTCGGCCGGCTCCGGGCTGCACCACAAGATCTGCCACGTGCTCGGCGGGATGTACAACCTCCCGCACGCGCAGACCCATGCCGTGGTGCTGCCGTACGTCCTCGCGCTCAACGCACCTTCGGTGCCGGACAGCGAGCAGCGGATGGCGGCGGCCTTCGGCGAGACGTCCGCCCTGGACGGTTTGCAGCGCCTGCGGGAGCAGGTGGCGGCACCTCGCGCCCTGCGGGACTACGGGCTGCGCGAGATCGACATCCCGGCTGCCGTCGACGCGGTCCTGGCGGCCGTGCCGCCGAACAACCCGACGCCGGTCACCCGCGAGAACCTTGAGGATTTGCTACGCCGAGCCTGGGACGGAGGGGAGCCACGATGAGCATGGAGCAGCAAGATCGCGAGTCACAGCTTGTCGAACGCGTGGTCGCGTCGTTCGACGACACGCCGGACCCGCGGCTGAAGGAGCTGATGCAGGCGCTCACCCGGCATTTGCACGCGTTTCTGCGGGAGGTGCGGCTGACCGAGCAGGAGTGGCAGCGCGCCATCGAGTTCCTCACCGCCGCCGGGCACATCACCGACGACCGGCGTCAGGAGTTCATCCTGCTCTCCGACGTCCTGGGCGCCTCGATGCAGACCATCACCGTCAACAACGAGGCGTACCGCGACGCCACGGAGGCGACGGTGTTCGGCCCGTTCTTCGTCGAAGGCTCACCGGAGACCGAGCTCGGCGGTGACATCGCGGCCGGAGCGTCCGGGCAACCGTGCTGGGTCGAGGGCACGGTCACCGACACGGACGGCAAGCCGGTGCCGCATGCGCGGATCGAGGTGTGGGAGGCCGACGAGGACGGCTTCTACGACGTCCAGTACGGCGACGACCGGGTCTGCGCCCGTGGCCACCTGTACAGCGACGCGGACGGGAACTACCGCTTCTGGGCGGTCACGCCGACGCCGTACCCGATCCCGCACGACGGCCCGGTCGGCCAGCTGCTGGCCGCCACCGGACGGTCCCCGATGCGGGCCTCACACCTGCACTTCATGATCCAGGGGGAGGGACTCAGGACCCTGGTGACGCACATCTTCGTCCGCGGGGACGAGCTGCTGGACCGCGACAGCGTCTTCGGAGTACGGGACTCGCTGGTCAAGGATTTCGAGCCCCAGCCGGCCGCCACCCCCACCCCGGACGGCCGCGACCTGGGAGACCACGCGTGGTCACGCGTGCGGTTCGACATCGTCCTGGCGCCCGCGGCCTCGGCTCGCGAGGAGGGCTGACCCATGCCCACCGACGTGTATGTGTACGACGCCGTACGCACTCCCTTCGGGAGGTACGGCGGTGCGTTGGCCGGTGTGCGGCCGGACGACCTGGCGGCGCACGTGCTGCGGACGCTGGTCGAGCGGGCGCCCGCGCTGGAACCGGAGCGCGTCGACGAGATCGTGCTGGGCAACGCCAACGGCGCCGGGGAGGACAACCGCAACGTCGCCCGGATGGCCGGCCTGCTCGCCGGCCTGCCGACGTCGGTACCGGCCACGACGGTGAACCGACTCTGCGGCTCCAGCCTGGACGCCGCCATCGTCGCCTCCCGGCAGATCGCCCTCGACGAGGCGGACGTGGTGCTGGTCGGCGGTGTGGAGTCAATGAGCCGGGCGCCCTGGGTGCTGCCCAAGCCGGAGAAGGCGTACCCGGCCGGTGATACGGCGCTGGTGTCCACCACCCTGGGCTGGCGCCTGGTGAATCCGCGGATGAATCCGGAGTGGACGGTCTCGCTGGGCGAGGCCACCGAGCTGCTCGCGATCCGTGAGCAGGTCGGCCGCGACGCGCAGGACGTCTTCGCGCTGCGCTCGCACCAGGCGGCTGCCCGGGCCTGGGAGACGGGGTTCTACGACGACCTCGTCGTCGGTGTGCCCGGGGTGGAACTTGCCCGCGACGAGTCCATCCGGTCCGACACCAGCCTGGCGAAGCTCGCCGCGCTCACACCGGTGTTCCGCAAGCAGGACGGCACGGTGACCGCCGGGAACTCCTCGCCTCTCAACGACGGCGCGTCCGCGGTGCTGCTGGGCAGCCCGTCCGCCGAGGAGATCGTCGGTCGGTCGCCGCTGGCGCGCATTGCCGGTCGCGGGGCAGCCGCGAACGACCCGCAGTACTTCGGGTTCGCGCCGGTGGAGGCCGCCAACCTGGCGCTCAAGCGCGCCGGCATCGGCTGGGGTGAGGTGGGTGCGGTCGAGCTGAACGAGGCGTTCGCCGCCCAGACCGTGGCGTGCATCAACGCTTGGGGAGTCGACCCCGACATCGTCAACGCGCACGGCGGGGCCATCGCCATCGGGCACCCGTTGGGCGCCTCCGGGACCCGCGTGCTCGGCACGCTCGCCCGCTCGCTGCGGGCTTCGGGCGAGCGGTACGGGGTCGCCGCGATCTGCATCGGGGTGGGGCAGGCGCTCGCCATGGTCCTCGAGAACCTGGACGTCTGAGCCGTGGCCAGCATCCTGGACAACCCGACCGCGGCGGTCGCGGGGATCCGCGACGGCGCCACGGTGATGATCGGCGGATTCGGCACCGCCGGTCAGCCGGTCGAGCTCATCGAGGCGCTCATCGCGTCGGGCGCCACGGATCTCACCGTGGTGAACAACAACGCCGGAAACGGGGACGTGGGGCTGGCGGCGCTGATCCGTGCGGGCCGCGTTCGCAAGATCGTGTGCTCCTTCCCCCGCCAGCGGGACTCCTGGCACTTCGACGAGAAGTACCGGGCCGGCGAGATCGAGCTCGAGCTCGTCCCGCAGGGCAACCTTGCCGAGCGCATTCGCGCCGCCGGTGCCGGCATCGGAGCCTTCTACACCCCCACCGGCTACGGGACCTCTCTGGCCGAGGGTAAGGAGGTTCGGGAGATCGACGGGAGGCACTACGTGCTGGAGTACCCGCTGCGAGCAGACTACGCCCTGGTGAAGGCGCACCGGGCCGACGAGCTGGGCAACCTGGTCTACCGCAAGACCGCCCGCAACTTCGGGCCGATCATGGCGGCGGCCGCGACGACGACGGTCGTGCAGGTCGAGGAGTTGGTGCCGGCCGGTGCGCTCGACCCCGAGGTCATCGTCACGCCGGGCATCTATGTCGACCGCATCGTCCGCGTGCCGGCACCCGTGCCGGTGCCCGAGCCGGTCGGAGTGGGTCAGTGACCGGGGTGAGCCGGCGCGGGCTCGGCAAGGACGAACTCGCCGCCCGCGTCGCGCGCGACATCCCGCACGGAGCCTTCGTGAACCTCGGCATCGGGCTCCCGACCAGGATCAGCAACCACCTCTCCCCGGCGAGCGGCGTCGTGCTGCACACGGAGAACGGCATGCTGGGCATGGGGCCCGAGGCGCAGGGGGATGGGGTCGACCTCGACCTCATCAACGCCGGCAAGGTACCCGTGACCGAACTGCCCGGCGCCTCGTACTTCCACCACGCCGACTCCTTCGCCATGATGCGCGGCGGCCACCTGGACGTCTGTGTGCTCGGCGCCTATCAGGTGTCGGCCCGCGGTGACCTCGCGAACTGGCACACCGGCCGGTCCGACGACATCCCGGCCGTCGGCGGCGCGATGGACCTCGCCATCGGGGCCAAGCAGACGTTCGTGATGATGGATCTGCTGTCGCGGGACGGGGTTCCGAAGCTGGTTCCCGAGTGCACCTACCCACTGACCGGTGTGAGGTGCGTCAGCCGCGTCTACACCGACCTCGCGGTGTTCCTCATCGAGGACGAGGGGGTGGCAGTACGGGAGCTGTTCGACTGCACGTTCGACGAGCTGATGCGTCTTCTCGAGGTGCCGCTGCTGGATCGGACCCGCGATGGAGTCCGATGACCGGCCCCTGACGCGCAGCCTTTGACAACGTCGAAAACGACGCCGGCCGGGCAGGTTGTCGAATCCCGGGACTGTACGGCGTCGGGGCGTACGGCCACGCCCTCAGGCCTAGGCGACCGGGCCGACGGGGCCACGCTTGACCCGATCATCGCTCTCGCGTACCGAACCGCCCACGCGGCGCACCGGGAGCTGCTCCAGCCGGGCCGAAAACCATCGAATCGAAAGGAGTCGACATGGCCCTGAACACCCAGACCATGACCGATGAACAGTGCAAGTCGGTCGCCTTGGAATACCTGAAAGCCTTCGACAACGGTGGTGTGACCTCCACCGGGGGCAGCATTCTGGACCTGTTTGCCGATGACGCCCAGGTGTACTTCCCGAAGTGGGGGCTGGCCACCGGAAAGGAACAGATCGGCCGACTGTTCGCCGAGGTGGGCGGCATGATCAAGCAGATCGAGCACCACTACTCCCACTTCAACTGGATCTTCTCGGGAACCGACACCGTGGTCTGCGAGGGCACCAGCCACGGCGAGCACCGGGACGGACCGTGGCGGGCAGGGCTTCCCGAGTGGGGGGCCGGACGCTGGTGCGACGTGTTCGAGATCCGCGACTGGAAGATCCAGCGCGTCTTCATCTACCTCGATCCCGACTACGCCGGACAGGACACCGCTCGCTACCCCTGGTTGCAGCTCGGGTAACCCGAGTCGGCCCGGCGCGAGCTAACGGCGGATTGCGGTTTCGGCGCCTCACGCTCGACACACGGTGATGGGTCCGAGGACCTGCTCGACCTCCTTCTTGCGGTGCAGGTCGTTATTGAGGTGTGCGGGCTGAGGCTCGAATCCCGCTAGCATCGTCCTGAACAGGGTCTCCAGGTTGGTGACCTCTTCGATTCGCCCGAAGAGGTCACCAACGATCCAGACTTACGTGAGTTTCAAGGTCTTGCCGATCATCATCGGCGGTGAGGCAATGGTCTGTGTCCCCCTTGGACACAAACCATTGCCCCACGGTGCGCTGCGGCGCGCACCGTTTGCGATACCGCAACCAGGATCATGGACTTACTGCATTGGCCGCGCACCGCGCACCATGTGGCCTGGCACTGGTCAGCCACGAAACCCACCTCATGGCCTCACGGTGACCTTTCGAAGCGTCAGGCTCGACGGCCGAGGTGCCAGCCTTACCCGCGTTCGCCTGGGGCGGAGTGGGGGGCGCCTCGTGGCTGTCCGTCACTCACGCTTGACGGCACCACGGTCCTCGATGTTAGGTAGCCCTAACCTAATCGACTCGGGGTTGGTGTTGCTGTTCCTCACTGCGCTGAATGCGACCGATGCGGTCACCGAAGGGTTCCTGCCGGCCGCCGCGCGGCTGGGGCTACCGGTCGTGATCCTCACCGACCAACCCGACCCGCACATCGCCGCGTACTCGGACCATGCGTACCCTCCCGAGGCGGTGGTCGCCTGCGCAGTCCGGGATGGGCGCGAGGTGATCGACGCGGTGCACCGTGCCGGTCCTGCGACCGGCCTGCTCACCAACAGTGATCACCTCCAGGTGCCCACCGCCCAGGCCGCCCACTTTCTCGGGTTACCGGGCAAGGACTGGCGAGCCGCGCTGCGCTGCAAGGACAAGGCGCTGACCCGGAGGGCGCTGGCCGACTGCGGGCTCGACCGGACCGCGGCGGCGGTGCTTGCGCCCGGGGAGGGCCCTCCGGCCGCGATGGTGTACCCAGCCGTGGTCAAACCCCGGCAGGGGGTGGCCAGTGAGGATGTATACCTGGTCGTAGATGCCGACGAGTTGGCCACCCGCATCGAGGAGATCCGCCGCCGGCGTCCGGATGTCGCGCTCGTCGTGGAGGAGTACCTCAGCGGCGAGCTGTACACCTTCGACACGCTCGGCGACGCCGCGGACCTGGCCGTGGTCGGGTCCTGGCAGACCACGCTGGCGTCCCCACCGACGTTCGTGGAGCAGCGGCTGGACTGGTCGCCGGCTCTCGACCCGGCCGTACGGGAGTCGTTGCTGGCGCAGTTGCGCGCGCTCGGCGTGGGGCTGGGCGCCTGCCACACCGAGTTCGTGCTCTGCGACGGCCGGCCGCGCATCATCGAGGTCAACTACCGGTTGATCGGCGACCGGATGGATCTCGTCCTCGCCCGGCTGCTGGACGTGCCGCTGTTTGAGCACGTCATCCGACTGCATCTCGGCGAGCCGCTCGACGCACTGGCGCTGCCCGATCCGGTGGCGGTGCCACGGCACGCCGCCGTGGAGTACGTCTGCGCCGACCGTGCCGGAACCCTGCGCGAGGCACCCGGCCGCGTCGACCTCACCGTCGGGGAGGTGCGGCTGAGCGCCCGTCCGCTTCGTACCGTGGGTACCAGCGCACCGCTGCGCGGCACGAACCGCGACTATCTGGCGGCGGTCGAGGCGATCGGGCCGGACCGGTGCGCGGTCGACGCGGCCATCGCGGAGTTCCGGGCGACCCGCCGGTGGGTGATCGCATGAGCGATCGGTACGAACGGCAGGTCATAGCGCGGGTCCTCGACGCGCTGCTGCGCGAGGATTACCTCGGCCTGAGCAGCCGGGGCCGGATGGCCGGCGAGGGCTGCTGGGAGGTGCCCGACCTGCCGGCGCCGGGCGCGAGCCTGCTGCTTGCGGTACGCCCGGACGGTTTCCTCGCCGATCTGCGGGTCGCCGCCGCGTCGCTGCGGGTGCGCCGCCCCGACGGCGACGTCACGCTCGACCGGTTGTCGGCCGTCCTCGCGGCCCTTTCCCCACCTGATGACGAGGAAGCCGAGGCCGGCTGGGCCGCGTTCACCGACGAATGCCAACGTGATCTCGCCGCCCGCCGGTTGGCGGCCGTCGTCGTCGCGTCACTGCGGCAGGCAATGGGCGACCAGCTACCGCAGGGCCCGCACGGCAGCCTGCTGGTGGAGGCGCTCGCCGCGCACACCGATCACCCCGTGCACCCGACCAGCCGCTGCCGTCATGGGCTGAGCCATGACGAACTGCGCGCGTACGCGCCGGAGTTCGCTCCGCGCTTCGCGCTGCGGTGGGCCGCAGTGCCCGGCGCGACCGTGGTCGGTACCTTGCCCGACTGGTGGCCCACGCCGGCCATGGTCGGACTAGCCGACGACGCCGGCCCGTTGCTGCCGGTGCACCCGCTGACCGCCGCGCGACTGGACCTGCCGCTGGCACCCGAGCCGTACCTGGACGTCACGCCGACCCTGTCCATGCGCACCGTAGCGGTGCTCGCCGACCCCACCGCGCACCTCAAGCTGCCGCTACCGACAGCTACTCTCGGCGCCCGTAACAGACGCACCATCGCACCCGGCACGCTCGCCGACGGGGCCGCCGCTCAGCGGTTGCTGGAGGAGATTGCCGCGCGGGAGCCGTCGTTCAGCGGGCGGATCCGGCACGCGGACGAGTCCAGCTACGGGCATGCCGGCGACGAGAACCTCGCCTGGCTGCTGCGGCGGTATCCGTCGCATCCCGCTGACGCAACTGTGCTGCCGGTCGCCGCACTCACTGCCGACGGCCCGGCCGGCCCGCTCGCCGCGCTGCTACCGGCCGGCGTCCTGGACGCCTATCTCGACCTGCTCATCGACTGGCACGTCGCGCTCTGGCTGGGCTACGGCGTGGCGCTGGAGGCGCATCAACAGAACATCAGCCTCGTGATCGCCGCCGACGGTGGCGTGTCGCTGCTGTACAAGGACAACGACGCCGCACGCATCGACCTTCCGCGGCTGGCCTCCGCCTTGGGGCAGCCGCTCACCGCGGACGCCTTCGCCGACCGTCGGATCGCCGTCAGTGACCCGATCGAGCTGGCGGACATGTTCACCACCATCACCCTGCACCTGTGCGCGGCGGCACCCCTGTACGCGCTGCGGGAACGCGGCATGGACGTCGCCGATCCGGCGACCGCCCTGAGATCGCGACTGCTGACCGCGCTGGACCGGTGGACAGATCCGGCCGACCCGGGCAGCGTGGCTGCCGCCAGGCTGCTCGTCGAGCACGTCCTGCAAGCCCCGCGACTGCCGATCAAGGCAATGGTCACCGCCGGCACACTGCTTCCCAAGCAGCGCCTGGGCTGCGCCGACATCAACAAGTACTACCGGCGTACCGGACCCAACTACCTGGTCGGGGCGCGGCGGTGACCGTACCTTCGAGCCAGCGGCGTTGTCGCCGCGGGCCGGATCGCCTTCCTGCTCGCGGTCCGACAGCGCCGACCGCGCTCGGCGGTGCAATTGCGACCACGGCCGGCATCCTGCTTTCCGAGGTCGCCTCTCCTGGAGCGGTCATGACGTCAACACCCACGATGGACGGCCCAGTGGTGCTGGCGGACGAGGCCGCCAGCCATACCCTGCTCGGCTGTCTCACCCGCGAAGTCGCCGGTCCCGAGGGGCAGCTCGCGCTCACCGACGACGGGCAGATGATGGTCCACCTCCCGTGCCGGGGCGAGCTGCTCCGGGTCCGGGTCGCCCGTCGCTCGGTCGTCGGAGCTCACCGCTTCACGGGCCCGGTGCACCAGCTCACCGTCGAGGGCTGGCAGGCCATCGACACGCCGGCGCTGGCCGCCCTCGTCGCCGCCGAGCTCGAGCGGCGCACGGGAGTGCCCAACGAGGAGTTCATCACCCAGGTCACCATTAGCCGCGACGCGCTGGCCCGGGTACTGCGCCAGCGGCCGGTCGACGACCCGCACCGCATCGCGGACCCGGCAATCGCCCGTTACGTCGCCTCGGAACAGGCCCTCGTGTACGGCCACCCGCGCCACCCCGCGCCGAAGTGGCGCACCGGCGACGAGGACGCCTGGGACACCTACGCCCCGGAACTCCGCGCCGCGTTCCCGATGCGCTGGCTCGGCGTGCCACGGGAACTCGTCGAGGAGGACAGCGCCGACGGCGCCGGCTTCGACGCGCACCTGCGGCTCACGCCACCCGAGCTGCCACCCGGCCACCTCGCGCTGCCGGTCCACCCCTGGCAGTGGCGAATGCTGACCCGCGCCGAGATCGCCCCCCGAGTCGCCCGCGCACTGGCCGACCGCACCCTGGTCGACCTCGGCGAGGCCGGCCCACCCATCGTGCCCACCGCGAGCGTCCGGACCCTGTACGCCCCGGACGCCGATGTCTTCGTCAAGACCAGCCTGCACGTACGGATCACCAACTGCCTGCGCAAGAACTCCCGCTCTGAACTGTCCGGCGCGGTTCATCTGACCCGGCTGCTCGCACCGCTGGCTGCCCGGTGCGCCGCCGGCCTTCCGGACACGTTCGCGCTGCTGCCGGAACCGGCGTACCGCACCGTCGGTCTCGACACCGACACGGCCGAGGCGCTCGGCGTCATCGTGCGCACCGGCCTCCGCCGGCATCTCCAGCCCGGGCAGACGCCCCTGCTGGCCGGCGCGCTGGCCAGCGCCGACCCGCGCACGGGCGTCGGCGCGGTGCTGGGTCAGGGCGACCCGGCCGGCTGGTGGCACGCCTACCTGACGTTGCTCGTACCGACCGTGCTGCGACTGTGGGCCGAGCACGGCGTCGTACTCGAACCTCATCTGCAGAACGTGCTCGTCGTCGTCGACGCCACCGGCCGGCCGGTCCGCGTCCTGCTGCGCGACCTCGAAGGCACCAAACTCGTCACCGACCGGCACGCGGCGACGCTCGCCACGCTGCCGCCACAGGTGGCCACCGCCGTCGGCTACGATCCGGAACGCGCCTGGCACCGGGTGGCGTACTGCCTGTTCGTCAACCACCTCACCGAGCTGGCCGGAGCCCTCGCCGACACCCGACCCGGCATCGAGCCGCTGCTGTGGGAGATCGCCCGAGACATCGTCGCCACCACCGCCGCCGACCTCGGCGCGCCACCGCCACTGGATGCTCTGCTGGCCGGCGTACCGCTACCGGCCAAGGCGAACCTGCTGCTGCGCTGGCAACGCCGCGCCGACCGGCACTGCGGGTACCTTCCCTTCCCCAACCCGCTCGCCGCTCCACTGGAGCCCCGATGATCACCCCCACCGTGCGCGCCGCCGCCACCGCCGTCGACGGCCCCACGTACCTGTACGACCTGGCCCACCTCGACACCCACCTGGCGTCCATCCGCGTCGCCCTGCCCAAGCGGGTCGAGCTGCTGTACGCGATGAAAGCCAACCCCGACGCAAGGCTGCTCGCCGTCATCGCCCAGCACACCACTGGCATCGAGGTCGCCAGCGGCGGCGAACTGGCCCACCTGACCAGCGCCCTGCCCGGCGTTCCGGTCGCGGCGTTCGGCGGCCCGGGCAAGACCGACACGGAGATCAGCGCCGCGCTCGCCGCCCGTGTGCACCGCTTCCACGTCGAGAGCCCGCAGGAACTGCACCGCCTCGACGGACTCGCCCGGGCGACCGGACGCGTCGCGGACGTACTGCTGCGGGTGAACCTGCCCATCACCGCCCGCGACGGCCCGGCCCTGGTCATGGGCGGAGCGCCGTCGCCGTTCGGCATGGACCCCACCGACGCCGACGACTGCGTCCGCCAGATGCACCACCTGCCCGGGCTGCGGTTGCGTGGGGTACACGCGCATCTTGCCAGCGGGCTGACCGCCGCCGACGCGGCCGCCACCGCCAACGGGATCGTCGACTGGGCACTGCGCTTCGCCGCCCGAAACGACCCGACCGCCACCGAGGTCAACGTCGGCGGCGGCATGGTCGTCGACTACACCGAGCCGGACACCCGATTCGACTGGTCGGCCTACGGCAGCGCGCTGCGCCCGCTCCTCGCCGCGCATCCCACGCTAACCCTGCGGATCGAGCCCGGCCGGGCGGTCGCCGCCTACTCCGGCTGGTACGCCACCCGCGTGCTCGACGTGAAACGCAGCCAGGGCGAGTGGTTCGCCGTCGTCGCCGGCGGCACCCACCACCTGCGTACTCCCGCTGCCAAGGGCCACGACCAGCCCTTCGTCGCTCTACCCATCGACGGCACCAGCCCCGCCACCGACGGCGGCCCGGTCACCGTTGTCGGCCAACTGTGCACGCCCAAGGACGTCCTCGCCCGACGTGCCCCGGTCCGCCTCGCGATCGGCGATGTGGTCGTCTTCGCCATGGCCGGCGCCTACGCCTGGAACATCAGCCACCAGAACTTCCTCATGCACCAGCCGCCCGTGGTGCGATACCTCGACCCGGTCCGGTGAACCGTTGCCGAACGCGAGGCTGTGAGCCTGGCGGCAGCTGCCCATCAGGCGCGCACACCAGCCGAGGCCGGTGAACGAGCTGGCGGGTCCTTTCAGTGTCGGTGAGCCGCGCGGCTGCCCGCGAGGACGGGCACGAGTATCAGCAGGGCGGCAATCTGGGCTGCCGCCACGGCGGCGATGAGTCCGGTGCGAGAGTGCTGGTCAGGGCTCCGGCCCGTGGTCGTGGACGACGCTCGCCGCAACCGGCACGTGCACGAGGAGTCCGACATGCCGGCCCGACGTCGAGACCGTCCTGAGCATCGAGGTCCTGCCCCGAAGGTCCGCCGAGCCACCGGCGCCGGCAGCCCGGCGAGTCGGGCTGGCCCAGAGGCGGAGGCTGCGGCAACGGCGCAGCGATAGCCTGCCGTCATGGCGAGCGCTGAACTGGATGAGTTGATCGTCGCGGACGCCGACGCGCTGCGCGCGTGGTTGTCGGCCAACCACGCCACGTCGCCCGGTGTCTGGCTCGCCCTGACCAAGAAGGGCGGCACGGTCACGACGCTGACCTGGCAGCAGGCGGTCGACGAGGCCCTGTGTTTCGGCTGGATCGACGGGCAGGCCCGTAAACGGGATCAGGAAACCTCCTGGATCCGGTTCACCCCTCGCAGGCCCCGCAGTTCCTGGTCACAACGCAACGTCGCCCACGTGGCCCGGCTGGAGGCGCAGGGGCGAATGCTGCCCCCAGGCCGCGTCGCGGTAGAAGCCGCGAAGGCGGACGGGCGGTGGGCGGCCGCCTACGCCCCGCCGTCGGAAGCCGAGGTGCCGGCCGACCTCCTCGCCGCCATCGCTGCCGACCCCGCCGCCCAGGCCATGTTCGACGCACTCACCAAAACCAACCGGTTCGCTCTCATCTACCGCGTCAATGCCGTCAAACGGGCGCAGACCCGCGAGCGGAAGATCAGCGAGTTCGTTGCCATGCTGGCCCGTCACGAGACGATCTACCCGCAGAAGGCCAAGCCTCCGAACTCGCCGCAATCGGCATCCTCATGATCATGTGCGCCCATCTGCCGCGGTTCGGTGCGCGGCCCGTCTTCGCTTCCACATTGGTACTCATCGACCGCGCGGCTCGGCCGCGCGCAGCTCGAACGCGACGGCGCCGTCACCGGCCAGGGCCACGCCCAGGTGGTGGGTGTTGTCGTACCACGACGTGCCAGTCAGTCGAAGACACCCCCGGTACCGACAGTCCTTAAAAAGCACAGCAGTGGGCTACCTCACGATGCCCGTGGACCGCGGTGCCGCCTGGCAGGGTCGGGCCGTCGGCCCTCGGTCCCGCCTGGCGGTTCCGGGCACAGCGCGGCGATCCGGGCGGAGCCGACATCCGAGCTCCCCCTTTCGGGCGACCTCCTACATGGATATGCTCCGATACCCCGATGTCTCACGCAGCCCCACCGGGGCCGGGGGTGCGGTGGCTGGCCGGGTGGAGGGCGCATGCGCAGGGCACTGGCCGGTCTGCTGGTGGGAGTCGTCGGTGCCGTCGGGCTGAACGCGGTGCCCGGGGTGGCCTCGGCGGCGTCGGACGACCCGCACATCGCCGGGCCGTTGACGATCCAGAGCGTCCCGAACGGGCGCATGGTCGACGTCGACGGCGGCGAGATGCGGGACGGCCGGAAGATCCAGGAGTGGACGTACAACGGCTCCGGTGCCCAGCGGTGGCGCCTGCGCCGGGCCGGCAGCCATCACCAGATCGAAGCCGTCACCGACCCGGCGTTCTGCCTCGGCCGGGAGCACGGCGGCGACCTGGCTCGGGTCGTCCTGCGCCGCTGCGCCGACGGACTGACCGACTGGGCCTTCCAGGCGCTGGGCGGCGAGCGCTACCGGATCACGAACCCGGCCGGGGATCTGCACCTGCACGTGTGGAACGAGGTGCCGACGAACGGGCGGGAACTGGTGGTGAGCGTCAATGGTGAGACCGGCGCGCAGTGGTACCTCACCGACCTGGCGGTGCCGCGCCGCGCGATGCCCGCCGACCCCCGCCTGGACCAGCTGAGCTTCCTCGTGGCGCACAACGCGATGGCCAACAGCGACGAGGGGTTCTGGGGGCGCTTTCCGAACCAGTCGTACCGGCTGCGCGACCAGCTCTACCACGGCATCCGAGGGCTGCAACTGGACGTGCACGCCTACCGCGGCGACGTGCGGATGTGTCACGGGACGTGCTGGGGCAACGAGCGGACGCTGAGCGACGGACTGCGGGATGTGGTGGGCTTTCTCGACGGAAACCGGGACGCGGTGGTCACCGTCTTCCTCGAGGACTACACGAGCGTGGACGAGCTGCGCTCGGCCGTCGAGCGGGTACCCGGCCTGCCGGGCCTGCTCTTTCATCCGGACCGGTCCGGCGTCCGCGACCACGGTTGGCCGCGCCTGTCCGACCTGGTGTCGAGCAACCGCCGGCTGCTCATCTTCTCCCAGCGTCCGGGGCGGGACGGCTTCGGCGTGATGTATGACCGGGACTGGACCGCCGAGAACTACTGGTCCCTGGAGGGTGGCGGCGCGCTGGACTGCTACAGCCGGTGGGACGAGGTCCCGCTGCCGAAGGAGGAACCGGGATTCCGGCGGTTGCACGTGATGAATCACTATCGCAACATCCCGACCGAGTGGGCGGCCACCGCCGACAACGGCGCGAAGCTGTCGGACCGGGTGCGGCACATCTGTGGCCCATCGGCGCGACGCAAGCCCAACTACGTCGCGGTGGACTTCTACCAGAAGCCCGAGGGTGGAGCGACCTGGGACCTGATCCGGGAGCTCAACACGTACTGGTGAGCAACGAGGCTCGCAAGCGCGGCGATCGAGCCCAGGTGGAGATCTGCGTGCTGGGTCATCCGTTGCCGGTTCGGGCCTCCGGCTTGATCCAGTCGAAGGTGCGCTCGACCGCGCGCTGCCAGTTGTCCCGCTCCTCGGCCCGGACGGCGTCGTCCATCTGGGGCACCCACCGGGAGGCGAGGTGCCAGTTGCTGCGCAGTCCCTCCAGGTCGGGCCAGTAGCCGACCGCCAGCCCGGCGGCGTACGCGGCGCCGAGGGAGACCGTCTCGGCGACCATCGGGCGCACCACCGGCACCGCGAGCACGTCGGCGACGAACTGCATCAGCAGGTTGTTGGCGGTCATCCCGCCGTCCACCCGCAGCGCCGTCAGCGCCAGGCCGGAGTCGGCGTTCATCGCGTCGACCACCTCGCGGGTCTGCCAGCCGGTGGCCTCCAGCACCGCGCGGGCCAGGTGCCCCTTGGTGATGTACGACGTGAGCCCGACGATGAGCCCGCGCGCCTCGCTGCGCCAGTGCGGCGCGAACAGCCCGGAGAAGGCCGGCACGATGTAGCAGCCCCCGTTGTCGTCCACGGTGCGGGCGAGGGTCTCGATCTCCGGCGCGGTACTGATCAGCTCCAGCCGGTCGCGGAACCACTGCACCAGGGAGCCGGTGATCGCGATGGAGCCTTCGAGGGCGTAGACCGCCGGCTGGCCGCCGATCTGGTAGCCGACGGTGGTGAGCAGCCCGTGGCTGGAGTGCACCGGTTCCGTGCCGGTGTTGAGCAGCAGGAAGCTGCCCGTGCCGTAGGTGCACTTGGCGTCGCCCGGCGCGAAACAGGTCTGGCCGAACAGGGCGGCCTGCTGGTCGCCGAGCGCCGCCGCGATCCGCACGCCGGGCAGGACGGCGGTCGCGGTGCCGTACACCTCGGACGAGGAGCGGATCTCGGGCAGCATGGCGGCCGGAATGTCGAAGAAGGCCAGCAGGTCCGGGTGCCAAGCGAGCGTGCGCAGGTCCATCAGCATGGTCCGGCTGGCGTTGGTCACGTCGGTCAGGTGCAGACCGCCGTCGGGGCCGCCGGTGAGGTTCCAGATCAACCAGCTCTCCATCGTCCCGAAGAGCACCTCGCCGCGCTCGGCGCGCTCGTACAGCCCGGGCGTGTGGTCGAGCAGCCAGCGCAGCTTCGGTCCGGAGAAGTACGTGGTCAGGGGCAGCCCGCAGCGCTGCCGGACGTCCTCGGCGCCGGGCGCCTGGGCCAGCGTGTCCACCAGCGCGTCGGTGCGGGTGTCCTGCCAGATGATCGCCGGCGCCACCGGGACGCCGGTGCGCCGGTCCCACACCACCGTGCTCTCCCGCTGGTTGGCGATGCCGATCGCGGCGACCTGGCCGGCGACGATGCCGGCCTCGGCGAGGGCCCTCGGCACCACCTTGCCGACGTTGCGCCAGATCTCCAGCGCGTCGTGTTCCACCCAGCCGGGCCGGGGGAAGTGCTGCTGGTGCTCCCGCTGCGCCACCGAGACGAGGTTGCCCCGGCGGTCGAACACGATGCAGCGGGTCGAGGTGGTGCCCTGGTCGATGGAGACGACGTAGCTGTCAGTCATTCCTCGTCCTCTCTGGCCTGGCGGGGAGCAGGTGGACGGATCACCAGCGTGCGGCGCCGAGATCCCGGGAGACCGCGCGGGCGGCGTCACGGACGTACGCGACGAGCGTCGGGCGGGGTTGGCCCTGCCCGTCGCAGACGCGGTCGACCGGGCCGGAGAGCCCGATCGCACCCACGACGAGGCCGCCGTAGCCGCGGATGGGTGCGGCGATACCGGCCTCGCCGAGGGTCATCTCCTCGATCTCGGCGCCCCAGCCGTTGTCCCGGATCTTGGTCAATGCCTGGCTGAGGGTCCGGGCGGTGACCACGGTGCGCCGGGTGTACGGCTCGGGTTCGGCCTGCATGACGGCGTTGGCGGCGCCGACGTCGTAGGCGAGCAGGACCTTGCCGAGTGCGGTGGCGTGCGGGGGCAGCAGGGACCCGACGTCGAGGGTCTGGAGGGTGTCGTCGGGTCGGAAGACGTGGTGGACCACCAGCACCTTGCCGTCCAGCAGGGTGCCGATGCGGACGGCCTCGCCGCTGCGCGCGGCCAGCGGGTCGGCCCAGTTGATCGAGCGTGAGCGCAGTTCGTTGACGTCGAGGTAACTGGTGCCCAGGTGCAGCAGCGCCGCCCCGAGCTGGTACTTGCCGGAGGTCTTGTCCTGTTCCACGAAGCCGACGTCCTGCAGGGTGCGGACGATGCCGTGCGCGGTGCCCTTGGGCAGGTCGAGGGACCGGGCGATCTCCCCGATGCCGAGCCGGCCGGAACTGGCGGCGAGCAGGCGGAGGATCGCCGCGGCCCGCGCGATGGACTGCACCTGACCCGGCATGGGCCGGAATGCTAACGGCATTCCGGCCGCCGCAACAGTGTTCGACATTGTCGACCGGGGTTCGTTGACCTGGCCTCGAGGATTTCCTACGGTTCACCACACGGTCACGTCCGACGCCTCGGCGTAACCGACCGGCCCTCCGCTTCCCCCGAACGGAGACAGCCGTCACCCCCCACCACCTCTGGAGGCACCCATGGCTCAACGGTTGAAAGTCCCCGGGCTCGTCGGCGAGTTGGCCGCCGAGTTCGCCGGCACCGCGATCCTCATCCTGTTCGGCGTGGGCGTGGTCGCCCAGGTGGCCGCGGCGGGAACCGGAGAGTTCGACAGCATCGCCTGGGCCTGGGGCCTCGGCGTCACGCTCGGCGTGTACGTGGCGGGCCGGATCAGCGGCGCGCACCTCAACCCCGCGGTCACCCTCGCCCTGGCGGTCTTCAAGGGCTTCTCCTGGCGCAAGGTGATGCCGTACGCGCTGGCCCAGACCGCCGGCGCGTTCGTCGCGGCCCTGATCATCCGCTGGAACTACAGCGAGGTGCTGTCCCGGTTCGACCCGGGCCTGACCAGCAAGAGCCAGGGCGTCTTCTCCACCCTGCCGGGCGCCGGTGTGACCGAGTGGGGCGCGCTGCGCGACCAGATCATCGGCACGGCCATCCTGCTGTTCCTCGTCCTGGCGGTCACCGACGCGCGTAACTCGCTGCCCGCCGGCAACCTCGCCCCGCTGATCGTCGGCCTGATCGTGGTGGCGATCGGCATGGCCTTCGCCGTCAACGCCGGCTACGCCATCAACCCCGCCCGCGACTTCGGCCCCCGCCTCGCCTCGTTCCTGACCGGGTACGAAACGGCCTTCCAGGACACCAGCGGATATCCGTACTTCTGGGTGCCCATCGTCGGGCCGCTCGTCGGTGGCGTCATCGGCGCCGGCCTCTACGAGTTGATCATCGGCCGCTTCCTGCCCAGCGAGGACGAGCTGGAGCCGGGCGCCCTGGCCACCGAGAAGGCCCCGGCCGAGGACGAGCTCGCCCGCATCTGACATCGCCGACCTGAATCCTCACGACGAACACAGAAGGAGACACCCGAATGGCTGACTTCGTCGGCGCGGTCGACCAGGGCACCACCAGCACCCGATTCATGATCTTTGATCACGGCGGCAACGAGGTCGGCCGCCACCAGCTCGAGCACCAGCAGATCCTGCCGCAGGCCGGCTGGGTGGAGCACAACCCCCTCGAGATCTGGGAGCGGACCCAGACGGTCATCCAGACCGCCATGAACGAGCGCGGCCTGACCGCCTCCGACCTGGCCGCGCTCGGCATCACCAACCAGCGCGAGACCACGGTCGTGTGGAACCGCCGCACCGGGCGGCCCTACTACAACGCCATCGTCTGGCAGGACACCCGTACCGACCGGATCGCCTCGGCCCTGGAACGTGACGGCAAGGGTGACGTCATCCGGCGCAAGGCCGGCCTTCCGCCGGCGACGTACTTCTCCGGCGGCAAGATCCAGTGGATCCTCGAGAACGTCGACGGGGTCCGCGAGGCCGCCGAGCGCGGCGAGGCGCTCTTCGGCAACACCGACACGTGGTTGCTGTGGAACCTCACCGGCGGCACGGAGGGCGGGGTGCACGTCACCGACCCCACCAACGCCAGCCGCACGATGCTGATGAACCTGGAGACGCTGGACTGGGACGACGAACTGCTGTCGTTCTTCGACATCCCCAGGGCCATGCTGCCGCAGATCCGGCCGTCGTCCGACCCGCGCTCGTACGGCAGCACCGTGAACGGCCCGTTCAACGGCCCGGTCCCGCTCACCGGCGACCTGGGCGACCAGCAGGCCGCCACGGTCGGGCAGGTCTGCTTCGCCCCGGGCGAGGCGAAGAACACCTACGGCACCGGAAACTTCATGCTGCTCAACACCGGCACGGAGATCGTACGGTCGGAGGCGGGGCTGCTCACCACGGTGTGCTACCAGTTCGGTGACGACGCCCCGGTGTACGCGCTCGAAGGCTCGATCGCGGTCACCGGCTCGGCCGTGCAGTGGCTGCGCGACCAGCTCAAGATCATCAGTAACGCCGGGCAGAGCGAGATCCTGGCCCGCCAGGTGGCGGACAACGGCGGCGTGTACTTCGTGCCGGCGTTCTCCGGCCTGTTCGCCCCGTACTGGCGCTCCGACGCCCGCGGCGCGATCGTCGGCCTCTCCCGGTTCAACACCGACGCCCACATCGCCCGGGCCACCCTCGAGTCCATCTGTTACCAGAGCCGGGATGTGGCCGAGGCCATGGAGCAGGACTCCGGGGTGCACCTCGAGGTCCTCAAGGTTGACGGCGGCGTCACCGTCAACGACCTGTGCATGCAGCTGCAGGCGGACATCCTCGGCGTGCCGGTGAGCCGGCCGGTGGTCGCCGAGACCACCGCGCTCGGCGCCGCGTATGCCGCCGGCCTTGCCGTCGGCTTCTGGAAGAACACCGACGAGCTGCGCGAGAACTGGAACGAGAGCCACCGCTGGCAGCCCAACTGGTCGCCGGAGCAGCGCGAGACCGGCTACACCCGGTGGAAGAAGGCGGTCCAGCGCACCCTCGACTGGGTCGACGTCGACTGACCGCCGGCCCCACCCCTCAAGGATCCGGGCGGCCGGCGCCCGTCGCCGGCCGCCCCCACCCCTCCCAGGAGAGAGAAGACGGATGCACTCCGCGACACTGTCACCGGCCGCCCGTGAGCGGTCCCTGGCCGCCCTCAACAGCGGTCAGGAACTGGACGTCCTGGTGATCGGCGGCGGCGTCACCGGCGCCGGCTGCGCTCTCGACGCCGTCACCCGCGGCCTGTCGGTCGGTATCATCGAGGCCCGCGACTGGGCCAGCGGCACGTCGAGCCGGTCCAGCAAGCTCATCCACGGTGGCCTGCGCTACCTCGAGATGCTGGACTTCGGGCTGGTCCGCGAGGCTCTGCGCGAGCGGGGTCTGCTCCTGCAGCGGCTCGCGCCGCACCTGGTCCGCCCGGTGCCGTTCCTCTACCCGCTGCGTCACCGGGGCTGGGAACGCCTGTATGCCGGCGCCGGCGTGCTGCTCTACGACGCGATGAGCCTCTCCGGCACCCATGCGCGTGGCGTGCCGGCCCACCGGCACCTCAGCCGCCGCGGGGCGCTGCGCGCCTGCCCGTCGCTGCGGCCGGAGGCGCTGGTCGGCGCCCTGCAGTACCACGACGCGCAGGTCGACGACGCCCGGCTGGTGACCTGCCTCGTCCGCACCGCCGCCGGGCACGGGGCGCACCCGCTGTCGCGGGCTCGCGTCGTGGGCCTGCTGCGCGAGGGCGCCCGGGTCACCGGCGCGCGGGTGCACGACCTGGAAACCGACCAGGTGTTCGAGGTGCGCGCCCGGCAGGTCATCAACGCCACCGGGGTGTGGACCGACGACACCCAGGCCCTCGTCGGCGAGCGGGGCCAGTTCCAGGTGCGCGCCTCCAAGGGCATCCACCTGGTGGTCCCGCGCGACCGGATCCGGTCCAGCACCGGCCTGATCCTGCGTACCGAGTCCAGCGTCCTGTTCGTGATCCCGTGGGGCCGGCACTGGCTGATCGGCACCACCGACACCGACTGGGACCTGGACAAGGCGCATCCGGCGGCGACCAGCCGGGACATCGACTACCTGTTGGAGCACGTCAACGCGGTGCTGGCCACCCCGCTGACCCGCGACGACGTCGAGGGCGTGTACGCCGGCCTGCGCCCGCTGTTGTCCGGGGAGTCCGAGGCGACCGCCAAGCTGTCGCGGGAGCACACCGTGGTCAGCCCGGCGCCCGGGCTCGTGGTGGTGGCCGGCGGCAAGTACACGACGTACCGGGTGATGGCGCGCGACGCGGTCGACGAGGCGGTGCGCGGCTTCGGCGCTGCCGTACCCGCCTCCTGCACCGACCGGATGCCGCTGCTCGGCGCCGAGGGTTACGTCGCCCGGTGGAACCAGCGGCGCCGGCTGGCGCAGCAGTTCGGCATGCACACCGAGCGCATGGAGCACCTGCTGCGGCGCTACGGCGCCGCCGTCGACGAGGTTCTGGCGCTGCTGCGGGAGGATCCCACGCTCGGTGAGCCGCTCGACGGCGCGGAGGACTACCTGCGGGTGGAGGTCGTCTACGCGGCGTCCGCCGAGGGGGCGCTGCACCTGGAGGACGTGCTCACCCGGCGCACCCACATCTCGATCGAGACCTTCGACCGTGGCCTGCTGGCCGCTCGGCCTGCGGCGACACTGATGGCGCCGGTCCTTGGCTGGGACGACGAGCGGGTCGATCGGGAGGTGGCGCACTACGTCGCGCGCGTCCGGGCCGAGCGGGCCGCGCACGAGCAGCCCGACGACGCGGGGGCCGACGCCGTCCGGCTGGGCACGCCCGACGTGGTGCCGGCGGCGGCCATGGCAGCCTGAGCGGGCTCCGGCGGGTCAGCGGGTCTTGCGTGGTGGCCTCTTCGGCGGCCCCGAAGAGGTCACCCAAGCACTGAGCCTGTCCCCGCCAGGGTGACCGGCAGGACGCATGCCGCCGACCCTCCCGCCGTTCACCGCGACCAAGCCTGGCACGGTCCGCGTCTGCTGGCGCAGGCACGCCGGTCAGGTATTGGCCATCGGTGCCAGGGCGAACAAGGGCGGCACCGGGTCGGCTGCCTGGATCGCGGCAACGACCTCTGTCAGCTGCTGGTAGTCGCCGCCGGCCGCCCTGATGAGGGTGTCCGTATCGGCGCGGTTGCCGAGGTGACACTCGGCGATGGCCCGCAGCAGAAACGCGACGCTGCACAGGTCCGGCGGGTCAACACCCGGCCGAATGTCGAGAAGCAGCGACCGGGCATGCTCCGGTCGCTGGTTGAGCAGGTGAGCCAGGCTCATCGCGACACGAGCGGACAACAGGTGCGGCTGCACGTGGAAGGCGAGCTGGGCCAGTTCCGAGATCTCCAACACCTCTCGGTGTTCGACCGGTGCGCCGTTCACCACTGCGGCGTACAGGTACCACAACCCGAACTGGACGGTGAGCACCTGCCCGATGGCGGCGGCGGCCATGGGATCGGTGCTGTCGGCGTGAGCCAGCGCCGCGAGCCGCTCCGCGTCGGCGATGAAGTCCGCCGCCGACTGCGCGTGTCCCGTGCTCCAGCGCCGTTGGAAGGCAGCGAGCGCGAGTCGCGGGTCGTTGCCGTCGTGAACCGCATCTCCCAGACGATCGTCGTCAAATTCCCCTCGGGCAATCGCCCGCAACGTCCTGCTTACCTCCTCCTGGTAGTAGCCCGCCCGTAGCGCGGCGCGGGTGGCTGTGGGCGCCAAGAGCCAGCGAAGCAGGTTGCGGCCGTCACTGCGGGGCGATGTCCCGGGAATGAGATTGACCGCCCCGAGCAGCGCCGCACATAGCGCTGCGCCGAGCAGTGCGAGGCGTGTCAACGGCGTGCTCGTCAACGCCGTTGCGGTACCGAGCACCGTCGCAGTGCACAGGTTCGCCATCGGGCCGCCGAGGAAGAACAGCACCATCCGCAGCGGCAACGCGGTCGCCGACGGCGCCGGCCGGACCGACACCTCGCTCCGCCACCGGGAAAAGGGTGCGATACGGACCGCGATGACCGGCAGACGCAGCAGCTTCGCCACGACGAGGTGCCCGCACTCGTGCAGGACGACGTGCACCCACAACGACACGCAGGTGAAGCAAACGGCGGCGATCGCACCCGTCACGGACTCGGTGACGAATAGCGCGAACGCCACCGCCTCCAACACCAACAGGATGGACGCGGCGACCAGCCGTCGGCGGGGGGAGATCACCGGGAGATGGTACGGCCGGACAAGTAGAGGCCCAGGTCCTTACCGTACGCACGTCGCACGCCACGACGCCGATCCACGTTCGCGATGCCCGCCCGGCTTCGCCATCCTTTTCTGCTGCTGACAGAGCGCCCGGGATCCCGCGCGGCGCGGGGCGGCGAGAGTAGGCGGTCAGAGTTGACGGTAACGGACCCGGCGGCTCTGGAGGCGGTCCGCCGGGTCGACGTCGAGCAGGGTGGCCAGCTCGTGCGCCAGTACCGCCCCCAGCCGGTCGAGGAACGCCGCGGGCTCGTCGGCGGCGTCGGGTCGCTCGGCCACGATCCGGTCCACAATGCCCCTTGCCCGCAGGTCCTGCGCGCGGATGCCCTGCGCGGCGGCGACCTGCGGCGCCCGCTCGACGGTGCGATGGAGGATCGCCGAGGCGCCCTCCGGCGGCAGCGGCGAGAGCCAGCCGTGCGCTGCGGCGATGACCCGGTCGGCCGGCAGCAGGGCCAAGGCGGCGCCGCCGCTGCCCTGACCCAACAACACGCACAGGGTCGGCACCGGCAGGGTGACGAGATCGGCAAGGCACTGGGCGATCTCTCCGGCCAGGCCGCCCTCCTCGGCCTGTGGCGACAGGGCGGCGCCCGGCGTGTCGACAACGGTGACGACGGGCAGCCCCAACTCTGCGGCGAGCTTGAACCCCCGCCGGACGGCCCGCAGGCCGGCGGGGTCTGGCGGGCTGTCGCGCCGGTCGTGTCCGACGACCACGGCGGGGGCTTCCCCGAAGCGGGCCAGCGCCACGATCACACCGGCTCCGGTTTCGCCGCTCTGCGTGCCGTGCAACGGCACGACATCCCGGCCGGCGTGTCTCAGCAGTCGGCGGATTCCGGGACGGTCTGCCCGGCGGGATCGCCGGACGGCGTCCCAGGCGGTGCGTTCGCCGGGCGGGTCCTCCACCGGGCTCGGCGGACGGGGGAGACGGCGCGGCGCGCTGAGAGTGGCCAGCGCTCGGTCGGCCAGCGGCGCCACCTGCTCCGGCGCAACGACCGCGTCGATCAGACCGTGTTTGTGGAGGTTCTCGGCGACCTGCACGCCGGCCGGGAACGGCGAGCCGGTCAGCGCCTCGTGCACCTTCGGCCCGAGGAAGCCGATCAGCGCGCCCGGCTCGGCGACTGTCAGGTGCCCGAGGGACCCCCACGACGCGTACACGCCGCCGGTTGTCGGGTGCCGCAGATAGACGAGGTATGGCAACCCCGCGGCCTTGTGCGCGGTGATCGCCTGGCTGATCTTCACCATCTGCAGGAACGCGATCGTGCCTTCCTGCATCCGGGTGCCGCCGCTCGCGGGCGCGGCAAGCAACGGAATCCGCTCGGCGGTCGCCCGCTCGACGGCCCGGGTGAGCCGCTCGGCCGCCGCGACGCCGATCGAGCCGCCGAGAAATGCGAACTCGCCGGCGATGACGGCGACCCGCCGCCCGCCGAGCCGGCCCACGCCGGTGATGACCGCCTCGTCGACGCCGGTGGTCCGGCGCGCGGCGGCCAGGGCAGCCGCATAGTCGGCGTCGAGCGGGGCCGGATCGGCAACCGCCTCATCCCAGGACACCCACGTGCCGGGGTCGATGACCAGTTCGATCAGGTCCCGTGCCGATCTCCTCACACCCGGTCGACCTCCGCGTACGGGCGGCCGCCGGAGAGCCGTGCATGGCCCGGACGGCGGTCGAAGAATGACTCCTCACCGGTGCGCCGGCTCCACAGCGTCGGGCACAGTGCTTCCGAGGCGGCCCCGTCAACCTCGTCGCCAGCCATGATCACACCATAGTCGTCTCGGGCCCCGGCAATGGAGAGAGAAGAAGAGACCTCGGAAGATTGGTTCTCGTCAAGGGGGCCCGCGCAGGGGAGGTGCCTTCCAAGGTCGACCCGTGTCGTCAGTCGACCAGCTCGGCGATCTGGCGCAGCTGCCGTGGGCCGCCCGAGACCAGCAGAGTGGTGATCACGCTCTCGCGCCACCGCTGCAGCTCGTCCTTGATCTTTGCGGTCGGCCCGATCAGCGCGATGTCCTCGACCAGTGCGGTCGGCACGGCGACGACCGCCTCCTGCTTGTTGCCCGCAAGGTACGCCTCGGTGATGACGTCGCACTCCCGCTCATAGCCGAGGCGGGCGATGACGTCCCGGTGGAAGTTGGCCGACTTGGCACCCATGCCGCCGACGTACAGCGCGACGAACGGCCGGATCCGGTCGGCCGCCCGCTCCACGTCGTCGTCGACGACGATCGGCACTGTCGCGGCGATCTCGAACTCGTCCGGGCCGCGGCGGGCGCCCGGTCGCGCGAAGCCCTCGGCCAGCGCGTTGCGGTAGAAGCCGTCCGCCTTGGGAGAGAAGAACAACGGCAGCCAGCCGTCGGCGATCTCGGCGGCCAGCGCCACGTTCTTCGGCCCTTCGGCGGCGAGGAAGATGGGGATGTCGGTGCGCAGCGGGTGGACGGTGGACTTCAGTGGCTTGCCGAGGCCGGTGCCGACGCGCTGCGGCAGCTGGTAGAAGTCACCGTCGTACTGGACCGGGCCGGTGCGGGCGAGGACGCTGCGGATGATCTCGATGTACTCCCGGGTGCGGGCCAGCGGCCGCGGGTACGGCTGGCCGTACCATCCCTCCACGACCTGCGGGCCGGAGGCGCCGAGCCCGAGGATGAAACGGCCGCCCGACAGGTGGTCGAGGGTGAGCGCCGCCATCGCGGCGGCGGTCGGCGTACGGGCCGAGATCTGCATGATGTTGGTACCCAGCCGCACGCGGGAGGTGCTGGCGCCCCACCAGGCGAGCGGGGTCAGGCAGTCCGACCCGTACGCCTCGGCGGCCCAGACCGAGTCGAAGCCGAGGCGGTCGGCCTCCGCGATGGCCTCCGCGACGCCGGCCGGTGGGCCGGAGGACCAGTAGCCGGTGGTGTATCCGAGTTTCATCGCGCGACCTTCCGTGTCACGGGGCGATGCCGTCGGCGGCGAGACCGGCGACGACCGCCTCGCTCAACGTGGTGACGGCGGACAGGGGGCGGACCATGACCGTGAACTCCTCGATCAGACCGTCGTCGCCGAGCTGGAGCAGGTCGAGGCCGTGGATCTGCTTGCCGCGCACGGTCGCGCGGAAGATGAGGATGTGCGACTCGACGGGCCGGCCCGCCGTGCCGATCTCGGCCTCGCCGGCCAGCTGCCCGACGTACCGAAAGTCCTCGAAGGTGCGCAGGAGGACGCCGAGGAGCCCGTGAACGGCCTGTGCCCCCTGAAACGGCGTGAACTTCACCGGGCTGTAGAAGCGCACGTCCGGGCTGAACAGCCCGTCGAGCGCGGCCAGGTCCCGGTCCTCCACGGCGGCACGGAACCGCTCGACGGTCGTCACGGCTGCCTCCCCTATAGTCAACGATAGGAGTAGTCATATCACTGACTATGCGACGAGGGAAGCGGGAGGTTGCCCCGATGGCGCTGCGCCACGCGGTGCTGGCGGCACTGCTCGACGGCGAGTACAGCGGGTATCAGCTGGCCAAGGTCTTCGACGTGTCGCTGGCGAACTTCTGGTACGCGGTGCCCCAGCAGCTCTACGGCGAACTGGCCAAGCTGGAGCGCGAGGGGCTGATCGCCGGCCGGAAGGTCATCCAGCACGACCGGCCCAACAAGCGACTGTTCACGGTCACCGACGCCGGCCTCGCGGAGCTGGCCGCGTTCACCGCGACGCCGTCGAGGCCGACGTCCATCCGGGAGGACCTGCTCGTCATGGTCCAGGCCGTCGACCGGCTGGACCCGGCCCCGGTCATCGCCCAGCTCGAGGAGCGGGCGGTCGCGGCCGCGGCGAAGGTGGAGATCTTCGACCGGATGCTCCGGCGGTTGCGTGGCGAGCTGGACGAGGAGACGTTCCTGCGCGAAGGCGACCGGATCGGGCCGTACCTGACGTGTCTGCGCGGCCGCCGGTTCGAGCAGGAGAACCGCGAGTGGTGCGAGCAGGCCGCGGCGCTGCTGCGCGCCCGGGCGCCGCTGCCGGCCTGACCCCGCCGTCAGCGCCAACAGCGCAGGTAGGGCGCTACGAACCAAGGTGGCTCGGATCGGGTGCCGCGTTCTGGGGGAGTAGCGGCACGAGTGGGGGAGACCTTCCTACTTGTCGTGCTGTCGGCGCACCATCTCGGTGATCCAGGTGGGCGCGAACGGAGAGGTGCAGCCCGGGGAAGTCGGGTAGTCCTTGAGCACCTCCAGGCGCTCACCGATGTCGATTGCACGGGCACGGTGCTCGGCGTGCTCGATCCCGATCTGAGCGAGGCAGTGGTTCATCGCCCACTGCAGGCGATCCGGGGCGTCTTTCATCTCCGCCTCGATGACGTCGAGCAGTCCTGCGAGGTCCAGGCCCTCGGGCTTCTTCGCCACGCGTTCGGTGGTCAGCGCCCAGCCGGCACTCGCGACCACCGGATCCGGATCGGCGGACCAGGCCAGGCGCAGCTCTTCGGAGTGCGGGTTCTTCTTCACCACGTAGTTCACGAGCCAGTCGTGCACCTTGGGTGCGCGCGCCTCGCGCAACATGACGTCCAACTCGGCACGCTCGAACGCCTTCGGGCGGCAGATCAGGATCGCCAGCAGTCTCGCCGCGGTGTCACCCGTCGCCCAGAGCTGGCACGCGAGTTCCTGCTGCGTCTTCAGCCGCTTCGCGAGCGCGCGCAGCTTGCTGAGGTTCACCCCGTGATCGTCACCGTGTCTCTCGTTCACCGCGCGTATCTTCGGGTCCTCCAGCTCGGCCAGCTCGGCCATCACCTCGGCCACCATCGCCTCGGTCGGCGTCGTCTCGGCCACCTCAGCCTCCTGTCGATCGCGTGCGGGATGCAGCCTACGACGAAAAGCCGGCCACCTGTCGGCACGCTCACCTCTCGCGCCCGACGCGCGAGAGGTGAGCGTGCCGGTGCCAACTCGTCGCCGACGTCGCCCACGCGTCGGTCAGCGAGTCTTCCTCTCCGTCCCGATGGTCGGCTGGGCGGTGTCGCCGATGACGGACTGTGCGGTGGTGGTGTCGGTCCACCCCAGCCGGTGCACGGCACGGATCTGCAGGGTGTGCGCGCCGGGCGTGACCGTGACCGTGGCCGAGCGGGCGGTGCCGGCCGTGGTGAGCAGCACCTTCCCGTCCACCAGCACCTCGAAGCTCTTGATGAGGTGACTCGCCGTGCCCACCGACCAGGAGGCGGTGAACGTGCCCCGGGTGTGGTAGGTGGTGCCGGACTTGCGGCCGGTGAGGCCGGCGAGTGCCAACCCGGAAACCTTGGCCGCCCTGGTCCGGATTCCGCTCAGCTGGGCGTAGAGCGAGTCGCCCGGGCACTCCGTCGCCACCGCGTCGCGGTGACCGGAGATGCGGTTCATCACCACGGACTCGCCCTGGTCGTACTTGCCGTCGACCCCGGACACCAGGGTCACCTTGCCGTACGGGTCGTTTCCGTACTGGCCGAGCTTGTACGCCGCGACGTGCGCGACGGCGTCCTGGACGACGGTGGGCGCGCCGGAGGTGATGTACGTCCCGAGCACGGCGATCGCGGCGGTGTTCGTGTTGAAGCCGTAGGTGTGCGCTCCGGTCACCGGCTTGTCGATGCCGCCCTTGCGGCCCTCGAAGATCACGCCGCACTTGTCGACGAGGAAGTTGTAGCCGATGTCGTTCCAGCCGTTGCTCTTGACGTGGTAGACCTCGATGCCGCGGACGATGGCGGCCGAGTCGGTGCAGCTGTAGGTGTTGGTGCCGGCGGTGTGGTGCACGAAGAACGCGTTGACCGTGGTCCCGTACGTCGGTGGGTCCAGCACGATCGACTCGTCGGCCTTCCACCCCGCGCGGGTGACCACCTTCGGCGCGGGGATCGGGTTCGGGGGCGTGCTGGGGCTGGGCGACACGGTGGGTGAGCTGGTGGTGGGCGCCGGGGCGGAGGTGGTGGTCGGCGCGGGCGCGGTGGTGTCGGCCGGCGCCGGGGCGGTGGTCTCGACCGGCGCCGTCGTGGTGGCGGTGTCGGTGGGCGCGGGCGCGGTTGTCGTGGTGTCGGTCGGCGCCGGCTCGGTCGTCGTGGTGTCGGTCGGCGCCGGGTCGGTGGAGGTGGGTTCCAGTGCCTGCACCTCGGCGACCGGCTGGAGGCGCTGCGGGCGGACCTGCGCGGCACCGGCCGCGGTGGCCTTGCGGCGCTTCGGCTGGCCCGGGTCGATCAGTTCCAGGCGCAGTCCGGCAGGAAGCCGGTCGCTGCCGCGGCCGCCAGCGGTCTTGGCGCGCACCTCGACCGCGTCGGAGGGACCGACCCACAGCGGGTCGGTGCTGCCGCGCGCCTTGCCGGAGGTCGCTTCGGCACCGGGCTCCGGGCCGAAGTGGTTGTGCACCTCCAGCGGCAGCCAGCCGGACCAGCCGCCGCCGACCGCCCGAGTTCGGACGGAGATGGTGCCCTCGAAGTCGATCTTCGGGTTCGCCCAGGTCACCCCGACCATGGCGAAGCGGTCGGTCTCTCGTTGCGCGATGGCCACCTCCCGGTCGTCGGCGGCCGGGAAGTCCACGGTGTGCAGCGCCGTGGTGACCGTCCCCTCCGCGGCTGCCCACTCGGCCCCGTCCTCGCCGAGGCCGACCACGACCAGGCCGACCGTTCCGGCCACAGCGGTGGCCACCAGGCCGGCCCCGACGCCGGCCGTCCGGCGGCTCCAGCGGATCCCCGTCAATCTCACAGCTGAGTCCCTCCGTAATGATCTACCGGAGGGCTCAGCGCCGGTAATGTCCGGAGCGTTACTCGCTCAAGCTGATGAGGCGGATCGAGATGTGCCTCCATCGAGCTGGCAGTGCAACCGCAAACCATCTCCTCCCGCCCGCCGACGGTGGTCGGCGGGCGGGAGGGGGACGGGGGTCAGGCGGTGCGGCGCAGCTCGGTGAGCAGCTGCTCCACTCGGCTGCGGATCTCGTCGCGGATGGGGCGCACGGCCTCGATGCCCTTGCCGGCCGGGTCCTCGAGCTTCCAGTCCTCGTACCGCTTGCCGGGGAAGATCGGGCAGGCGTCACCGCAGCCCATGGTCACGATGACGTCCGAGGATTCGGCCGTGGCGTACTCGAGGAGCTTGGGGGTCTGATCGGTGATGTCGATGCCGACCTCCCGCATGGCCTGCACGGCGGCGGGGTTGACCGTCTCGGCGGGGGCGGAGCCGGCGGAGCGAACCTCGACGGCCTCGCCGGCGAGGTGGCGCAGCCAGCCGGCGGCCATCTGGGAGCGGCCGGCGTTGTGCACGCACACGAAAAGGACGCTGGGCTTGTCGGACATCAGGAGCCTTCCTTGCAGTACGGGTCGCAGGGCCGGTTCACCGGCGCCTTCGTCTGGGCTGTGGGCAGGGACCGGTCGGGGTCGCTGTTGCGGTCGAGCAGCCGGTAACGGCCGGCCGGACGCGGCGGATTGACCAGGGCGCGATACGAGTCGTCCGCGCCACCGTGCGCCGGGTTGGTGCTCATGGGTGGTCGAGCGCCCGGTCGCGCTCGTCGGTAGGCACGACCACCTGGTCTGCGGCCTGCCCGGCGTCGGGGTAGAGCGCGGCCAGGAGACCGATGCCCACGGTGAGGCCGACGAGTTGGGCGATGATGAAGCCGGGTACGGAGGTGGGGGCGATGCCGGCGAAGGTGTCGGTGAACGCCCGCCCGATCGTGACCGCCGGGTTGGCGAACGAGGTCGACGAGGTGAACCAGTACGCGGCGCCGATGTAGGCGCCGACCGCGGCGGGGGCGACGGGGGCACGCCCGGAGCGGGCCAGGGCGAAGATCAGCAGGATCAGGCCGGCGGTGGCGACGACCTCGCCGAGCCAGAGGTGCCCGGCGGTGCGGTCCTTGGCGGAGAAGTCGACGGCGGCCAGGTCGAACATCAGGTTCGCCAGGATCGACCCGCCGATCGCTCCGGCGACCTGCGCGGCGACGTAGCCGCCGAGGTGCCGGCCGGTCAGTCCGGTGCCGGCGCGCCGGCCGAGGAACCAGTCGGCGGCGGAGACGACCGGGTTGAAGTGGGCCCCGGACACCGGTCCGAAGATCAGGATCAGCGCGCCGAGAGCGAATGCGGTGGCGATCGAGTTCTCCAGCAGTTGGAGGCCGACGTCGCCGGGGGAGAGCGCGGTGGCCATGATGCCGGAGCCGACCACGGCGGTGACCAGCAGGGCGGTGCCGGTGAACTCTGCCAGCAGGCGCCGCCAAAGTGCGATAGTCATCAGTCTGAACTCTCCCGTTGCAGTGAGGTCCCGAGCCGCTTGTCGGCCCGGGGCGAGGGTTATCGGCTGGCGGGGACGTGCAGCTCGTCGAGGAGCCGGCGCACGCGGCGTTCGATCTCGTCGCGGATCGGCCGGACCTCGGCAAGGCTCAGGCCGGCGGGGTCGTCAAGGTCCCAGTTCTCGTATTGGGTGCCGGGAAAGACCGGGCAGGCGTCGCCGCAGCCCATGGTGACGACCACGTCCGCGGCGCGGACGACCTCGTCGGTCCAGGGCTTGGGGAACTCCTTGGAGATGTCGATGCCGCGTTCGGCCATCGCCGCGACCGGGACGCTGCCAACGGTGGCGAACTGGTCGTAGCTGGCGTGCAGGAACTGTTGCACCGTCGCCGTGCCGTAGGTGCCGTCGAACTCGGCCGCGAGGCGGGTGGCGGCGGTGCGCAGGGCGAGCTGCTGGTCGACGGAGAGGTCCTCGCGCAGGTACGCGCTGGTATCAGTCATGGCGATCTCCCGAACTCATGGCGGGGGTGACGACGGGGGCGACCCGCTCGACGCGTGCGGCCAGGTCGGCGAACGCCGCCTCGAACGCGGCATCGGTGTCCAGCCGGACCGGGTCGGGCACTGACCAGTGCAGCCGAGGTCGGACCGGTCCGGTGAGTTCCTCGTGGGCGTTGTCGCAGACGGCGATGACGAGGTCGTCATCGCGCACGATGTCCGCGACGTGAGAGGTGCCGGTCGGGTTCAGCTCCAGCCCATGTCGCTGAGCCACCGCCACAGCACGAGGATGAACCCGGTCTGCGGGCTTCGTCCCTGCGGACGCCGCCGAGGTGTGGGTGCGGTCGGACCAGATGGCGGCGGCGAGCTGCGAGCGGGCGGAGTTGCGGGTGCAGACAAACACCACCCGACCGACCCTGGCCAGCGGCGACGGGGTCAGTGTCGCCAGGGCCGCCGGTCGCAACCGCAGGTAGGTACGACGACGGTCTCCCTCCGACCGGCCACGGACCACCAGGCCGGCCTCGGTGAGGACCTTGACGTGATGGGCAACCAGATTCGTCGGCATCCCCAGGTCGGAGGCGATCTCGCCCGGGGAAGCGTCACCCAGGGTGAGCGCGTCCACGATCGCCAGCCGCGCCGGGTCGCCGAGCGCGGCGTGAATCCGGGCACGCCCCTGCAGAGAAACAAGCTCAGTAGCCATTGACTCAATGATTACTGAGCGACTGGAGGAACGTCAAACGGAAGAAGTCAGCGGTCATGGGTGCCCGCCGACGCGCCCGGGCCGGGCGGGAAGGTGCAGTCGGGTGAGGGCTCTCCTGAAGCCGGTCGGCCAACTCGTGCGTCGGCCGCGACGCCGCCCACGTCGTCGCCGCCTTGGCCGAGCGGGTGTCCGGCGGAACGCCGCGGCGGCGATGGCTTACTGAGCGGCCGCCGGTTCGACGGAGAGCAGCGCGGCGAGCTGGCGCAGGATGGCCGGCCGGGCCCGGTAGTACACCCAGGTGCCTCGGCGCTCGGCGTCGACCAGCCCTGCTTCGCGCAGCGTCTTCAGGTGATGCGAGATCGTCGGGCCGGTGAGATCGAAGGCGGGGGTGAGGTCGCAGACGCAGGCCTCACCGCCCTCGGCTGAAGCGATCATCGACATCAGCCGCAGCCGTACCGGGTCGCCCAGGGCTTTGAACGCGGGCGCGAGCACCGCGGCGGTCTCGGCCGGTACGCGCCGCTGCGCCAGGGGAGGGCAGCAGGGGGTGTCGGCGGTCAGGTCGACGAGAGTGAGAGGCGTCGCTTGCTTCGACATGCTCCTAGGTTGACATCTATCTAATCAGCGTGCAAGTCTCTACTTCGATGGACGTCAAGACAGGCGTCTAGGGAAGGGGAGCGTCATGTTCGGGTTCACGCGTAGACCGAAGTCTCCGGCGGCCGGCGTGCGGTTCTGCGACTCCTGCGCCGAGGTCACCACCACGGAGCAGCGCGCTCAGCGCCGCTACGACGCTGCCCGCACCGCCGCCTTTGCGACCATGCGCCAGCGGTAGCTGTTAGGTTCATCGCCTATCGGCGATAAACGATGAAGGACGTGGTGATGGCGGACGAGCTGCTGGATCGGACGACGGCGCAGACCTATGCGTCGTGGTTCCGGGCCCTCGCGGACCCGACCCGGGTGCAGATCGTGGAGTACCTGGCCCGCCATGCCCGGCCGATGAGCGTGGGGGAGGTCGTCACAGCGGTCGGGTTGGCCCAGTCCACCGTCTCACAGCACCTCAAGATCCTCACCGAGGTGCGGTTCGTGCTGGTGGAGCCGGCCGGAACGGCCCGCCACTACCGGATCAACGACGCGTGCGTCGGCTGCTTTCCCTCCGCCGCCGACGTCGTCATGGGCCGGCCCGCCCCCAGTCCGAACGGAGTCTGCTGATGGCCGACATCACCGTCCGTCCCATGGTCGGCAGCGACGCCGACCGGGTCCTGGCGATCTACCAGGCCGGACTCGACGCCGGCAACGCCAGCTTCGAGACCACCACGCCGACGTGGGCGGCGTTCGACGTCGCGAAACTGCCCGAGCACCGCTTCGTGGCCGTCGACGGCGACGACACCCTGCTCGGCTGGATTGCGGTCTCGCCGACCTCGAACCGGGCGGTCTACGCAGGGGTGGTGGAGCACTCCGTCTACGTGGACCCGTCCGCGCAGGGCCGGGGCGTCGCCCGGCTGCTGCTGCAGACCCTGATCGCCTCCACCGAGGCCGCCGGCATCTGGACGATCCAGTCCGGCGTCTTCCCGGAGAACACCGCCAGCCTCGCCCTGCACGAGCGCGCCGGGTTCCGCGTCATCGGCGTGCGGGAGCGGGTCGGACGGCACCACGGCCGCTGGCGGGACGTCGTCCTGCTGGAGCGCCGCAGCCCCGCCATCACCTGACGAGCACCGGCTCAGACGACACGGGCCGCCGTCTACCCATTCGATTCGACAGATCTCTACCCAGAGGAGTCATCCGATGAGGGCCCTGGACAACCTTCCCGTCGTGGTCATCGGCGCCGGCCCGGTGGGGCTGGCCGCCGCCGCGAACCTGCACGAACGCGGCATCGCCTTCACCGTCCTGGAAGCCGGCGACTCCGCCGGCGCCGCCGTACGGCAGTGGGGACACGTGCGGGTGTTCTCCCCGTGGCGATACAACATCGACCCCGCTGCCCGCCGCCTCCTGGACGACGCCGGCTGGGTCGGCCCCGACCTCGAGGCACTGCCCACCGGCGCGGAACTCGCCGCCGACTACCTGCAGCCCCTGGCCGAACTGCCGCAGCTCAAGCCGCACCTGCGCTACGGCGCGCGGGTGGAGGCGATCAGCCGCCTCGGCCTGGACCGGCTGCGCACCGCCGGCCGCGAGCACACGCCGTTCCTGATCCGCCTCGCCGGCGGTGACGAGGTCCTGGCCCGGGCGGTGATTGACGCGTCCGGCACCTGGGGCACCCCCAACGTTCTCGGCGCCGCCGGCCTGCCCGCCCGCGGCGAGGCCACCGTCGCCGCGTTCCTGGAGCACGCGCTGCCGGACGTGCTCGGCACCGACCGGGACCGGTTCGCCGGCCGGCGCACCCTGGTCGTGGGCGCCGGCCACTCGGCGGCGAACACCCTGCTGTCCCTGGCGGAACTGGCCGCCGGCGAGCCGGGCACCGAGGTGACCTGGGCGATCCGGACCGGCTCACCGGCGCGCACCTACGGCGGCGGAGACGCCGACGCCCTGCCGGCGCGCGGCGCGCTCGGCTCCCGGCTGCGCGCGCACGTCGACGCCGGCCGGATCCGGCTGCTCACCGGCTTCTCCGTGCACACCCTCGCCCCGACCGACGGCCGCGTGAGGGTGGTCGTGCGCCACGCCGACGGCGGCGAGGAGTCGATCACGGTGGACCGCATCGTCGCGGCCACCGGCTTCCGCCCGGACCACTCGATCGCCTCCGAGCTGCGCCTGGACCTCGACCCCGTCATGGGGGCCACCCGGGCCCTCGCCCCGCTGATCGACCCCAACGAGCACTCCTGCGGCACCGTCCCCCCGCACGGCGTGGACGAGCTGTCCCACCCGGAGGTCGGCTACTACGCAGTGGGCATGAAGAGCTACGGCCGCGCGCCGACGTTCCTCATGGCCACCGGCTACGAGCAGGTCCGCTCCGTCGTCGCCGCCCTCGCCGGCGACTGGGACGCCGCCCGCGACGTCCAGCTCGACCTGCCCGAAACCGGCGTCTGCAACAGCAACCCTGCCGACTCCGCGACCGGCGACAGCTGCTGCGGGCCGGCCCCGACCGGCGACCCGGCAGCGCGCGGGCTCGCCACCGGCATCACCGGTGGCCTGCTGTCCGCGCCGCTGAACCTGGTCACCCTCGACGCTGCCCCCGCAGGCGGCCAGACCGGTGGCTGCTGCGGCAGCTGATGCCCACCACCACGACGGTGCCCGCCGACCCCACGGTCGGCGGGCACCACGCCCACGGCTGGCGGATCGTCGCCGCCCTCGCCATCACCTCCACCGTCGGCTACGGCACCCTCTACTACGCCTACGCGGTCCTGCTGCGCCCGATGGCCGTCGCCCTCGGCGCGTCCACCACCGCCGTGACCGGCGCGCTGACCGCCTCGGTCCTTGCGGGCGCGGTCATGGCCATCCCGGTGGGACGGTGGCTCGACCACCACGGCGGACGCGCGCTGATGACCGCCGGTTCGATCACCGCCACCGCGCTGCTCGTGGCCTGGTCGCAGGTCCACTCCATCGCCCAGCTCTACGCCGTCATGATCGGCATCGGGATCACCGGCGCGATGGTGCTCTACGAGCCCGCCTTCGCTGTCATCGTCTCCTGGTTCACGCCGGACCGACGCGCCACGGCCCTGTTGGCTGTCACGATCGTGGCCGGGTTCGCCAGCACCATCTTCATGCCGCTGACCGGCCTGCTGGCCGAACACCTCGGCTGGCGCGGTGCGCTGCTCGTCCTCGCCGTCATCCACGGCGTGGTCACCGTGCCCCTGCATGCCCTCACCATCCGCCGACGCCCGTCGTCGGCGACGACGGCCCTTGCCGGGCCGACACCACCGGGCCCCGCCCAGCGGCGTGCGATCGTCAAGGCCGCGATGCGCGATGCCAGGTTCTGGATCCTGGCCGGTACCTTCGTCGCCCAGGGTGCGGCGACAAGCACCATGACCGTTCACCTCGTCGGCTACCTGACCAGCCGCGGCCACCCCGCCACCTTCGCCGCCACCGCCACCGGCCTGCTCGGCGTCCTGTCGGTCACCGGCAGACTCATCCTCACCGGCGCCCGCCGACGTCTGCCCATCACCACCATCGTGGCCGCCGTCTTCGCCACCCAGGCCGGCGCTGTCCTCGCGATGCCGCTACTCGCCGGCACCCGCACCGGCGCCGTCATCACCGTCGTCGGCTTCGGACTCGGCTTCGGCATAACCAGCCTCGCCACCCCAGCTCTGCTCGCCGACCGCTACGGCACCACCGCCTACGCCACCATCGCCGGACGACTCGCCGCCCCCGTCACCATCGCCAAAGCCACCGCGCCCCTCGCGGCCGCGATCCTCCTGCACACCGCCGGCGGATACCTACCTCTGCTCACCGCCGTCGCCATTTGCTGCGCACTCGCCGCCGTCGGCATCACCACCCGAGCGAAAATCCCTGCGCCACAACCCACCACCGCTCACACCTGAGGCTGAGTGTGTGACCCACTCGGGGTGGCTCCGCCCGACCCTCACGGTCGGGGTGGTAGCACGCGGCCAGGGCGGGATCACCCTCGGCGGCACCGAACCCGACCCGATCTTCGTCGACGTCCTCACGCCCAACGGCTACTGACCGAATCTTGCAGTGCCGGCCGGCAATCAACTACGGTCGCCGGCCGGCCCGCACCAGGTCCAGCACCTGATCGACCGGCAGGGCGGGCATCCAGTGACCATCGCGGCCGCTCATCTCGTTGTTGACGAACAACGAGTTGAGCACCGCCTCCTCGACGGCCTGCACCACCGCGTCGAAGAACCGGTCGACGAAAGCCCAGGGCACGTAGGTGAGCGTGTCCAGCCGTTCCGTCCCGGGCTGCGGATAGTCCGCGCCCAGCCCACCTTCATTCCCGGTGGAGAAGGTGAGGAAGACGTCGCCGGAGAAGTGCGACCCGCTGGTGCCGGTGCGGGCCAGGCCGAGCGGCACCCGCCGCGACAGCGCCTTGCACTGGCCGGGAAGCAGTGGCGCGTCGGTCGCCACCACGGCGATGACCGATCCCGCGCCGGCCGGCACCGACGCGCCGGCGCGGGGATCCTCGCCCGGCAGCGCCCGGCCCACCGGTACCCCGGCTACGACCAGCTCCTCTCGGGCACCGAAATTGGCCTGCACCAGCACGCCGACCGTGTAGCTCCGGTCCGCCAGGGTTACCAGCCGCGAAGCCGTTCCGGTGCCACCCTTGAAGCCGTAGCAGCACATTCCGGTACCCCCTCCGACCGAACCCTGCGCCACCGGCCCGCCGGCCGCCTCCTCGATCGCTCGCACGACCGTAGCCGCGCGCACATGCTCGCCATTGATGTCGTTGAGATAGCCGTCGTAAGTCTCGGCCACCACCGGCAACATCCACCGATCGGCCCGCCGCGGGACGTTGGCGACCACCCAGTCAATGACACCGCGGTGCCCGGCGCCGACCGCGTGTGAGTTGGTCAGCACCACGGGAAGGTCCAGCAGACCCGCTTCCTCGATGAATGCCGCTCCGGTCATCTCCCCGTTGCCGTTGAGCACCGACGTTCCTGCCGCGCACGCCGACCCGACCCCCGCTCGGCCCCGAGGCAGGACCACCGTCACGCCGGTGCGCACCGGACCGACGCCCACCGTGAGCGCTCCGGTGCCCTCGACCAGAGTGACCGCACCGACCTCCACACCCGGCACATCGGTGATGGCGTTGTTCGTTCCGGGCACACCGGGCAGCGGGAGCCCGAGCTCGCGTGCGCCCGGCTTCACCGACCGGCGCCGTCGGCGGTCATCCGACACCGGCACCTCCGTCACAGGGGATTCTTCGTACGCGACGACGAACAATACCGGTCGCCTACACCGCCCGGTGTCTTCTTCGTAGCGTGACGCGCGTCCATGGACCGCTCGATGAAGGCTGGGGGAGCCGTGGCCCGCCCGAAGCTGCAGGACCAGCAGCGTGCACACCTGGCGGCAGCGGCGCGACGCGCCATCATCACCCACGGCCTGGCCAACGTCCGCATCCGCGACATCGCCGAGGCCGCCGGAACGTCCCCAGGCACCGTGACCTACTACTACCGGCAACTCGACGGCCTCTTTCAGCAGGTCTACGAGGAGGCCGTCGACCGCTTCCACCGCCAACGGGCGCAGGCCGCCGCACTGGCGCAGGACCCCGCGGCGAAACTGCTGGCGGCAATCGACACCGGCCTGCCGAGCGGTCCGGACGATGAGCTGTGCTGTCTGCTCTACGAATTCTCACCCAGGCGCGCCGGCGACCCAGCGACGCCGGTCTGCGTCGCACCGCGACGGCCAGTTCACGCTGGCGCTGCCCGCGGCGGAGGCGGCCCGAAACCTCGTCGCCCTCCGGGGCGCCTACGGCTATCACATCATCGCCGGCACCACGGTCACCCGCGACCAGGCGCGCCAGTACCTCATCGGTTATGCCAGCTATGCGACCAACACCAACTCGCGCCGTCGGTCCGCCCCACGTGACTCGACGAGCGCCTATCGCCGTGACCACTATGAGCGGCACCCGTGTCGTTCACCTTGCTGAGGCTGCTGATAGTCGCCACGATCGCGTTCCTTCGGCATGGCGCCGGCCACGGCGGTGCCGGTCGGGTGAGCGCCGATGACCCGCGGTGTGGCGCGGGAGGGGCGACCCGATGCGCCCAGCGTGGTATCTGAAATCTCCAATTCGGTCCGCAACCTTGTAGCATGCGGCGGACGACGGCCGGCAGCCGGAGCGGCTCTGGTAGGACTCGGCGGGTGGCACTGCCGGGTCGAGCGGCCGCGGCGCCGGTCAGGCCGGGGTCGGAGCGAGAGAGGAACCTGCTCGGCGTGTTCCAGGAACCGGACCGGACCCGGATGACCGGCGGAAACTCAATTGGCGGGGCGCCAGGCGCCGGACCGCCGGGGGCATGGGACGCGGAGCTGGCCAAGGCGGTGCGGCACGTCGCCGTGCTGCGCACCGGGTTCTACGTTGTCGTGCTGCTGATCGCGCTCGGCGGCCAGGTGTCCGGGGCGATGGAACGGCTCGGCATGCCGTGGTACGTCGCCCTTCCGGCCGTTGGGGCGTTGGAGCTGGGCGGCGTTGTGGTGCTGGCGAACGCCGACGTACGCCGTCGACTAGGCGAACCGGCGATCCTGTCCCGTGTGCTGTCGGCCGGTATCGCCACCGCCGCGGTCGCCTTCAACTGGCTGGCGCACAGCAACCACCTCGAAGGCGGCTTCTACGCGGGCATGTCCCTGCTCGGTTATCTGGTGTGGCTGATGAACGCCGAGAACCAGCGGCGGGACCGGCTGCGCGCCACGCAGCAGCTGCCCCCCACGACGCCGGCGTACGAACCGGTCGGGCACTGGTTGCGACACCCGTGGCTGACACGCCGTGCACGCTCGCTGGCCAAGGCTGACCCCCGCCTCGGGCTGTACGGCTCGCTCGACGCGGCCCGCGCGCAGATACGCGCCGAGCGGCGGCAGGCGGCGCTGAGCAAGGTGTTGCACCTCAAGATCAGCCGAGCGCTGGACGCCACCACCGCGGACATCGCCGTGGCGGTGTACGACCTCGACGAGATTGCCCGGCGGCTGGCCGAGCAGGCGGACTACGACGGGCTCACCGCGCTGATCGCCGCCGATCTGGCACCTGCGCGCGTGCTGGCCGGGAACCTGCCGGCGGGCGGCCGCCGCCGGCGGTGGCGTCGGACCGGCCAACCCGACCCCGTCGCACTAGCCTCGGCCGCGCGGCTGCTCGCCGACGCGCCGGCCCCGGTCACGGACGCGGCCCCCGTAGCCGATGCGGCGGACGGGGCCTCCGGTGGCTCAGCGCGGCCAGAGTCGGCCGGGGACGCCGTTCAGCAGGCGGGCGCTACCGAGCAACCCGGAGACGGTGCCGAGCAACTGGGATCGGAGCGGTCCCGGGGGGCAACGCCGGACCGTACCGACCGGCAGTTGGAGCGGTCCGAGAGCACGGGCCAGCTCACCTCGACCACGGATCAGCCCGACCCGCCCCGCGCCTCGGACTGGGCGGCGCTGCACGCGGAAATCGCCCCGCTCCTGCCAGCAGCCGCGCCGCGCCGAACGCCGCGCAACACAGCAGGCCGGTCGGCCACCAGCCGGGCGGAGGCACTGTCGACCACGGACGCGCCAGGCTCCGTCGAGGAGCCGGCCGACACCGCGCCGCCGGCAACGACCCGCGGGGCGGCAGCGATGCCGCGGACCGCGACGGGACGGGCAGGTGTCGCCCGAGCCGGCGAGCCGGCGGGCGAGCCGGGGCCGATCGCGGCAGTCACGCGAGAGCTACCTCTTGTGGCCGGGCGGGACCTGCCGGACCTGGTAGACACCGCGGCGAGCCGTACCACACCACCCGTCGCGACCCCCGAGGTCGTGGAAGGGGCCACCGAGCAACGCTCGGCTTCGCGACCGCGGCAGCGCTCGGTGGGACGACGCGGCCCCGCGACCGGGGTCGGAGACCGTCCGGCGTCGGTCGAGCACCCGGTCGGCTGAGGCCGGTCGGCCCGTGGGAGCTGGAGCAGTGGTCGCTCCTTTCTCAGACCACGGCTCCGTGCGGTACCGCAACCGGTGGGCGGTGACCGTCGGGGGAGGCCAACCCCACACCGGGTCGCGGCGCAGGCAGTCCACGCCAACCACGACGGCATCGACGGGGTGCCCATCGTCGAGTACGTTACCGGCGAGTCGATCTGGCGATGGTGGACGGCGGGGAGGCCGCGTGGTCGGGAAACACCGTTCGTGGTGGGGCTGGGGGCACGTCGAGGACGCAGTGACCGGCGCGGAGGCCACGGCGTTGACCGACCGGGTGCGTACCCTGCTGCCCGACGTCGACCTGACCGAGCATGTCGCGCCGCCGGTGGCCGAACTCGACCTGCGCCCGCCGCGGGTCGATCCGCCGACGTCGCTCGCCCGGCTGTGCTCGACCGACCCGGCCGACCGGGCGGCGCACACCCACGGCAAGGCGTTCCGGGACGTCGTCCGCAACCTGCACGGGGAGGTTCACGACCCGCCGGACCTGGTGGTCCGGCCGGCGACCGAGCAGGACGTCGTCGACGTGCTGGACTGGTGCGCGGGCCGGGACATCGCGGTGATCCCCTACGGCGGCGGCTCGTCAGTGGTCGGCGGCGTGGAGCCGCGGCTGGACGACGCGTATCCCGCGGCGGTCAGTCTCGACCTCGGGCGCCTCGACCGAGTGCTGGAGGTTGACCCGACCAGCCGGGCGGCCCGCATCCAGGCCGGCGTGTTCGGCCCGGCGCTGGAGGACCAGCTCCGGCGGCACGACCTCACGCTGCGGCACTTCCCGCAGTCGTTCGAGTTCTCCACCCTGGGCGGCTGGTTGGCCACCCGTGCCGGCGGTCACTACGCCACCGTCCTAACTCATATCGACGACCTGGTGGAGTCGTTGCGGGTGGTCACCCCGGCGGGCACCAGCCAGTCGCGCCGGCTGCCCGGCTCCGGTGCCGGGCCATCCCCGGATCGGCTGTTCCTCGGCTCGGAGGGCGCGCTGGGCGTCATCACCGAGGCGTGGATGCGGCTGCAGGACCGGCCGCGCTGGCGGGCGGGCGCCTCGGTGCACTTCACCGACTACGACCTGGCGGTCGAAGCCACCCGGGCCATCGCCCAGTCCGCGCTGCACCCGAGCAACTGCCGGCTGCTCGACCCTGCCGAGGCGCTCCTCAACGCCGGTGCCGCCACCACCGGCGGCGTGCTCGTCCTGGGATTCGAGTCCGCCGACCATCCGGTCACACCGTGGCTGGACCGCGCCGTCGAGCTGTGCCGCGACCACGGGGGAACCCTGCCGGAGGCGTCCCGTGGCGACGACTCGTCCGGCCCACGGCAGCGGACCGCCGCCGACGCCTGGCGGTCAGCGTTCCTGCGGATGCCGTACCAGCGCGACGCACTCGCCGCCCGGTCGATGATCGTGGAGACGTTCGAGACCGCCTGCACCTGGGACCGGTTCCCCGCCTTACGCGCCGCCGTGCTCGACGCGGCCGGCGACGCGCTCCGCGCCGTCAACGCGACCGGTGTGGTCACCTGCCGCTTCACCCATGTCTACCCGGACGGCCCCGCCCCCTACTTCGGTGTGTACGCCACCGGCCGCTGGGGCGCCACCGTCGACCAGTGGGACCAGATCAAGCATGCCGTCTCCGACGCGCTGCTCGCCGCCGGCGGCACCATCACCCACCACCACGCCGTCGGCCGCGACCACCGACCCTGGTACGACCAGCAGCGTCCGGACCCGGTCGCGCTCGCCATGCGCGCCGCCAAGAGCGCGCTCGACCCGTCCTGGATCCTCAACCCCGGTGTCCTCGTCGATCCCGCCGCCTGACCTGGGCCGGCTCCGCGACGCCTGACTTCCCGGCAAACCTTCGCTGGCGGGGTGCGGGGGAGGCAAGCGCCCCGCGACGCGACCAGTCAGCGACACCGGCGGGCGTTGAGCCGGGCGGCCTGGCGCGTCAGGTGGTCGCGTTCGGCGAGGTTGGGGGCCTTGTGGGCCGCCTCGGCGTACAGCCGTGCCGCCGTCGCCAGGTCGCCGTCGCGCTCGTGGAGGTACGCCGCCACCGCCGCGTGGCGGGGCAGTGAGTCGTTCAACGCCGCGAGCGCCGCCAGCCCGGCGCGCGGTCCGTCGGCCTCGCCGACGGCCACTGCGCGGTTGAGCCGGACGACCGGGCTGTCGGTCAGGCGCGCGAGCTCGTCGTACCACTCGACGATCTGCACCCAGTCGGTCTCCTCGGCGGTGGGCGCGTCAGCGTGGAGTGCCGCGATGGCGGCCTGAGCCTGGAACTCGCCCAGCCGGTCGCGGGCGAGGGCCGCCTGGAGGATCTCGACGCCCTCGGCGATCGACGTGGTGTCCCATCGGGCGCGGTCCTGCTCGGCGAGCGGCACCAGGCTGCCGTCGGGCGCGGTCCGGGTGGTGCGCCGGGCGTGGTGCAGCAGCATGAGGGCGAGCAGCCCCGCCACCTCGGGGTGGTCGATCGCGGCCGCGAGTTGCCGGGTGAGTCGGATGGCCTCGGCGGCGAGGTCGACATCGCCGGAGTAGCCCTCGTTGAAGACGAGGTAGAGGACGCGCAACACGGTAGCGACGTCGCCGGGCTGGTCGAACCGCACTCCGGAGACGGTGCGCTTGGCCCGGCTGATGCGCTGCGCCATGGTCGCCTCGGGCACCAGGTAGGCGTGGGCGATCTGGCGGGTGGTCAGCCCGCCGACGGCGCGCAGCGTGAGCGCGACCGCGGACGACGGCGTCAGCGACGGGTGGGCGCACAGGAAGTAGAGCTGGAGCGTGTCGTCCACCGTGGGCGCGGGCCCGGGCGCCGGCTCCTCGTCGACGAGGTCCTCACGCCGGCGACGGGCGGCGTCCGCCCGGGTCGCGTCGAGGAACCGGCGCCAGGCCACGGTGACCAGCCAGCCCTTCGGATCCCGCGGCGGGTCGGCCGGCCAGACGCGGACCGCCTCGACCAGCGCGTCCTGCACGGCGTCCTCGGCCGCCGCGAAGTCGGCTCCGCGGCGGACGAGGATCCCGAGCACGCTCGGCGTGAGGCTGCGGAGCAGGGCCTCGTTCATCGGAGAGGTCACTCCGTGATGGTGGGCGGTGCGGTGAGGAACGGGCGCACCTCGAGCCACTCGTGGATCGGCTTCCCGCCCGCCCCAGGGGCGGCCGACAGTTCCCCGGCCAGCTCGATGGCGCGCTCGTAGCTGTCGACATCGATCACCATCCAGCCGGCGATGAGGTCCTTGGTCTCGGCGAATGGGCCGTCGGTGACCGGCGGGCGGCCCTCGCCGTCGTACCGGACGAACGTCCCCTCGGGGGCGAGCGCCTGACCGTCGACGAACTCGCCGGTCCCCTCGAGCCGGGCCGCGAAGTCGTGCATGTACTGCATGTGCGCCGAGATCTCCTCCGGCGTCCACTGGTCCATGGGCACGTCGTTGACCGGAGTCGGAGCGCCGCGGTAGTGCTTGAGCAGCAAGTACTTCGCCATCGTGTTTCTCCTCTGCTGGTGCGACCCATCTTGGTCACCTTCACCGCGGGGACGGAGCCAGCCACCAGTTCTCGACATGGCCGTCCCAATTTTTTTGCTCTCTTGGATGAGCCTGGGTAGCGGGCACATGACGGGCAGTCCCTTCGCTGTTCCATTAACCTGCTCCGGCGGTGATCGCCAGCGGGGGTTGGTCGATGATGAAATTGCCCGAGGTGCGGCCGGCCGACTAGCTCCGCCGGGCATCCTTGACGAACACGATCCCGTCGGTGCTGGCCACGTGGGCCGGGTCCAGCGGGGAGTAACCGAACCAGGGGGACACCCGGGCAGCGGGCGTCACGTTGGCGAGGATAGCGGCCAGTCGGTGGGCGTCGACGATGTACCGCTCCTCCGGGAGCGCGTACAGCAGCCCCTCGATGGTGTCCGGAGGCGGGGCGTCCACCCCCTGGTGGTGGATCGTGCCGAGGGCTGTGGCGAGGAAGGCGTATCCCTCGCCCAGGTGGGCGCTGACGATCGCGCCGGCGCTCCACCATTCCAGCGGCAGGTCGCCCATCCGCATCGTGCTCTTGTTCCGCTGGAGGTGGCCGTTGTGGGCGTTCACCAACGCCGGCCCTCGTTCGGCGATGGCGAGCAGGTTGGCGGCCATCATCGAATCCCGCACGCCGAGCAGCCGCGCCATGCGGCTCGGTGACGTGTCGGCCATCCAGAAGTGGTAGCGAAGCAGCCCGGTGGCGGTACGGCCGTACAGGCGTGCCCGGTGCCAGTCCTCCCGTGAGGACGCCGCGATCAGGTGTGGCGTCTGCGCGTCGAGCAGGGCCACCAGATCATCGGCGAGCAGCCGCAGCTGTTTGGCGTCGGGCGTCTGCCCGACGGACTGGGACGGGTCCATCATCGCGGCGGGATTGGTCCACCGGTCGTCAGCGCCAAGCAGGCGGTCGAGCGTTTCCGCGGTGCAGGGAAGCAGGTCGGCGTCAACCCAGGCGGTGAGGTAGCCGTGGAGTGCGGTGAGGGCCTGCCGAGGGCTCGCGGCGGCGGTGATCTCCAGCGGGCCGTCGAAACCGGCGAAGCGGAGCTGCTGTGACACGGGCCGGCCGTCGTTGTACGTGCGCATCCAGCGCACCAACTCGCGGTTGGCGGCGAAGGCGCCCCACTCGTGGCTGAAGCCGCGCTCCATGACCTCGTCGAGGATGCCGGTGCCCGAGGTGACGTAGTCGTCCACGACCAGGCCCATCATGCAGTCGCTCTCGATGGCGATCGTCCGGTAGCCCTCCTGCTCGACGAGCTGCCGGAAGATCTCGTTCCGCACCTCGAGCAGAGTGTCCTCGCCGTGGGTGGGCTCGCCCAGGGCGAGCAGCCGCGGCCGGGTCGGGAGCAGCCGCACGACGGTCGCGGCCTCGACAGCATGGGCGGTGTCCTTCGTACCAGCAGTCATGTCCTCAACGGTATCGTTGAACCTCCGGTTGAAACTTCTCCGCGATGTTGGCAGGACAGTGGGGCGAAACCTTCAAGACGGTGGGCGGCTCAGGCCGGTCGACCTCGCGCGCGGCCCCGGTCTGTCCACCCAGGCGATCAGGAACTACGAGGCGGCCGGCATCCTTCCGGGCGCCGGACGCACCCTGCACGGATACCGCACCTACACGCCGCTGCACGCGCAGGCCCTCCGCACGTTTCTCGCGCTCGTGCCCGGGCACGGCCACCAGACGGCCACGTCGATCATGCAGGCGGTCAATCGGGACGCGACCGAGGACGCGCTCCGGCTCATCGACGAGAGCCACGCCCAGCTGCTCGACGACCGCCGCACCCTCCAGGCCGTCGAAGCCGCGCTTCGCGACCTCGATCCGGTACCGCGGCAGCGCGGTGACACGTTCGTCGGCCCGCTGTCGCGGCGGCTCGGCATCCGACCGGCCACCCTGCGCAAATGGGAACGCGCCGGCCTGGTCCAGCCGCGCCGCGACCCGCGGACGGGCTACCGGGTCTACAGCGAGGCGGACGTCCGCGACGCCCTGCTGGCCCACCAGCTCAGACGGGGTGGCTACCTGCTGGAGCAGATCGCCCCGCTGATCGCCCAGGTCCGCTCCGCGGGAGGCGTCGCACCGCTGGAGTCGATGCTGCACGACTGGCGCGCCCGCCTCTCGGGCAGGAGCCGCGCCCTGCTCGCCGGCGCCGCCGCATTGGACGCCTACCTCGACCACCGCCATGCTCCGCCCGGATGACGAGCGGCCTGCTGGCCGCGAAGCTCCGGGGTGTCTCAGTGGTCGTGACGGACTGTCGTCCGAGCAGTGCGGGACTGCTCACGGCCGACTCTGACAGCAACAGCGGCGGAGGCTCGGTCACCCGCCACCCGGGCGGACAGCATCGAGCGTCTGGGGAAGCAGCCGGCGGCCGGCATGGAGGACGGTGCCGTCGGGGCGGACGACGGCTGCGCGAGCCGCGCCGGTCCCCAACCATCGATGCAGTTCGCTGCCCGGGTGGGCGACGATCAGAACCGCTCCACGCCGTTCGATGTCGGCGCGTTGGGCGGCGGACGGCTCGATGGACGTCACGATCGCGAACCGGCCAGCGGCCAGGTCGTCGAAACGTCGTTGGCCGTCGATGACCGCGTTTGGGCACAGCCTGCCCGCGAGGCCGCGGCGAAGCCGTGGCCGCATCACGAGGCCGGAGCGGTGCAGCGGGGGTGTCCGGCTGTCCGTGGCCAGGTCCGTGAGGCCCGGCACGAGGTGCAGCCGCGGCGCCACGGCGCGACGGATGACATTGCCGAACTCGCCACCGGCCGTCATTGCCGTACCGATGAACTTCGCCAGCTTGATCATGGCGCGGGCGTGGTGCTTGCGTTCGATCTCGTACGTGTCGAGCACGGTCTCCGCCAGGGCCCCGTCGAGCACGCCGGCGACCTTCCAGGCCAGGTTCATCGCGTCGCGCAGCCCGGCACACATGCCCTGGCCGATGAACGGTGGGGTGAGGTGGGCGGCGTCGCCGAGCAGGAACACCCGCCGGTCGCGCCACCGGTCGGCGACCTGCGCGCGGAAGGTGTACTCGGCGACACGGATGATCTCCAGCTCCGCGACGGGGATGTCCCCGGTCCACCGCGAGATCAACGGATGCAGCCGGGCCATGTCGCGGTAGTCGTCGGCGGTCTCGCCGGGCGTCAGCTGGAACTCCCAGCGGTAGCGGGTCTTCCCGACCCGCATGTAGGTGCCGGCGCGCGCCGGGTCCGAGAGCTGGTGCACGCCCTCCCACTGGCCGAGGTCGGCCTCCGTCGCCACGTCGATGACCAGCCAGCTTTGCGTGAAGCCCAGGTCCCGCATGGCGGCGCTAATCGAGGCCCTGGACAGGCTGTTTGCACCGTCGCACCCCAGGACGTACGCCGCCCGGACGGACTCGTGCTCTCCCGTGGCGGGGTCGGTGACGTCGACCCGCACCCCGCTGGCGTCCTGGGTCAGCGCGGTGACCTCGGCGTTGCCCCGGAACGTGACGGTGCTCTGCCGCTTGAGATTTCGGCGGAGGATCGTCTCCAGTTCCGGTTGGTCGAACATGCTCCCCTGGGGGTAGCCGTGCCGGCCGGGCCCCGTGTCCCGCCGAAACTCGGCTAGCACCCGCATGTTCCGGTCGAGGAGGCGCAGACCCCGGTGCGGCCGGGAGATCGCGGCGAACTCGTCCCGGAGCCCGAGCCGCGCCAGGATGCGGTGGACCTCGTCGTCGAGGGCGACGGCGCGGGGCTGGGGATAGATCGACTCCCAGCGCTCGAGGACCAGGCACTCGACGCCGTACTGGGCGAGCAGCGTCGCGGCGGTGAGCCCGGTGGGGCCCCCGCCGACGATCACCACGGGAACCGTCCTCATCGGGCCGATACGAAGTGGAGGGCGAGGTAGACGGCGACGAGGAGTCCGCAGACGGCGGCCGGGGCGTACTTCTGGGGGCTGTCTCCCTTGCGCAGGTGGACGACGAGAGCTCCGGCGAGCAGGAGCAGCAGCCCGGCGCCGGCGAGGGCGCCGATCAGCGGCTCGGTCAGGCCGATGAGCAGCCCGACCGCCCCGGCGACCTCGAGCACGCCGAGACGGCGATAGGCGACGACGGAGAAACCGGCCTCGGTGGCCAGCTCACGCATGCGCGGCAAGGCGAGGATCTTGGCCGTGCCGAGGGCGAGGAAGATCAGGGCGAGCAGCACCGCGAGGATGGCAGCAGCGAGCGTCATGAAATAACAACCAATCGCCATTCGATGGCATAACGGCCCAGGAGGGCCTTGATGGCCGCCTGGTCGGCGGATGGAGAAACGGTGACGGTAGCCACGATGGAGCTACCCTCGGTGGTGGTCCCGATGTGGTGGACCTCCGGGACCTTGTCGAGTGCCGCGCGGATTTCCCGACGGATGGCGTCGGTGCGCAGCGCGGGCTTGTAGAGCTTGCCCACGGCGGTGACGGGCAGTTCGTCGAGGATCGTCACGGTCCTGGGCGCGGCGGTGCGGTCGGGCACCCGTTCGCTCGCCCAGTCGCGCAGGTCGTTCTCGGTCACCGTGGCGCCGGGCGCGAGGGTGACGTAGGCGACGGGTACCTCGCCGGCGTGGATGTCGGGGCGCCCGACCGCGCTGGCCTCGGTGACCTGCGGGTGGGCCAGCAGGGCGTCCTCGATGACGGCGGGGTCGATGTTGTGCCCGCCGCGGATGATGAGGTCCTTGGCCCGGCCGGCGAGGCAGACGAAGCCCTCCTCGTCGATGCGCGCAAGGTCGCCGGTGTCCAGCCAGCCGTCGACGAGCTTGCCGAGGCCGTCCAGGACGCGGCCGTTCTCGTCGCGGCCGGTGACGTAGCCGGGGAAGACGGTCGGGCCGCTGATCGCCAGCAGGCCCGTTCCACCAGGGGGTACGTCCTCCCACGTGCCGTCCGTGCGGACCACCCGCATCCGCTGGTAGGGCAGGCGCTGCCCGACCGAGCCCGGCCGCGACACGTCGGGGAAGCTGCGCGCGCTGGCGCAGGTGGCTTCGGTCAGCCCGTAGCCCTCAATCAGGGCTGTCCCGGTGTGGGCGTGGAAGGCGTCCCGGACCGCGGCGGGCAGCGGTGAGGCGCCCACCATCGGGAACCGCAGGCTACTGATGTCGGCGTCGACCGGGCACTGCGCGAGCGTGGCGTACACGGTGGGCACCGCGCTCATGGCGGCGATCCGGTAGTGCCCGACGATCTTCCAGAATGCGCCGTACAGCGCGGCGTCGCGGTAGCCGAGCGGACCGGCCCACACCACGGCCTGCCCCTTGAACAGGGGCGCCAGCAGCGTGACGACGAGCGCGTTCACGTGGAACAGCGGAAGCGCCGCGAAGACCACGGTCCGTTCGTCGAACAGGTTGCTGGCGGACAGCATCCACGCGTCGGCGACCTCGTTGGCGTGCGTGTGCGCGGCCAGTTTCGGGGCGCCGGTGGTGCCGCCGGTGTGGAACAACGCGGCCAGGTCGCCCGGGCCGGGCGGCTCACCGTGGAAGGCGGACGGTTCCATGGCGGCGGCGAGCTCGCCGAGATAGCCGATGCGGACGCCGTCGATGGCGGGCAGCGGCTCGGAGGTGCCCGCCGCCCCGGTGGATCGGAGCACGAGGATCGCGTCGAGCAGGCCGTCGCAGGCGAGCGCCTGCGCGGTGTCCCAGGTGTCCGGCGCGAGGTCGGGCCCGGCCGTGACCAGCACGCGCGCGCCTGAGCGTCGGAGGAGTTCGGTGAGGTGCGGCCGCGACAGTCCACTGCCCAGGGGGGCCGCGATGCCAGCGAGCTGCGCGGCCAGCGTCGCGGTGATCAGCTCAGCGCAGTTGGGTGACATCAGGGCGACTGCGTCACCCCGCCGCACTCCGAGGTCGTGGAGCAGGTTCGCGTACCGGTGGACGTCGGCCAGGAACTCGGCGAAGGTGCGGCGCAACGGCTCTCGCCAGCGGGCGGCGTCGGGCAGGACGGTGAGTGCCGTGCCGTCCGGCCAGCGCGTGGCTGCTCGGGCGAGCAGCGCGTACGTCGATTCGGGCAGGCCCCGCGCATCGAGCGGCACGGCCTCGATCGCGGCGAGGTCGGCGGGCGTGGCGTAGTCCGGCCACAGCAGGGGCCCGCTCACTGGGCGTACCTCACAACCGTGCGCTGCCGGCCCAGGTCGATCGCGCCGTCGTCGGTGGCGATGGTGGCCTCGACGACGTCGCCGTCCTTGAGGTACTTGGGGTTCTGAACCTGGCCCTTGAAGAACATCTTCCACTTCACCGCGGGCGGCAGCAGCGAGACGAGGAACATGACCGGCTTCGGCGGCGCGCTCAGCGCCGTCCCGACGGGCGTCCCGGTCAGCAGCAGGTCACCCGGGTCGATCCGCTGGAAGCGGGTCAGCGTCTGCAGCGCCTGGACCGGCGTGTAGATCATGTCGGTGGCGAGCATGTTCTGCCGGAGTTCGCCGTTGACCCACAACGTGAGCCGCAGGTCGGTGAACCGCTTGAGCTCGTCGGCGTCGAGCAGCACCAGCGCGGGGCCGACCGGGGTGAAGGTCGGGTAGCTCTTGGCCTCGTAGAACTGGGTCTTGGGGAGCTGGACGTCACGGGCGGAAACGTCGTTGGTGACCACCAGGCCCGCGACGTACTCGGCGAGGTTGTCCGCGGTGATGGTGGTGCCGACGGGCATCTCGCGGCCGAAGACGAGCCCGATCTCGACCTCGTAGTCCAGCAACGTCACGTGGCCGGGGCGGACCACGTCGGCGAACGGGCCGCTGATCGAGCCCGAGGTCTTTCGGAAGAACGTCAGGGGGACGGTCTCGGGATTGCCGTTGGTGTCCTTGACGTGCGAGGCGAAGTTCGTCATCTGGGCGACGACGCGGCAGGGCGCCGTCACCGGGGAGACCAGCGCGAGGTCGTCCACCGGAACCGTGTCGCTGCTCGTCGCGGCCGCGAGGATCGCCGGCCGGTCGGCCAGCAGCTCGCTGGTGGTGGTGGCGCTGGTTTGCACCTTGGCGGCGCCGGTGGGGGTGAGCACCCACCAGGCATCGGCGGTACGCAGGACAGAGGTGCTCATCAGAACTGCGGCGTGGTAACCCGGCGGCTTAGAGCCGGGAGGAGACGCCGCTTCCCCCCTTCAGTGACTGTCTTACATAGACGGCGACTAGGATGTGAGGCGTGGGTGGGGTGGTGAAGCGGGCGTACAAATACCGCTTCTATCCGTCCCGTGAGCAGGCTGAGCTGCTGGCCCGCACGTTCGGTTGTGCGCGGAAGGTGTACAACCTTGCGCTGGAGGCGCGTACCCGGGAGTGGGCGGTTGATCGGCGGCGCACCACGTATGCGCAGTCCTCGGCGTGGCTGACGGAGTGGAAGCGCACGCAGGAGTTGGCGTTCCTCAACGAGGTGTCGTGCGTGCCGTTGCAGCAGACACTGCGCCACCTTCACGCCGGGTTCGCGGCGTTCTGGGACAAGCGGTCCCGGTACCCGCGGTTCAAGTCCAAGCGCAAGTCGCGGGCGTCGGCGGAATTCACCCGGTCGGCGTTCCGCTGGCGTAACGGGCGGCTCACCCTGGCCAAGATGGGCACCCCACTGAACATCGTTTGGTCCCGGCCCCTGCCCGAGGGAGCGGAACCCTCCACGGTCACCGTGTCCCGGGATGCCGCGGGCCGCTGGTTCGTCTCCATCCTGGTCGAGGACCCGACGGTGGAGCCGCTGCCGCCCGTGGATGCCGAGATCGGCGTGGACGCCGGCATCACCAGCCTGCTCACCCTCTCCACCGGAAAGAAGATCACCAACCCGCGGTACGAGCGCACCGACCGGCGCCGGCTCGCCAAGGCGCAGCGGGACCTGTCCCGCAAGGAGAAAGGCTCCAACAACCGGGCCAAGGCCCGAATGAAGGTGGCCCGCATCCACGCCCGCATCGCCGACCGGCGGCGGGACCACCTGCACAAGCTGACCACCCGACTCGTCCGCGAGAACCAAACGGTCGTGGTCGAAGACCTCAGCGTGCGCAACATGCTCCGCCACCACCGGCTCGCCCGCGTCATCTCCGACGCGGCCTGGTCCGACCTGCGGCGCATGCTGGAGTACAAGGCTGCCTGGTACGGGCGCAACGTGATCCCCGTCGACCGGTGGTATCCGTCGTCCAAGACCTGCTCGGCGTGCCGACGAATCAACACCACCCTCACCCTCGGCGTCCGCGCCTGGGCGTGCCCCGGCTGCGAGGCCGAGCACGACCGGGACGTCAACGCCGCGCGCAACATCCTCGCCGCCGGGCTTGCGGAGAGGTAAAACGCCTGCGGAGCTGATGTAAGACCTCAAGGGAGACCTCCCGGCAGGGCAGTCGGCAATGAAACAGGAAGCCTCACGGGCGACCGTGAGAACCCCGGCCCGCCAGGGCGGGGAGGACGTCAAGAGGTGAACGCTTTCATCAGGCCGCGCAGGCGGTGGAGGTCGAATTCGTTGTCCTCGCGCAGCGCGCCGATGACTGCGCGCAGCTCGCGAAGCGATTCCCGGCCGGGTCTCATGCCGAGAAAGTCCTTGGTGGCGGGCGGACCCCACTGGGCGAGCCCGGAGGCGCTCATCGGGGTCCAGCCGGGCTCGAGCGTGCAGTCGAACAGGTCGCCGTCGGTGAAGTGCTCGACCAGGAAGTCGTCCGGGTCGCGCCAGTAGTCGAAGATCTGGCTGCCCTGGATGTGCCGGCCGATTCCCCAGGACCGCTGGTAGCCCCGGTCGAGCAGGTACTCCCCGCCGGCGGCCAGCGAGTCGAGGTCCGGAACCTGGTAGGCCGAGTGCACGTACCGGTTGGCCGGGCCGAGGGTCATGGCGAGCGTGTGATGGTCGGTGGGCGTGCTGCCGCGGTCGCAGCGGATGAAGCTCATCACCGGGCCCCGCTCACGCTGCCCCTGGTGGTAGAGGAAGTCGCTGACGATCAGGCCCAGGTGCTCGAGATACCAGTTGAGCGTCTCCAGGTATCGGGTCGTCTGCAGCACGACGTGACCGAGCCGCTGCACCTTGGCCGGCTCCCGCGGTGGCCGCTGGGTGGCGTTCGTCCGCGCCACGTCGTGCCCGACGTTGAACGTCAGGGGCACCTGGGTGGGCAGCGCGGGAAGTTCGTGCGTGTCCGTCACTACGCGGACCCGCGCCCCGCTCGGGTCGACCAGATCCACCGTCACCCCGCCGAGGCTCTCCGGCAGCGGGGCGACCTTGGTGCCGGTCGCGTCCGCGAGGCGCAGCACGTCCTTCCGGTCGGCAGCCTGAAAGGCGGGGCCGATGAACCGTGACCGGGGGCCCCGGCGGATGAGCACGCAGGGCGAACCCGGGTCCGTGCCCCGCAGGTGCAGCTCGTCGGCGGTACGCGACGACGGGGTGAAGCCGAAGGCCCGGGCGAACAACTCAGCCCGCTCAAGATCGGGCTTCTCGAACTCCAGCCAGGCCAGGTCGTGCACCTTGACAAGCGGGTTGCGCGCCCTCCCCAGGTGCTCGCCCCGCAGCGCACCCTGCTCGCTGTGCAGACCCGTGTGCGGGTCGTGCCGCTCGATCATGTCCCGCTCCCTCCCACGACGCTGACGAAATCGTCACTTACGAGTGTAGCGTCAGTCAAGAGCGAATGACGATTCCGTCATATCTGAGGGTCGCCGGGGTTAAGGTAGGCGCAGACCGACCTGGGAGAGGTGGACAAGTAGGCATGGCGCAACAGACCAGGCAGGCTCCTAACCGCCTGGAACGGCGGAAGGCGCACACCCGATCGGCGCTCGTTCGCGCGGCCCAGACCTTCATCGCGGCCGGCAAGCAGAACGTCCCGATCCTCGAGCTCACCCAGGCCGCGGATGTGGGGATGGGGTCGTTCTACAACCACTTCGACAGCAGGGAGCAGCTCTACCAGGCCGCGGTGGAGGACGCCCTCGAGCGCTACGGCGCCCTGCTCGACGAGCTGACCGTGGGCCTGGACGACCCGGCCCACGTCTTTGCGCAGAGCTTCCGGCTGACCGGACGTCTCCACCGCCGGAGTCCCGAGCTGAGCAAGGTGCTGCTCAGCAACGGCCTGGCCCTGGCTGGTTCCGACAAGGGACTCGCACCGCGGGCCCGGCGCGACATCGAAGACGGCGTCCGTGCCGGGCGGTTCAGCGTGCGCGACCCCGAACTCGCGACGGTGATCATCGCCGGGGCCGCGTTGGTCCTCGGGCAACTGCTGCACGATCACCCCGAGCGCGACGACGCCGCAGCCACCGACCAGGTCACCGAGGACGTGCTGCGCATGCTCGGCCTTCCGCCCGACGACGCGCACGAGATCTGCCTGCGGCCCTTACCCGCGCTCGACGCTGTCCGCCCGTAAGACCGCTGTCCATCCGCCCGAGCGGGGTTGCCCGCCGGTTCTAGGCAGTGGCCGCCTCGCGCACCATCCGGTTGGCCGTCTCCGGCTCGTACCCGGTCGCGCGGAGCAGGTCACTCGCTGTGGTGCGCAGCTGGATCACGACCGATACCCGACCTCGGGACTTCCACGACAGGTCAGTCTCGAGGTGTGAGGACGACATGCGGCGTGATCATGGCGCTGGTCCTGACCAATGTGCGCCGCTGAGCTCCCGCCCGCACCTACGGTGAAAGCAGTTGCAGGAGTCCTGGCAGGAGGCCGGTGAGTGGATTCGTATCCGATCATCGAGTCACATGGCCTGATCGGGGACCTGCAGACAGCGGCGCTGATCGCGGACGACGGCACCCTTGACTGGTTCTGCGCGCCGCGGTTCGACTCGCCAAGCGTGTTCGCCGGACTGCTGGACCACAAGAGGGGCGGGTATTTCCGTATCGCACCCGATGGCCCCGACCACGTCAGAAAGGAGCAGTTGTACCTGCCGGGGACACCGATCCTGATCACTCGCTTCCTGACGTCCGACGGCGTGGGTGAAGTCATCGACTTCATGCCGGTCGCCGGCGATACGCCGACCGATCGTCATCGCGTCGTTCGGCTCATCAGTGTGGTTCGGGGCACCGTACGGTTCCGGATCGATTGCCAGCCGCGATTCAACTACGGGCGCGACCGGCACGAAATCGACATGTACGCCGACGGCACCGTTTTCCGCAGCCGGACGCTCAGTATGACGGTGCACCGGGTCCGCCACGCCGACCAGCCCCCGGACGAAGTCGAGATCGAACGCGACGGCGACGGGGTGCGCGCCTTCGCCACCCTTCGTGAGGGTGCCACCGGCGGGCTCCTCGTCGAAACCGGCTCGGGTGAGCCACCCCGGCTCATCGGGCCTGGGGAAATACGGGCCATGTACGAGCAGACCCGGGACTATTGGCGGGCCTGGCTCAGCGGCTCCTGCTATCGCGGACGGTGGCGGGAAGCGGTGGAGCGATCCGGCCTGACGTTGAAACTCCTCACGTACGCGCCGACCGGCGCTCTGATCGCCGCTCCGACCGCGGGCCTGCCGGAGCAGATCGGCGGGATGCGGAACTGGGACTACCGCTACGCCTGGATCCGTGACGGCTCAGCCTCGGTCCACGCCCTGCTCGGTCTCGGCTTCACCGAGGAAGCGCGCCGATACCTGCTGTGGGTCAATGATCGGATCTGCGAGGCGGCCGACCGTGCGACGCCGCTGCACCACATGTACCGCGTCGACGGCTCGACCGCCCTCGACGAGGATGTCCTCGATCACCTCGAGGGCTATCGACGCTCCCGTCCGGTGCGGATCGGCAACGCCGCTGCCGACCAGCTCCAGCTTGATATCTACGGCGAAGCGCTGAGCGCCATCCACTTCGCCGACGCGTACGGACTGCGCAGCTCCTATCAGGCGTGGCTCAACACCGTGAAGCTCATCGACTGGCTCTGCGAGAACTGGGAGAGACCCGATGAAGGGATCTGGGAGACCCGGGGCGGCCGCCAGGACTTCACCTTTGGCCGCCTCATGTCCTGGGTGGCTGTCGACCGGGCCATTCGCCTCGCTCAGCGGTACGGGGTACCCGGCGAAATCGACCGCTGGAGCACCGAGCGCGGCCGGATCTACCACCAGATCATGAACCGGGGTTACCACCCCGCACGCCGGGCGTTCGTACAGCACTACGACAGCGACGTCCTGGACGCGGCGCTGCTCACGATGCCGAGCGTGGGGTTCATCGCGCCCGATGATCCGATGTGGCAGTCCACACTGCGGGCGATGGACGACGAACTCGTCTCGGACAGCCTCGTCTACCGGTACAACCCCACCGCATCGCCCGACGGCCTGCCCGGCAACGAAGGCACCTTCAGCATGTGCACCTTCTGGTACGTCGAAGCCCTGGCCCGCTCGGGACGGCTGAACGACGCGCTGATCACCTTCGAGAAGATGCTCACCTACAGCACCCGCCTCGGTCTCTTCGCAGAGGAGATCGGCCCGACCGGCGAGCAGGTCGGCAACTTTCCCCAAGCCTTCAGCCACCTCGCACTGATCAAGGCCGCGATGACCCTCGATCAACTCATGGACGCCGCACCGGCACCGTGTCGCGCTCCGCTCGAAACCCTGGTCGAGCGGGACTCACCGCGTCCGTGAAGACTCGTCCGGAGGTACCTGCGGCGAGTCCGGATCACGGTGAACACAGCGGGTGACGCAGACGATCCAACGGGCCCAACGGATCGCCTGACCCAGGGCGGGTCCGGGGCGGTGGCTGTGTGCCGCCGCCGCCCCGGACCGTGGCGTCCGCCAATCGCCGCATTGGAGGTACGCGCCGTCCCGTGGAACTGCTGGGACGGCCGCAAGCTGCCGGACCCGCAGATCTGCGACAAGCGGATGTCGTGAGGGTTCCCGACCGGGCCAAATCGCGCAGTGACGACCTGGTCACGCCACGGTACGGTCGGCAGCGGGGGGCACTGAACGGCACAGGTGGGGGAGGACGAGTGCGGCGGCCTTCGCTGATGACGGCCATCCTTTACGCGGCTCTGCCCGTCATGTTGGGGCTGGTCGGGAACCTGGCCACGGGCACGGTGCGGCCATCGGATGAGTGGAAGCCGTGGCTTTGGGCGGCAACCGCGCTGCTCGCCGTCTCCGCAGTGGTCGCAACCGTGGCCCAGCAGGGGTGGAGCCAGCCGGCGGATGACGGTGCCGGCGGACCCCGGACCACGTCGCCGTCCGAGCGCGTACCAACGACGGTCGCCCGCGCAGCGGGGTTCAATACCGCCGCCATGGTGACGGCGTCACTGTTCCTGGCGCTCGCCGCGGCGTTGTGCGCCTATATCTTGTTCACCCACCCGGATTGGGACCTCTGGACGAAGGCCGACTACGCGGCCGTACCCGTCGCCGCGTGCGTGGCGATCGTCCCGATGCTGCAGCGCAGGCGGTGGACGTTTGCCGGTACGGCGATGGTCCCCGCCGTCATCGCGGCCTGGCCGACAACGGTGTGGTACCTGGACGTCTCCGGCGCCGCATTCATGGCTCTGGTGCTTGGCTGTGTCGGGGTGGTCGTAGGCGCGCTGGTCGTCAACTATCGCAAACGCGATAAGGGCCACCACATTGGATGGTCCGCCAAGGGCGCGATCTTTACGCTCGGCGGTATTGCCATATTGGCCTCCGTTGCCGGGGTCGTACTCAACGCGGGTATGTTCCTGGTCTACCTGCCCTTCATCGTCGTCTTCGGCTGTGTGGTGATCCAGACGGCCTGGGAGAGTGACCAGGCGGCACGACGAGATGCCGCCCGGACCGGAGCCGTGTTCGCACTCCTGCAGGCGGTCTATCCGAGCTTCGCCCTCAGCGGCTTCTACATCGTCGGCACCGACACGGTTGATCCCCGACCCACCTATCGCCTGCTCCTGCTGGCCTTGACCGCGATCCTGACCGCGGGCGTGGTGGTCAGGAGTGCGAACGCCAGGTGGCAGCCAGCTTTAGAGGCTTAGGAACCTGAAGTACGCCCCGGGTCGACCCCATGCCGCTGGGCGCCGGCTTGTTGATCATCGGTTTGGCGAAGGCTCTGGCCGTTTCGGACGTGATCGAACCGATTCACTCGGTGGACGCCTTCTGGGCGGTAATGTCCTAGTCCTGCGAGGCGGCCCATGAGGCGAGTGGTCGACCAGTTGAGTGACCAGCTCTGCGTCGAAGGCGTGCGGGTGGAGTCCGGCGAAGAACTTGATTCGTTCCAGAAAACTGGACTATGTTCGTCACGTGACGTCCGACTTCGAGACCCAGCTGCGGGCGGTCTCGTTGCGCGTGACCCGGCCCCGGTTGGCGGTGCTCACTGCGCTGCGCGACCATCCGCACGTCGACACCGACACGGTGATCGCGCTGGTACGGACGGATCAGCCCACGGTCTCCCACCAGGCGGTGTACGACGTGCTTCGGGCGCTCACCGACGCCGGTCTGGTGCGACGCATCCAGCCTGCCGGTGCGACCGCTCGGTACGAGTCGCGGGTGGGGGACAACCACCACCATGTCGTGTGCCGCTCGTGCGGTGCGATCGCCGATGTCGATTGCGCTGTCGGCCATGCTCCCTGTCTCACCGCCTCGGATGACCACGGTTTCGTGGTCGACGAGGCGGAGGTTGTGTATTGGGGCACCTGCCCCGACTGTGCAACCGAACGCACCTCCCAGTGATCCGCCAGCTCGGAAGGAAGTAGATGAGCGACACCCAGGACTACACCCCCTCCAGCGCGCAGGGCGTGGACAAGAAGGAGGCGGCCGGCTGTCCGGTCGCGCACGACTCCGTGACCGCGCACGGCAGCGAGAGCGAGAACCCGGCGATCGACTCGCCGACCCCGAAGACCGGTGGTCGTCCGCGCACCAACCGGGACTGGTGGCCCAACCAGCTCGACCTCTCGGTGCTGCATGCCCATTCGGCCAAGGGCAACCCGCTGGGGGAGAGCTTCAGCTACGCCAAGGAGTTCGCCAAGCTCGACGTGGAGGCTCTCAAGCAGGACATCACCAAGGTCCTCACCACCTCGCAGGACTGGTGGCCGGCCGACTTCGGCCACTACGGCGGCCTGATGATCCGGATGAGCTGGCACGCCGCAGGCACCTACCGCATCCACGACGGTCGCGGCGGCGCCGGCGACGGTGGTCAGCGGTTCGCCCCGCTCAACAGCTGGCCGGACAACGCCAACCTCGACAAGGCCCGCCGGCTGCTGTGGCCGGTCAAGCAGAAGCACGGCCAGAAGATCTCGTGGGCCGACCTGCTCGTGCTCGCCGGCAACGTCGCCCTGGAGTCGATGGGCTTCAAGACCTTCGGCTTCGGCTTCGGCCGGGAGGACGTCTGGGAGCCCGAGGAGATCTTCTGGGGTCCGGAGGACACCTGGCTGGGTGACGAGCGCTACGTCTCCGAGAAGGAGATGGCCGAAGGCGTCGGCGCGACCGAGATGGGTCTCATCTACGTCAATCCTGAGGGTCCCAACGGCAACGCGGACCCGGCCGCGGCGGCGCACTTCATCCGCGAGACCTTCGCCCGGATGGCGATGAACGACGAGGAGACCGTCGCCCTCATCGCCGGCGGCCACACTTTCGGCAAGACCCACGGCGCCGGCGTCGCCGACGACCACGTGGGCCCCGAGCCCGAGGCCGCCCCGCTGGAGGCGCAGGGCCTGGGCTGGCTGAGCACCTACGGCAGCGGCAAGGGCGGGGACACGATCACCAGCGGTCTCGAGGTGACGTGGACCGACCGGCCGACGCAGTGGAGCAACCGTTTCTTCGAGATCCTCTTCGGCAACGAGTGGGAACTCACCACGAGCCCCGGCGGTGCGAAGCAGTGGGTCGCCAAGGATGCCGAGGCGATCATCCCGGACGCCCACGACCCGTCGAAGAAGCACAAGCCGACGATGCTCACGACCGACCTGGCGCTGCGCGTCGACCCGACGTACGAAAAAATCTCGCGCCGCTTCCTGGAGAACCCCGACGAGTTCGCACTGGCCTTCGCCAAGGCCTGGTACAAGCTGCTGCACCGCGACATGGGTCCGGTCAGCCGCTTCCTCGGGCCGTGGGTCCCGGAGCCCCAGCTGTGGCAGGACCCGGTGCCGGCCGTCGACCACGAGCTCGTGGGTGACACCGACGTCGCCGCCCTCAAGGCGAAGGTCCTGGAATCCGGCCTCACGACCGCCCAGTTGGTCTCCACCGCCTGGGCCTCCGCCGCGAGCTACCGGTCCACGGACAAGCGCGGCGGCGCCAACGGCGCCCGGCTCCGTCTCGAGCCGCAGCGCAGCTGGGAGGTCAACCAGCCCGAGCAGCTCGCGACGGTCCTGGCGACCCTCGAGGGCATCCAGCGGGAGTTCAACTCCGCCGGCGGCGCGAAGATCTCGCTCGCGGACCTGATCGTGCTGGCCGGCTCGGCCGCCGTCGAGAAGGCGGCGCACGACGCCGGCGTCGAGGTGACCGTGCCGTTCCGCCCGGGCCGCACCGACGCCAGTCAGGAGCAGACCGACGTCGAGTCCTTCCGGGTCCTCGAGCCTCGGGCCGACGGGTTCCGCAACTACCTGCGTCCCGGCGAGAAGACCCAGCCGGAGGTGTTGCTTCTCGACCGTGCCTACCTGCTCAACCTGACCGCGCCCGAGATGACCGTCCTCATCGGCGGCCTGCGCTCCCTCGGGGCCAACGTCGGCGGCACGCGGCACGGCGTCCTCACCGACCGGCCCGGCGTGCTCACCAACGACTTCTTCACCAACCTGCTCTCCCCGGGCACCCGGTGGAAGGCGTCGGAGTCCGACGAGCACGTGTACGAGATCCGGGACCTGGCCACCGATGAGGTGAAGTGGACCGCCACCGCGGTGGACCTCATCTTCGGCTCCAACTCCCAGCTACGGGCCCTCGCGGAGGTCTACGCCAGCCAGGACGCGCGCGACAAGTTCGTGGGCGACTTCGTCGCAGCCTGGACCAAGGTCATGGAACTCGACCGGTTCGACCTCGCCTGACCCGGCTCCAGCCGACGAGCCCCGGTCGATCCACCAGCGATCGACCGGGGCTCGCCTGCCATGGGATTCGGTCATCTGAGGCGGGCATCACAGCTGGCCGGGCGAGTCTGGTCTGCTCCTCGAGCGATCCCTTCAGGCCGGGTACGGGACCGAGTCGCGCGCCGCACCCAGGGCGGCGGCCCACCAGGCGAGCTGGTCCAGCAGGGTCTTGGCATATCCGGGCGCCTGAGGGTCCAGCGGCCGACCGTCTTCCCACGCTGCGCGGTAGTTCGGGAACGCCAGACCATCGCGAATTGTCACCGCGTGCAGTTCGGTGAGCACGTTTTCCAGGTGCAGGACGGCGTGGCGGCCCCCAGCTGGACCGCCGTAGCTGACAAAAGCGACGGGCTTGGCCGTCCAATGGGTGTAATGCCAGTCGATGGCGGCCTTCAGGGACGCGGGGTAGCTGTGGTTGTACTCCGGCGTGACCATGATGAACGCGTCCGCGTCCGCCAGGCTGGACGTCAAGGACGCCATTCCGTCGGGGCGCGGGTATGAGTCGCCGGCGAACTTCGGTGGTACTGCCGGCAACGACAGCGGGATCTCGGCGTCGGCCAGATCGACGACGTCGATGTCGAACCCGCCGTGCTCGCGCGCTTGGTCGGCGACCCAGGAGGCGACGACAGGCCCGAACCGGCCCTCTCGAACGCTCCCGACGATCACGACCAACTTGTGCTTCTCACTCATGCACTCCACGGTCCATCGTCCGGACGATGGCAACCAGACCGGGCTTAGGCTGGCCCCCGTGGGGCCACCCTGCGGGGTTCGAGGTGCTGCGGAGATAGGCTTCGAGCATGAGCACGCCGCTGGGCGACTACATCCGTGCCAAGCGCGACAGCATCCAGCCGGAGTCGTTCGGCCTGCCTGATCGTGGCCGCCGCCGGTCCCCTGGACTACGACGCTCAGACCTCGCCACGCGTGCTGGGATCAGCGTCGAATACCTGACCCGGATCGAGCAAGGACGAGACCGCAACCCGTCCCCTGCCGTGGTCATTGCTCTTGCGGACGCCTTGAGCCTCGATGCCGCCGAGCGCAACCACCTGCGCCACCTCGCCAAGATCACCAGCGGAGGGTGTGCAGGGCGCGGGCGGCCAGCGCCGCCCAACCGCCATGTCCGGCCCACCGTGTTGGAGACCCTCCAGCTTCTTGAGCCCGGCATCGCATTCGTGACCAACCGCCTCGGAGACGTGCTCGCGTACACGAGTCAGTTCGAGCTGCTGATGCGTGGGACTGGGCTGCTCGAGAGCGGGACGCCGAACCTGACGCGCTACGTGTTCACCAATCCGCACGCCCGGACTTTCTTCCCGGACTGGGACCAGGTGGCCGACGAACGAGCCTTCGAACTGTGGCTCGGGCCGTCCGCGGAGACCTCCGAATGGTTCAGGGCCGAGCTCGCCCCCCTGGCCGGGGAGGAGTTCACCCGACGGCTCAACCGCCACCTGCCCCCACCGCACGTCCCGCTTCGGCTCAACCACCCCATCGCGTACGAGCTTCGGTGGCAGCGGGAGAAGCTCGAGTTGCCCAGCACCGACGCGCAGGAGCTGGTCATTCTCCTGCCGGCCGATGACGCTACGGCGCGGGCCATGGAGCGGCTGCGCCGCCACCCCGACCGCAACCTTCGCGCGGTCACTTAGGGCGCGTCTCATTTGGATGGTCGTTCAGCTCGGGCATGATCTGCTTCCGTGGACGAGGCCATGATCCGTACCTGGGCGCCGGATGATCTGTGGGAGATCGCGGCGCCGTTGATCC
>NZ_JARXXY010000026.1:0-92401 GCF_029893845.1 Micromonospora sp. A200 | reverse complement strand
CCCCGGTGGCCAGCTCCAGGGCGCTCCGCATCCCGTACGGGGTGCCCCGCCAGCGGGCCAGGTGCGCGCCGTGCGCCACCAGGTCCCGCCGCCGCAAACGGCGGGCGGCGGCGGGCGGCGGGCGGGCGGCGGGCGGCGGGCGGCGGGCGGCGGGTCAGCCCAGCACGAAGCGGGGCTCGCCGTCCTCGGGCAGGTCCAGACGCGGGGTGACCGGGGTGGCGGCGTCCCGGTCGGCCGCCGCCCGCGCCACGCCGGCCAGGTCGCCGGCGGCGACCATCTGGGCCAGGGTGACCAGCGTCGGCGGCAGCATGGTCAGCTCGCCGGCCTCGGCCCGGGCCAGGGCGTCCGCCGGGCGGATCCACATGGTGTGGTCGGCCTCGCCGGAGACGTCCCGGGTCCGCTGCCCCTCGGGCAGCAGCGCCACGAAGAAGTACGTGTCGAAGCGGCGCGGCTCGAACTCCGGGGTGATCCACCGGCTCCACGGCAGCAGCAGGTCCGACCGGAGGGTCAGCCGCCGCCCGGCGAGCAGGTCGGCAAAGCCCACCCGGCGGGCCTCCAGGTCCTGCCGGGCGGCCTCCCACTCGTCGCCGCTGACGTCGCCGACCACGGTCGAGGCGTCCGGGCCGGCCAGCAGCACGCCGGCCTCCTCGAAGACCTCCCGCGCGGCGGCGCAGACCACCGCCTGGGCAGCCGCCGGGGCCACCCCCAGCCGGCCGGCCCACTCCGCCGGCTCCGGGCCGGCCCAGTCCAGGTGCGCCTGGGAGTCGGAGCGGTCCACCCCGCCGCCAGGGAAGGCGTACATGCCGCCGAAGGCCATCGCGGCGACCCGGCGGATGACGTACACCTCGAAGTCGTCGCCGGCCGGGCGCAGCAGCAGCACGGTGGCCGCGACCCGCGGCACCGCCGGGGTGCCACCCTCGGCGCGGAACCGGCGGGCGTGCTCGACCAGGGCGGCCGGGGCGGCGAAGCCGTCACTGTCGATCGTCATCCCGCGAGCCTAGGGCCTGTGTCAAAGCCCCTGGCCGGCCGAGGACCTTCACACCGGCCCCATTTCCCGAGCTGTGGATCGCCCGACCGGCCGGTCGTCGATCTTCGTTAACCTGCCGGCATGACACGTTGGGGAATCCTGGCCACCGGGTACATCGCCGGCCGCTTCGCCGAGGACCTGCGCCTGGTGCCGGGGGCCGAACTGGTCGCGGTCGGCTCGCGGACCGCCGAGAGCGCCGAGCTGTTCGCCGCCCGGCACGGCATCCCCCGGGCGTACGCCTCGTGGGCCGAGCTGGCCGCCGACCCGGACCTCGACGTGATCTACGTGGCCACCCCGCACGCCGCCCACCACGAGGCGACCCGGGTCTGCCTGGACGCCGGCCGGGCGGTGCTGGTGGAGAAGCCGTTCACCCTCGACCTGCCGAGCAGCACCGAGCTGGTCGAGTCCGCCCGCGCCCGTGGGGTCTTCCTGATGGAGGCCATGTGGATGCGGACGAACCCGCTCGTCCTGCGGGTGGTCGAGCTGATCGCCGACGGGGCGATCGGCGAGGTGACCAGCGTCCGGGCCGACTTCGGCGCGGCCGGGCCGTTCCCGCCCGAGCACCGGATGCGGGCCCGCACCCTCGGCGGCGGCGCCCTGCTCGACCTCGGCGTCTACCCGGTGAGCCTGGCCCACCTGCTGCTCGGCGTGCCGCAGCACGTGCACGCCTGGGCGAAGCTCGGCCGGGAGGGCGTGGACGAGAACACCGGCATCGTCCTCGGGTACGACTCGGGCGCGGTCGCCACGCTCGGCTGCGGCATGGTCGGCGCGACCGCGATCACCGCCTCGATCACCGGCACCACCGGCCGGATCGACCTGCCCGAGCCGTTCTACCGGCCGGGGTCGGCGGTGCTGCACCGGGCCGGCGCCGAGCCGGAGATCATCCCCGCCGACCTCACCGGTGGCGGCTACCAGCACGAGGCCGCCGAGGTGCAGCGCTGCCTGGCGGCGGGGCTGACCGAGAGCCCGCTGGTGCCGCACTCCGCCACGTGTGAGGTGATGGGGCTGCTGGACGGCATCCGGGAGCGGATCGGCGTGCACTACGCGTGAGGGGCCCCCTGCCGGTGGCGGGGAGCCCCTCGACGGGCGGTGCGGCCGGGATCAGAACAACGGCCGGACCACCAGGTAGGTCAGGCAGGCGATCAGCGCGGCCGCCGGGAACGTGATGATCCAGGCGAGCACGATGTTGCCGGCGACGTTCCAGCGCACCGCGGAGAGCCGCTTGGTGGCACCCACACCCATGATCGCCGAGGTGATCGTGTGGGTGGTGGAGATCGGGGCCTTCAGCACCAGGGCGTTGAAGTAGAGCACCATGCTGGCCACCGTCTCGGCGGCGAAGCCCTCCGGCGGGCCCAGGTCGATGATCTTGCGGCCGAGGGTGCGGATGATCCGCCAGCCGCCCGCGTAGGTGCCCAGCGCCAGCATGGTCGCCGAGGTCCAGAACACCCAGCCGGGGATGTGCGTCTTGTCGTCCTGGAAACCACCGGTGTAGAGGGCCAGCACCACGATGCCCATGGTCTTGGCGGCGTCCTGCATGCCGTGGCCGATCGACATGGCCGCCGCGGAGGCGGTCTGCGCCCAGCGGAAGCCCCGGTTGAGCTTGCCCGGCTGCCCCTTCCGGAACAGCCAGAGGATGGCCAGCATCAGCAGGTAGCCGAGGGTGAGGCCGACGATCGGCGACAGGATCATCGGGACGATGACCTTCTGACCGATGTTCGCCCACTGCACCACGCCGCCGGTGGCGAGCAGGGTCGCCCCGACCAGGCCGCCGAAGAGGGCGTGCGAGGAGGACGAGGGCAGACCGAAGTACCAGGTGATCAGGTTCCACGCGATGGCGCCGAGCACCCCGGCGAAGACCACCCCCAGGCTGGCCACGCCGGTGGGCAGGGTGACCAGGCCGTCGCCGACGGTCTTGGCCACCCCGGCGCCGAAGTGCGCGCCGACGAAGTTGCCGACCGCGGCCAGGAGCAGGGCGATCCGGGGTGTCAGCGCCCGGGTGGAGACGCTGGTCGCGATCGCGTTGGCGGCGTCGTGGAAGCCGTTGGTGTAGTCGAACGCCAGGGCCACCACGATCACCGCCAGCACGGCGATGAGTTCGGGACTCACAGGATCAGGACTCCTTGACCGCGATGGTCTCGACGGTGTTGGCCACGTGCTCGAAGGCGTCGCAGGCGGCCTCCAGCTCGTCGGCGACCTCCTTCATCTTCAGCACGGTGAGCGCGTCGTACTCGCCGGAGAAGAGGCGGACCAGCAGCATCCGGTACACCTGGTCACCGGTGTTCTCAAGCCGGTTGCACTCGATCCAGTAGTCCTCGAGGTCCTTCATCGACTTCAGCCTGGGCATCGCGTCAGCGGTCAGCTTGGCCTGCTGGTCGAGGACGTTGACCATCTCGTGCATCTCGCGGGGCAGCGAGGGGAGCTTGGTGAGGCCGTACAGGTAGAGCAGGTTGCCGACGGCCTCGAGGTGGTCCATCACGTCGTCGAGCAGCGAGCCCAGACGGTAGATGTCCTCCCGGTCGAAGGGGGTGATGAAGGTCGAGTTGATCTTCTTGTACAGCTCGTGGGTGATCTGGTCGCTGTCGTGCTCGACCTCGGTCAGCCGCTCGCTCACCGACTGCACCTCGACTCCGGGCAGGGCCAGCTCGTTCAGCAGTTCGGTGCCCTTCACCAGGTTCTGCGCGGCCCTGGTGAAGAGCTCGTAGAAGGCGCCCTCGGTGGGACGGAAGGAAAACTTCACAGCACGGACCTCGTCGTGTCGGTGGAAGGGTGGCCGACGCCGCCGGGGCGCCTGCTCTGGGCATGCTAAGGACATGGGAAAACCGGGCATTCCCCGGCCCACCCCTGGTCAGGCCCGATTCACCGCTCGTTCACCCGCCGTTCACCTTCATCCCTTCATCGTCGGCCCGCAACCGCTCCCGCTCGCGCTCGACGTCGAAACCGGCAGGCGGATACCCCAGATGCAGACCGGCGAACGTCTCCCGCAGCAGGTGGGCCACCGCCCAGTCCCGGTACCACTTGCGGTCCGCCGGCACCACGAACCAGGGCGCGGCCTCTGTGCCGCACCGCTGGAGCGCCTCGGCGTACGCGGCCTGGTAGTCGTCCCAGCGGGCCCGGGAATCGAGGTCCGACGGGTTGTACTTCCAGTGCTTGCGCGGGTCGGTCAGCCGCTCCAGCAGCCGCTCGCCCTGCTCCTCGCGGGAGATGTGCAGCATCACCTTGACCAGGGTCACCCCGGCGTCGACCAGCTCATGCTCGAAGGCGTTGATCTCGTCGTACCGGGCCCGCCAGGTGGCCTCCGGGACCAGCTCCGCCACCCGGGCCACCAGCACGTCCTCGTAGTGTGAGCGGTTGAACACACCCACGTACCCGGGCGGGGGCAGCGCGCGCCGGATCCGCCAGAGGAAGTCGTGCCGCAGCTCCTCGTCGGTGGGCGGGCCGAAGGAGCGGATGTGCAGGCCCAGCGGGTTCATCGCGCCCGCGACCCGCTTGACCGTGCCGTCCTTGCCGCCGCAGTCCATCGCCTGGAGCACCAGCAGCACCCGACCCGGCCGGCCCGGGGCCAGCTCCGCGCCGCCCATGGTGGGCGCCGACGCGGGCGCGTCCGGCTCGCCGGCGGCCTTCGCGGTGGCGAAGAGCATCTCCTGCTGTTCGCCCAGCTCCGCGCCGAGCAGTTCGACCTGCTCACGGGCCCAGGCCTTGCGCGCCCGGCCGCCGCCGGCCGCCGCCGGCAGCCCCGCGGTCGAGCGGGGATCGACCGTACGCGGGTCGACCGCCCCCGGTGAGACCCGGAGCAGGTCCCGCATCGTTCCGCCCTCGGGTGCCACGATGTCCGATCCATCGACTGCGCTCATCCCGCGATCATCACCCACCAAACCCCCCGCCGCCTCCCGAGCACCACCGCCCCTCCCCTCCGCCGCACCGCCCCGCCGGGCCCGCTCAAGATCCGCGTACGTTCGGAGAAGGAGTGGCCTCGCGGCCCTCCGCGGCCCCGCTTTCTCGGAAAGTGCGCGTTGTCGGACGGAGCTGGCGGGAGTGGGTGTCACGTTTTGGGGCGGTGGGGCGTCCGGTGGGCGGGGAGAATGCCGTCGGGTGGGGAGGGGACTGTGACGGTGGACGCGGTGAGCGAGTTCGAGGCCGAGCGCGGGCGACTGATGGCGGTGGCGTACCGGATGCTGGGCAGCCGGAGCGAGGCCGAGGACGCCGTGCAGGAGACCTGGCTGCGCTACGCCACTGCCCTCGGCGACCCGGCCGCCCGCGCCGAGGTGCGGCACCTGGGCGGCTGGCTCACCACCACCTGCGCCCGGATCTGCCTCGACCTGCTCCGCTCCGCCCGGGTACGCCGGGAGACGTACCCGGGGCAGTGGCTGCCCGAGCCGCGGGTGACCCCGCTGAATGCGGCCCCGGAGCCGGACGGCTTCGCCCCCGACCCGGCCGAGCGGGTCGTCCGCCGCGACCAGCTCGGCACCGCCCTGCTGGTGGTGCTGGAACGGCTCACCCCCGAGCAGCGGGTGGCCTTCGTGCTGCACGATGTCTTCGCGGTGCCGTTCGGTCAGGTCGCCGAGGCGCTCGGCACCAGCCCGGAGGCGGCCCGGCAGCTCGCCTCCCGGGCCCGCCGCGCGGTCAACGCCCCGGACGCGCCCCGGCACACCGCCGACCCGGCCGAGCAGCGGCGGGTGGTGTCCGCCTTCGTGGCCGCCACGGAGTCCGGCGACCTGGCGGGGCTGATGCGGGTGCTGGCGCCGGACGTGGTGCTGATCGGCGACGGCGGCGGGCATGCCCCGGCCGCCCGCAACCCGATCGCCGGGGCCGACAAGGTCGCCCGGTTCACCCTCGGCTTCTTCAGCCGGGCCGACCGCTTCGGCCACCGGGTGCGCGCCCGGCCCGTGCTGGTGGACGGGGCGCTCGGGTTGCAGATCGAGACCACCCGGCCCGACGGGCGGATGCAGCGCCTGGTCAGCGCGTTCGCCGTGGACGGCGGGCGGATCACCGGAATCTTCAACCAGCTCAATCCGGACAAGCTGACCCGGGTGGCGGAGATCGGCGCCGGGGACGACTGGCCGCAGCGCTGGTGAGCCCGGCTCAGAGCACCAGCGCCAGCCACTTCCGGTACGACGTGGCGAACGGCTCGGTGCCGTCGCCCAGCGCGCCGAGCAGCCAGCGCGACGCCGCCTCCGCCTCGGCCACCAGGTCGTCGGGGTAGCCGAACCGCTCCCGGTGCTCGGCGAACTCGTCCTCGTCGCGCAGCTCGACCGCCCCGGTGGCACGCCGGCGCACCACGTCCAGGTCCAGGTCGAACAGGTGCACGGTGTCGTCGCCCTCCCAGCGGGCCGGGGTGGTGATGTCGCAGTAGACCTCGCTGGTCCGCGGCGGCGGGTTGAACATGCCCGTCCACCAGGCGTGGTGCGGCACCAGGAGCACGAAGGGGATCTGCTCCACCGAGGGCCGGCCGTGGTAGACCGACTCGGTGCCGGCCGGCACACCCAGCCAGACCCCCAGGTCGTCCTCGGTGAGCCGGCGGGCCGGGTAGTCACGGTGGGCGCTGCCGTCGTACTTGCGGTAGATCACACGGACCACGTCGCTCGGCATGAGTCGCACCCTAACCGATTCCGCCCAACGGTCGCTGCGCGGAAGTAACCGGTCACGATCGGGTATCCCACGCGGCCGGGTGGCGCGCCCGGTGTCGGCGTCGGCGGGTACCGTCGCACGGTGACTCCGCCGCGCACCGCCACCGGTTCCGCCACCCCCCGCGGCCGGCGTCGGGGCGCCCGGCCCAGCGGCGGCGAGCTGCTGGCCGCCGCGGTCGGCGCGGTGCCCGGTGGCGCGGCCCGCCCCGGCCAGCAGCAGATGACCGAGGCGATCGAGCACAGCATCGGCTCCGGCGAGCACCTGCTGGTGCAGGCGGGCACCGGCACCGGCAAGTCCCTGGCCTACCTCGCCCCCGCGCTGACCGTCGACGGCCCGGTGGTGGTCTCCACGGCCACCCTGGCGTTGCAGTCCCAGCTGGTCGACCACGACCTGCCCCGGCTGGCCGACGCGGTGGAGCCGCTGCTCGGCCGGCGGCCCACCTTCGCGGTGCTCAAGGGCCGGCACCACTACCTCTGCCTGGCCCGGCTGGACAACTCCACCGAGGAGGAGCCGGAGGACACCCTCTTCGACGCCCCGGCGGCGCGGCCCGGGGGCGGCACCAGGTGGCTCGGCGAGGCCGGGCGGCTGGGCAAGCAGGTCCAGCGGCTGCGCGACTGGGCCGACGAGACGGCCACCGGTGACCGGGACGAGCTGGACCCGGGCGTCGACGACCAGGCCTGGCGGCTGGTCTCCATGCCAGCGCGGGAGTGCGTCGGCGCGTCCCGCTGCCCGTTCGGCCAGGAGTGCTTCGCCGAGGCGTCCCGGGCCCGGGCGCGGGAGGCCGACATCGTGGTCACCAACCACAGCCTGCTCGCCGTCGACATGATCGCCGGCCGGCACATCGTGCCGCCGCACAAGCTGCTCATCGTCGACGAGGCGCACGAGCTGGCCGACCGGGTCTCCTCGGCCGCCCAGGCCGAACTGGTCCCGGAGCTGGTCGACCGGTCCGCCCGACGGGCCCGGCCGCTGCTGCGACCGGACGTCGCCGAGCGGCTGACCGAGGCCGGCGACGCGCTCGCCGTCGGGCTGGCGGAGGCGCCGGCCGGGCGGATCACCGCCGGGCTGCCGGCCCCGCTGCGCGAGGCGTGCACGCTGCTCGACGCGGCGACCCGGGCCGCGCTGGACGCGATCGGCGACATCAAGGCCGACGACCCGGACCCGGTGCGCAAGCAGCAGGCCAAGGCGGTGCTGGACGAGCTCTCCACCACCGCCCAGCGGCTGCTGGAGGAGGCCGACCACGACGTGGCCTGGGTGGAGAAGCCGGAGAACGGCAGCCGCCGGGCGCTGGTGGTCGCGCCGCTGTCGGTCGCCGGCACCCTCGCCACCCACCTGTACGACGAGCGCACCGTGGTCGCCACCTCGGCCACGCTGGCGCTGGGCGGGCGCTTCGACACGGTGGCCCGGGCGTTGGGGCTGGACGCTCCCCCGCCCGCCCCGCCGTCGCCGGCCGCCGCCGCGATGGCCGTGACCGCCGCCGCCGGCCGGCCGGGCGTCACGCCGGGCACCGGATCGGAGGCCGGCGGGGTGGCGGTCGCCGCGGGCAGCCGGGCCGCGACCGGCACCGTGCCCGCCACCGAGGGCCCGGGCTGGCGGTCGCTGGACGTCGGCTCCCCGTTCGACTACGCCCGGCAGGGCATCCTCTACGTCGCCGCGCACCTGCCCCGCCCGAGCGTGTCGGGGCTGCCCGAGGCTGCGGGCGAGGAGCTACTGGGGCTGGTCAACGCGCTCGGTGGCCGTACCCTCGGGCTCTTCTCCTCCCGGCGGGCGGCGCAGCAGGCCGCGGAGCTGCTGCGGGCGCGGACGGACCTGCCGGTGCTGCTCCAGGGCGAGGAGGCGCTGCCGCTGCTGGTCCGCCGGTTCCGGCAGGAGCGGTCGAGCTGCCTGTTCGGGGTGATGTCGCTCTGGCAGGGGGTGGACGTCCCCGGCGACGCGTGCCAGCTCGTGGTGATCGACCGGCTGCCCTTCCCGCGCCCGGACGAGCCGCTGGCCGCCGCCCGGGCGGCGGCGGTGGACGCCGGCGGCGGCTCCGGTTTCGCGGCGGTCAGCGTGCCGATCGCGGCCGTCCGGCTGGCCCAGGGGGTGGGCCGGCTGATCCGGGCCACCGGCGACCGGGGTGTGGTCGCGGTGCTGGACTCGCGGCTGGAGACGGCGCGCGGCTACGGGCCGTTCCTGCGCCGCTCGCTTCCCCCGTTCTGGTACACCACCCGCCCCGACGTGGCCCGCGGCGCCCTCGAACGCCTCGCCAAGGCCTGACCTCCGCTGCCCGCGACGCGACGGGCCCGCCCCGGGAAGGGACGGGCCCGGGTGCGGGTCTGCGCGGTCAGGGCGCCTGGGAGGCGACCACCACCGCGTCCGGCGGGGTGTCCGGGACGGTACGCGCGGCCAACCGGCGGACGGCGGTGTTGAGCACCGCGATCAGCGGCACCGCCACCAGCGCGCCGGTGATGCCGGCCAGCACCACGCCGGCCGCGATCCCGATGATCACCGCGAGCGGGTGGATGGCCACCGCCCGGCCCATGATCAGCGGCTGGAGGACGTGGCCCTCGACCTGCTGCACCCCGATCACCGCACCCAGAATGATCAACGCGGTCACCGGGCCGCTGTCGACCAGCGCCACCAGCACCGCCACGACACCGGAGAGCGCGGCGCCGACGATCGGGATGAACGCGCCCAGGAAGACCAGCGCGGCCAGCGGGAACGCGAACGGCACGTCGAAGATGACCAGGAAGATGCCGATGCCGACCGCGTCGATGAAAGCGACCAGCACCGTGGCCCGCACGTACGCGCCGAGCGTCGCCCAGGAGGCCCGGCCGGCGTCGTCGACCTTCCAACGGGCGGCCACCGGCAGCAGCCGGACCAGGAACCGCCAGATGTTGTTGCCGTCACGCAGGAAGAAGAAGGTGGCGAAGAGCACCAGGACGGTGCCGGTCAGCACCTCGGCCAGGGTGCTCGCGGTGGCGAGGGCGCCGCTGGTGAACTTCTCGGTGTTGCCGTTCACCCAGGCCTGCGCCTCGTCGATGTAGCGCTCCAACTGGCCGTCGGAGAGGTGCAGCGGGCCGGTCTTGAGCCAGTTCTGGATCTGCCGTACGCCCTGCGACGACTTGTCGCTCAGCTGCGGCACGCCCTGGATGAACTCGTTCACCACCAGGGTCAGCGTGCCGACCACCGCCGCCAGGCCGCCGACCAGCACCACGGCCGTCGCCAGCGACCGGGGGAAGCGCGCCCTGAGCAGCCAGCCGACGGCCGGCGCGAGCAGCGCCGAGAGCAGCAGCGCCACCGCCAGCGGGATGATCACGATGCTGATCGTGCCGACGATCTTCAGCACCGCCCAGGTGACCACGCCGATAACGATCAGCCGCCACGACCAGGCGGCGGCGATCCGCAGCGCGTGCGGCACGTCCGCGTCGTCGCGGCTGCTGGTCGAGTTGTGCATCGCGGCGGGCGGCTCCGCGCCGACCACCGTCGCCGACCTCGGCGCGGCCGGCCCGGGGGACGCCGGCGAGGCGACCCGGGCCTCCTCGGGTACGTCGGCGGCGGTGGAACGACCGGAGCGCACCGACTCCCGCCCGGACTCGTACGCGCGGCGGAGCCGACCGCGTACCTGCTCGAAGCGGCTCAAGCGCACCTCCTCAGGATGAAACCGGGCCGCCCAGGACGACGGTCCGGACAGGGTACGTCCGACAGCGACACCGTAGGGCAGTTCCGCCACACATTGCCCCCGCCCAGCACCGCTCAACCGCGGCGACGAGCGCCCCCGGGCACGCGGTAGCGTCTTCGCGTGACCGCCGATCAGAACCTCGACTCCGGCCTGCCGATCCGTCTGCTGCACGACCGCGTGCTGGTGCGGGTGGAGGGCAGCGAGGGTGAGCGCCGCTCCACCGCCGGCATCGTGATCCCGGCCACCGCCGCCGTGGGCAAGCGGCTGGCCTGGGCGACCGCGGTGGGGGTGGGGCCCAACGTCCGCGCGATCGTCTCCGGTGACCGGGTGCTCTTCGACCCCGACGAACGCTCCGAGGTCGAGCTGCACGGCCGGGGGTACGTCCTGCTGCGCGAGCGCGACGTGCACGCCGTCGCCGCCGAGCGGGTGGAGGTCGAGTCCACCGGCAACACCGGCCTCTACCTGTAGCCGATCACCGGTCGACGGCACCGGCGTGCCGTCGTTTCACCTCGACCACTGGCCGCGCCGTTTGGGCTTCCTGTCGAGGGGAAGCCAGGCCCCAATCAGGGGCCCTGGGGAGGGACGATGCCGGAATTAGTGAGGAAGCTTTTGTTCTGGGGCTTCATCGCGTTCCTGATCTTCTTCATGGCGTTTCGGCCGGACGGGGCGGCGCAGATGTTCAAGGGAATCGGCGCGGGCCTGATGGCGATCTTCCAGGGCCTCGGTGACTTCATGACCAGCCTGATGACCTGACCACCGTGCGCCGCCTCCGCACCGGCGACGCCTGGCGCGGGTCAGGGCTGCCTGGGCCCCCACGGCGCGGCCGGGGACGGGCCGTACCAGGGGTGGCCGGCCGGGAGCGGCGGCGGGGCCAGCACCACCGGGATCGGCACCACCGGGGAGTCCGGGGCGTCCACCGCCCGCCGCGACCCGTCCGGGAAGCGCAGGTGGTAGCGCTGCCCGTCCCAGACCCCGACCGGCGCCTGCGGGTCACGCCCGACGAAGAACGCCCGGTACGCCGCGATCGCCTCCAGCAGTTCCCGCTCCTCCCGGACGGTGCGCTCGCGGTCGGCCGCCTTGCGGTCCAGCCCCCGGCGCATCCCGTCGCGCAGCAGCGCCAGCCGGGTGGCCGCGAACTGGTAGCCACGCATCGCCCGCAGTCCGGCGTCGCCGCCGACCCGGCGGGCCCAGACCCGGGCGGCGTGCCGCCGGCCGAGGCTGCCCAGGGCCGCCACCTCCGGCGGGCTGAGCCAGCCGGCCCGGACGTAGTCCGGCAGCGTCCGCTCGGTGAGCCGCCCCTCCCAGGCCCGCAGCCAGACCGCGAAGCCGACCATGCCGAAGAAGATCGGCACCATCAGCGCGACCATGCCGTACATGAAGATCACCAGCTCGCCGGTGGCCTGCACCAGCGTCGGGATCAGGTTCCAGGTGCCGTGCAGCATCATCGCCAGCAGCAGGCCGGCGGCCGGCGCGAGGAACCGCACCCGGCGGTCCGCCGTCCGGGCGGCGATGCCCAGCCCGACCCCGGTCATCGCGGTGAACAGCGGGTGGGCGAAGCCGAAGAGCAGGATCCGGGTGATGAAGATGGCGAACACCTGCCGGAAGCCGGTGGCCGGGCCCCACTGGTCGGCGCCCGTGGCGTACCCGTAGCCGCCCAGGTAGAGGATGTTCTCCACCATGGCGAAGCCGACCGCCGAGAGCCCGCAGTAGACCAGGCCGTCGGTGATGCCGGACCACTCCCGCCGCCGGAAGACCAGCAGCAGGATCGGGCCGAGCGCCTTGGTCAGCTCCTCGATGAACGGCGCCACCAGCACGCCGGTGAGCGCCTGCGGCAGCCCCCAGTCCTTGAACAGCCCGGCCGCGGTCTCGTTGACCGTCAGCGAGGCGGCGGTGGAGACGAACGCGCCCCAGGCGAAGCAGAAGATCAGGTACTTCAGCGGCTCCGGCTCGTACCGGTCGAGCCAGAGGAAGCAGGCGACCAGCACCGGCACCGGCAGGATCGCCGCCACCAGGCCGATGAGCAGTGCCTCCAGCCCGAGGTTGGAGCCGAGCACGAAGAGCATGTAGACCGCGCAGGCCGCGATCAGCAGCACCACCCCGGCCAGCGCCAGGACCCGTCGCCAGCCGAGCCGGCGCAGCGGCATCCGGGGCAGGGCTCCACCCGACGGCGGCGGGAGGGCGGGCGCGAGCGGCGGCGGCGCGGGCGAGCCGGGCGGGGTGTCGGCCATGCGGTCAGCGTAGTCATCTCCGGTCCACTGGTCCGGGCGCATCGGTGGTGGTTATGCTGCGGTCAGGTCACGAGCGCCAGCGTCAAGCCCCGGCTTGCTGGCCGGCAACCCTCGTCGAGGTTCGCGGTGGGGTGCCCCGGGTGATGACCGGGCCCGGCCCGATCCGTGTGCTGGGCAAGCGCGGACCCCGTCCCGGTGTGCCCACACCCGGGGTCCCTGGACCCCGGAGGCCCACCATGACCCTCACCCTCGTACCGCCCGCCCCGGCCACCGTCACGCCGGCGTCGACCGGGCCGGATCCGCTCGGCGTGCTCGGCGTACCCGGGCAGATCAACCTGGACCACGCCGCCAGCGCACCCTGCGCACGGGCCGCGGCCGACGCGGTGGCCGAGCTCCTGCCCTGGTACGCCAGCGTGCACCGCGGCGCCGGGGCGCTGTCGCGGCGCTGCACCCTGGCCTACGAGCGGGCCCGGCAGACGGTCGGCGACTTCTTCGGCGCCCGGCCCGACGACCACGTGGTGTTCACCCGCAACACCACCGACGCGCTCAACCTGCTGGCCAGGGCGCTGCCCCCGGGCACCACGGTGGTCACCTTCGCCGGGGAGCACCACGCCAACCTGCTGCCCTGGCCGCGCGGCTCGGTCCGCCTGCCGGTGCCGGAGAGTCCCGCCGGGGCGGTCCGGGCGCTGGACGCCGCCCTGGCCGAGCTGCGCCGGGGCGCCACGTCCGGGCTGCCGGTGCTGGTCGCGGTGACCGGGGCGAGCAACGTGACCGGCGAACGCTGGCCGGTGGCCGAGCTGGCCCGGGTGGCCCGCCGGCACGCCGCCCGGATCGTGGTGGACGCCGCCCAGCTCGCCCCGCACGCGCCGGTGGACGTCGCCGCGCTGGACGTGGACTACCTGGCCGTCTCCGGGCACAAGCTGTACGCCCCGTTCGGCGCGGGGATCCTGCTCGGCCGGGCGGACTGGCTGGACGCCGCCCCGCCGTACCTGGCCGGGGGCGGCGCCACCAGCCACGTCGGCGCGGCCACCCACGAGGTGCGCTGGACGACCGGCCCGGCCCGGCACGAGGGCGGTACGCCCAACCTGCTCGGCGCGGTCGCCCTGGCCGCCGTCTGCGCGGCGCTGGCCGGGGCGGACCGGGCGGCGCTGCACGCCCACGAGCAGCGGCTGGTGGACCGCCTGCGCGACGGGCTCGCCGCGCTGCCGGACGCCGTCGAGCTGCGCACCTTCTCCCCCGAGGCGCCCCGGGTGGGCATCGTGTCGTTCGTGCTGGCCGGCCGGGACTCCGCCGAGGTGGCCGCGTACCTGGCCGGGGAGCACGACATCGGGGTGCGCGACGGCCTGTTCTGCGCGCACCCGCTGGCCCGGCGGCTGCTCGCCGAGGCGGCGGCGCGCGCCGGGCGGGACGACCTGCCGCCGACCGCGCTGCGGGCCAGCCTCGGGCTGGGCAGCACCGTGGCGGACGTGGACCGGCTGCTGGCCGCGCTGGCCGCCCTGCACTGAGCCCAAGCGCGCGGGAGCTGACCCGCCGGCGCTCAGGCGGGACCGGTGCGGGCGGGGTTCAGCCGATCGGCGGGGCGGTGGGGGGCCTCGAGGTGCCCTGCCGCTCCGCCGGCTCGCCGGCCGGCTTCTCCTGGTCGCCGAAGGACCTCCGGACCAGCCGGTTCGCCTCCTCCTGGTCGATGCCGGAGGCGACCAGGAGGTCGCTGGCGGTGGTACGCACCTGGGCGACCACCACGCTGCCGGAGAAGCCGACGCCCTCCGCGTAGGCCCGGCCGGCCTCGCTGACCGCGCGCAACGAGCGTTCCCGGGCCTTCTCCGGTTCCTCACCGACGGCGAACTCGTGCCGGAGCAGGCGCACCACCTCGGCGAGGTGGGCCACCGCGTCCGGCAGCGGATCCGGCACCGGCTCCTCGTCCTCGATCATCGTGACGGCGCGCCGGATCAGGGTGCCGCTGTTGCGCATGGCCCGGTCGATCGGGTCGGCGGCCTCCGCGTAGTGGGTCAGCTCGCTGCGCCGGTGCCAGCGGGCCGGTGAGAGGGTGCTGGTCTCCTTCGCACCCTCGATCGCCTCGCTGAAGTTGGCCAGCTCCTCCTTGTTCTCGCGGAGCCGTTCCAGGGCCCGCTGGGCACTGCCGCGGTCCCGGTTGCGCAGCGCCTCGGCGGTGATGTCGAGCTGGGCGGCGAGCAGGTCCAGCGCCGGCCGGGCGGCCCGGTTGATCACGCGTAGCGGGTTCAGCGGCAGCAGGATCGCCGTCACCAGCAGGGCGATGCCGCCGCCGATGAACGCATCGATGAAGCGGGGTATCTCCAGGTCCTGGGTGGAGGGGCTGAGCGTGACGATCAGCACCGCGGTCGCCGCGGCCTGGATGACGATGGCGACGCTGGCGCCGAAGAAGATGGTCAGCAGGATCGCCGAGGTCACCACCAGGCCGAGCTGCCATCCCCCGGTACCGAGGAAGTAGATCAGGACGTCGCCGAGGAAGACCCCGACCGCGACCCCGATGATCAGCTCCACCGTGCGGCGCAGCCGCTGGCCGACCGAGGCGGCCAGGGTGCCGACCGCCGAGATCGGCGCGAAGACCGGCTGCGGATTGTTCAGGAACTCGTGGGAGACGACCCAGGCCAGCGCCGCGGCGACCCCGGCCTGAAGAGCGAGGCCCAGAGCCATCCGCACCCGGTGCAACCGGTCGTGCAGGGTGGCGCGGCTGCGATGCCGCAGCTCCTCCACCGCGTCGGCGATGCGCATCGAGTCGACGTCGGACTCACCGTCGCGCCGGCCGAGCCGACGCCACAGCGGTAGTCGTCGGTCCCGGGCCACGGCCATGGCCGGGACTACCCGTACCGGCGCGGTTCATCCCCGCCCGCTCGGGCAGACTCGGCGAGGTGACGGAGCTGATCGACCGCTGGCGGATGGCCGCGCGGGACGCCGGCGCCCCGGACGGGCCGGCGCTGGTCCGGGCCGGCGAGGAGTTGCTGGCCCGATGGCGGGAGCCACAGCGGCGCTACCACACCGTGCGGCACCTGACCGCCGTGCTCGACGTGGTCGACGGGTACGCGGAGCTGGCCGACCGGCCGGACCTGGTCCGGCTGGCCGCCTGGTGCCACGACGCGGTCTACGACCCCCACGCGGCCGGCGAGGCCAACGAGCGGGACAGCGCCGCGCTCGCCGGCACGCTGCTGACCGCGCTGGGGCTGCCGGCCGCCGCGGTGGCCGAGGTGCGCCGGCTGGTGCTGCTCACCGCCGGGCACGCCACCACCGCCGGCGACCGGGACGGCGCCCTGCTCTGCGACGCCGACCTGGCGATCCTCGCCGCACCCCGGCAGGAGTACGACGCGTACGCCGCCGCGATCCGCGCGGAGTACGCGCACGTGCCGGAGCCCGACTTCCGGGCCGGCCGGGCCCGCGTGCTGACCGCCCTGCTCGCGCTCCCCGCCCTCTACCGGCTCCCCCCGCTCGCGGCCCGCTGGACCGACCCGGCCCGCGCCAACCTCACCCGCGAACTCGCCACCCTCGCCTGACCTTCCGGCCCGGCCACCCGGCGGCATGATCCACTCCCGGTTCGCGGCGGGTCGCGGTCTCCGCGCGGCCGGACACCGCGACACGCCGCGAACCGCGGCGGCGCCGGGCCGGGGCGACGGGGGTCAGCGGGCGGGGCGGGTCAGGTGTTTGGGGCGGCGCAGGCCCGCGTCGCGGAGCAGGCGGACCAGCTCCCGGCTCGGGACCACCCGGGCCCCGAGCCAGACGGCCATGGCGAAGCGCTCGGCGGGGATGTCGTAGTGGTCGCGGTCGAAGCCGCGCCGGGGTGCGCCCAGCGCCTCGGCGAAGGCGTGCAGCTCCGCAAGGGAGACGTCGCTGATCAGGTGCGACCAGAGCCGTCCCCGCGACGGCCAGGCGGGCCGGTCCAGGTACAGCATGGCGGCCAATCTAGCCGCCGGTTAGCCTCTCCCGCATGGCCGGATCCCCCCTCCTCGACGACCTGCGTGCGGCGCTCGGCGACGACGCCGTCCTCACCGACCCCGATCTGCTCCGGATGCACCAGCGCGACGAGGCGGACCTGTGCCCGGCCGGTACGCCGCTGGTGGTGACCCGCCCGCGCGACACCGGGCAGGTGGCCGCCGTGGTCCGGGCCGCCGCCCGGCACGGCGTACCGGTGGTGCCGCAGGGTGCCCGGACCGGCCTGGCCGGCGCCGCGAACGCGATCGACGGCGCGGTGGTGCTCAGCACGGTGGCGATGGACGCCATCCTGGAGATCGACCCGGTGAGCCGGATCGCCGTGGTGCAGCCCGGCGTGGTCAACGCGCGGCTGGCGGCGGCGGTGGCCGAGCACGGCCTCTACTACCCGCCGGACCCGGGCTCCTGGGAGTCCTCCACCATCGGCGGCAACGTCTCCACCAACGCCGGCGGCATGTGCTGCGTCAAGTACGGCGTGACCACCGAGTACGTGCTCGGCCTGGAGGTGGTGCTCGCCTCCGGCGAGGTGCTGCGCACCGGCCGGCGCACCGCCAAGGGGGTCGCCGGCTACGACCTGACCCGGCTCTTCGTCGGCTCGGAGGGCACCCTCGGGGTGCTCACCGAGATCACCGTTTCGCTGCGCCCGGCGCCGGAGGAGTCGCTGACCATGGTGGCGGTCTTCGGCTCGACCGCCGAGGCGGGCACCGCGGTGGCGCAGATCGCCGCCCGGGGGCTCACCCCCAGCCTGCTGGAACTGCTCGACCGGACCCACCTGGCGGCGATCGAGGCGTACCGGCCGATGGGGTTGCGGACCGACGCGCAGGCGCTGCTGCTGGCCGCCGCGGACACCGGCGCGCGGGCGGCGGACGACCTGGCCCGGCTGGCCGAGGTGTGCGAGGCCGCCGGCGCCGAGGAGGTGTACGCGGCCACCGACGCGGTCGAGGCGGCCGCGCTGCTCCAGGCCCGCCGGCTGGCGCACCCGGCGATGGAGAAGTTCGCCGCGGACGCCTTCCCCGGCGGCAACGGCGGTCTGGTGATCGACGACGTGGCGGTGCCGCGCGGCTCGCTCGCGGCGTTGCTGGACGGGGTGGCGCGGATCGCCGAGGATTGCGACGTGCCGATCGGCGTCGTCGGGCACGCCGGGGACGGCAACATGCACCCGAACATCGTGGTGGACCGGGCGGACCCGGCCAGCCTGGAGCGCGGCCGGCGCGCCTTCGACGAGATCATGCGGCTGGGCCTGGACCTCGGCGGCACCTGCACCGGCGAGCACGGCGTCGGGCTGCTCAAGCGGGACTGGCTGGCCCGGGAGATCGGTCCGGTCGGGGTGCGGGTACACCAGGCGATCAAGGCGGCGCTCGACCCGGCCGGGCTGCTCAACCCGGGCAAGGTGCTCTGAGGCGCGGGGCCCGCCGCTGCCCGGGGGCGGGTCAGGCGGTGGGCTCGGCGGGGGTGGCCTGAGTGAGCAGCAGCAGGATCTCGTTGGCCACCGGCGGCCGATCCTCGCCGGGGCAGTCCTGCGAGGTGATCAGGCCGGCCGAGGTGAGCAGGCTGGAGGTCAGCGCGTCGATGCAGCTGACCCGGTAGCGGCGGGCCTCGTCGGTCTCCTGACGCAGGCGCGGGTCGGCGAGCAGGTCGTGCAGCCGCTTCACCTGCTCGGGGTCGAGGCTGCCCGTCGAGGTCACCCCGTCGCCGGCGCAGTCGTCGCACTCCCAGTGGCCGTCCGGCTCGACGTTGAGCGACCGGAGCGGACCGTCCTGACCGAGCTTCTGTACCAGGCTGACCCGGTTGGCCGCTCCGGCGCCGGGGGAGGCCGTCGCCGCCGCGGCCTTGTCCGGTGTGGAGTCCGTGCCCCGGTCGAACACCGAGCAGGCGGTGAGGGCGATCGTCAGGACGGCACCGGCGCAGACCATGAGCATGCGTGACCACTGGTTGGGAACCACGCGCCGGAACTTACCCCACCGTAGGTAGCGACCGGTACCCGCCGACCGGATGGGCATCGATGGGTGTAACGGTCGGTCAACGGGACGAGGTGGGCAGCCCGGCGCTGTCCCCGTCGACGCCCCGGTCGGCGGCGAAGCCCCGCACGTCCGGCGCGCCGAGCCGGGCCGCGTCGGCGGTGGCGTCGTCCGGCATCAGCTGGGACTCCCGCTCCGCCTCGACCCGGGCCTGGTAGTGGGTGATCTCGCGCTCGCGGGTGGCCGCGTCCCAGCCGAGCACCGCGCCCATCAGCTCCGCGGTGTGCCCGGCCGATTCCAGGCCGCGATGGGTGGTCTCGAAGGAGATCCGGGTACGCCGGGTCAGCACGTCCTCCAGGTGCAGCGCCCCCTCGGCGCGGGCCGCGTACGTCACCTCGGCGGCCAGGTACTCCGGCGCGCCGGCCAGCGGCGAGGCGAGCAGCGGGTCGGCGTCCACCAGGGCCAGCAGCTCCCGGGTCAGCGTGCCGTACCGCTCCAGCAGGTGCTCGACGACGCCGACCGGCACCCCGTGCCGGCGGGCCAGGTCGGCCCGGTCCCGCCACATGGCCTGGTAGCCGTCGGCGCCGAGCAGCGGCAGGTCGGCGGTGCGCGAGGGGCGACCGCCGCCGAGCCGGCGGACCGCCCGGTCCACCACGTCGGAGGCCATCACCCGGTACGTCGTGTACTTGCCGCCGGCGACCAGGAGCAGCCCCAGCATCGGCTCGAAGACGGCGTGCTCGCGGGAGAGCTTGGAGGTGGAGTCCGCCTCACCGGCGAGCAGCGGGCGCAGCCCGGCGTAGACGCCCTCGATGTCCGCCGTGGACAGCGGCCGGTCGAGCACCGTGTTGACCTGATCGAGCAGGTACTGGATGTCGCGGGCGGAGGCGGACGGGTGGGACCGGTCCAGCCGCCAGTCGGTGTCCGTGGTGCCGATGATCCAGTGCCCGCCCCACGGGATGACGAAGAGCACGCTGGTGGCCGTGCGCAGGATCAGCCCGGTCTCGCCGGTGATCGCCGAGCGGGGGACGACCAGGTGCACGCCCTTGGAGGCCCGCACCCGGATGCCGGGGCGCAGTCCGACGTCGTTGAGCATCCGCGACATGTCGTCGCTCCACACGCCGGTGGCCCCGATGACGGTGCGCGCGCGTACCTCGAACTCGGCGTCCGGCGAACCGGCGGGTGCCTCCAGGTCGCGGACCCGGACCCCGGTCACCTCGCGGGCCTGCCGGATCAGCCCGACCGCGCGGGCGCTGCTCACCACGGTCGCGCCCAGGCTGGCCGCGGTGCGGGCCAGGGTCACCACCAGCCGGGCGTCGTCGACCTGGCCGTCGTAGTAGCGGATGGCGCCGGCCAGCGAGTCGGCCCGCAGGCTGGGGAAGATCCGGCGGGCGCCCTCGCGGGTCAGGTGCCGGTGCAGCGGCATCCCCCGCCCACCGCCGAAGACCCCGGCGAAGGCGTCGTACGCGGCCACGCCGGCACCGTAGTAGGAGCGGCGGAACGCCCGGGCCGGCAGGTCCCGCAGGCCACGGCCGGCGGGCAGCGGCACCAGGAACGGCACCGGCCGGACCAGGTGCGGAGCGAGCCGGGTGGCGAGCAGGCCGCGCTCGGTGAGCGCCTCGTGGACCAGGTGGAACTCCAACTGCTCCAGGTAGCGCAGGCCGCCGTGGATCAATTTGCTGGACCGGCTGGAGGTGCCGGCGGCGTAGTCGCGGGCCTCCACCAGGGCCACCTTGAGCCCCCGGGAGGCGGCGTCCAGCGCGGCGCCCGCCCCGGTCACCCCACCACCGATGACCAGCACGTCGAACCGTTCGGACCGGAGGCGGCGCAGGTCCGCGGCGCGGCGCTCCGGGGAGAGCTGGCCGGCGGCGGATCGGGTCACGTTGGGGTCGCGCACGGGTCCACCGTAACCGCCCGGGGCCCGGGCAGCAGGTCCTGTCCCCCGCCAGGGGCAGGGAGAGGCATTGATCACCCACCGCGCGACGGGGTTCGCGCGATCCGGGCACGCCGGGACGGCACGGACGTCCGGGGGCGGGTCGGGCGTCGTACTGTTTCCGGATGCGGCCCGAGCCACCTCCCACCGGAAGCGACGGGACCACCCGGTCCGCCAACCCCTGGGCGGTGGTGGCGGCCGTGCTGGCGGGCGGCTGGACGGTGGCGACCACCGTGCTGCTCCAGGTCGCCGGCTGGTCCGTCGACCAGGTACGGCTCGCCAGCGGGCTGGACCGGTGGCCGTGGCTCTGGCCGGTGGTCTCCCTGGCCGGCGTCCTGCTGGTCGGCCTGCCGGCCCTGCTGCTGGCGCTGCTCCCCCGGTCCCCGGCGCTGCGGGGCACCGGCCGGGCCTGGCTGGCCGGAGCGCTGGCGCTCGGCGCGCTCGGGGCGCTGCGTGCCCTCCCGCCGGTACACCACGAGCTCTACCTGGCGGCGCTGGCCGCCACCGCCGCCGGGCTGGCCCTGGTCGCCGCCCGGCTGCCGGCCCGACGCCGCGCCCTGCCCGACGGATCGGGGGGCGAGCCCGGGCCGGCCACCCCCGCTGCACCAGGGGGCGAGCCGGAGCCGGCGACCACCCCCGATGCACCGGACGGCGAGCCCGGGCCTGCGGCCACTCCCGACGCACCGGACGGCGCATCCCACACCGGGCGGCGGGCGAGCGCCACCGGCGGGACAGGCGGCCGCTGGCCCGATCCAGTCACCCTGCTCGCGGTGGCCGCCGGGCTGGCCCTGCTGCTCCCCTGGGCCTGGCTCGGCGCGCTGGGCGGCCTGCTGGAGACCGTGCTCGCCGCACTGGCCGCGGCGGCGCTCGGCGCGCTGGCCGGGGTGCTGCTCGACGGGCGGTTCTGGTGCCGGCTCGGGGGCGGCGAGCCACCCGGGCCCGCCCGGCTGGTGTTCCTCGGCGGGCTGGTCGGCGGGGTCACCCTGCTGCTGTTGGCCGCCGGCACCGGCCAGTCCGGGGCCCAACTGCCCGCCCTGCTCGCCGTGCCGCCGGTCGCCTTCACCCTGGCCGCCCTGTACGCGGCCACCCGCCAGGCCGGCACCCGGGCCGTAGCACCGGTCCGCTGGCTGGTCGGCCTGGCGCTGTTCGGCCCGCTCGCCCTGGCCGACCCGGAGGAGGTCTCGGTCCTCCTGGCCACCACCCGCGACGTGCCGTTCTGGGTGGCCGCCGCCGCGGTCGCCGGGCTCGGCGTCGCGGTCCTGCTCGCCGTCGGGTACGGCGTCCTGCTGGCCCGGCCCCGGGCGGTCACGCCCAGCCGGCGGGTGGCCGTGCTGGCCGCCGGCGTGCTGCTGGCCGCGGTCGGGGTGGTCGACGTGGTCCCCGGGCAGCCCGGGCTGCACGGCGAGCGGCTGCTGGTGGTGCTGCGCGAGCAGGCCGACCTGACCGGCATCCCGGCCGGTACGCCGGGCCGGGCCGGTCGGGACGCGCGCGCCGCCGAGGTGTACCGCCGGCTGGTCGCCACCGCCGAGCGGACCCAGGGCGACCTGCGCCGGAAGCTGTCCCGGCTGCGCCTGAGCCCGAGGCCGTACTACCTGGTCAACGCGATCGAGATCGACGGCGGTCCGGCGGTGCGGGCCTGGCTGTCGGGCCGTCCCGAGGTCTCCCGCGTGCTGCTCAGCCAGCGGGTACGGCCGTTGCCCGCCCCCGCCCCGACCACCTCCGGCAACGCGCCGGCGCCGGCCGGCCCGGCCTGGAACATCCGGCTGCTCGGCGCCGACCGGGTCTGGTCGGAGCTGGGGGTGACCGGTTCCGGCGTGGTGGTCGGCAGCTCCGACTCGGGGGTGGACGGCCGCCACCCGGCGCTGGCCGACGGCTTCCGGGGCGGCGACGACTCCTGGTACGACCCGTGGGACCGCACCCGCTCCCCGAACGACGCGGGCGGGCACGGCACCCACACGGTGGGCAGCGCGGTGGGTCGGGACGGCATCGGGGTCGCCCCGGGCGCGCGCTGGGTGGGCTGCGTCAACCTCGACCGCAACCTCGGCAGCCCCGCGCACTACCTGGACTGCCTCCAGTTCATGCTGGCCCCCTTCCCGTCCGGCGGGGACCCGTTCACCGACGGCCGTCCGGCGCGCGCGCCGGACGTGCTGACCAACTCCTGGGGCTGCCCACCGATCGAGGGGTGCGACCCGCGGGCGCTCCGGCCCGCCGCCGACGCGCTGGCCGCCGCCGGCATCCTGGTGGTCGCGGCGGCCGGCAACACCGGCCCGTACTGCGGCTCGATCGCCGACCCGCCCGCGCCGTACCCGGACGTGTTGACCGTCGGCGCGGTGGACCGGAACCGCCGGGTGACCCTCTTCTCCAGTCGCGGACCGGCCCCGGGCGGCGCGGCCAAGCCGGACGTGCTCGCCCCGGGCGCGGGCGTGCTCTCCGCGATGCCGGGCGGCGGCTACGCCACCCTGGACGGCACCTCGATGGCGACGCCGCAGGTGGCGGGCGTGGTGGCGCTGATGTGGTCGGCGAACCCGGCGCTCGTCGGCGACCTGGAGCGCACCCGCCGGATCCTGCGGGAGACGGCGAGGCCCGCGCAGCCGAGCTACCGCTCCCGCGCACCGCAGGACGCCTGCGGCGGGGACGCGAACATCACCGGTGCGGGCCTCGTCGACGCGTACGCGGCGGTGCGGGCGGCCCGGGCCGGCTGATCGGGTCTTGCGCCCACCCGTGGTGGTTGATCTAGGGTCGGCCACCATGGAGTTCACCCTCGCCGACCTGCCCGCCGACCGGGTCCCCGCCGTCGTCGCGCTCTGTGGACGCGCGCTCGACCTGCCCGAGGACGCCGCCGAGGCGGAGTCCGTGGTCACCGCCCTCTGGCCCCGGGCCGCGGCCGACCGGACGGTGCTGGCGGTCGGGGCGTACGCGGGGGACGAACTGGTCGGGGTGCTGATCGGATCGGTCTCGGCGGCGGAGGAGCGCCTCGGGCACGTGGACCTGCTGGCCGTCGCGCCGCAGTGGCGGCGCCGGGGGGTCGGCCGGGCGCTGGTGGCCGAGGCGGAACGGCGGCTCGCCGGCCTCGGCGCGGCCGAGCTGCTGCTGGCCGGGAACCCGCCGTACTACGCCTGGCCGGGCATCGACGTGCGGTACACCCCGGCGGTCTGCCTGGCGCTGGCGCTCGGCTACCGGCAGGACCGTACGGCCTGGAACATGACCGCCGACCTGTCGTACGACGGGTCGCCGGCGCTGCGCACGACGGAGCCGGCGGAGGCGAGGCTGGCCGGCCAGGGCGTGTCGGTACGCCGGGCGGAGCCGGCGGACCTGCCGGCGCTGGCCGCGTTCGCCCGCTCCACCTTCGGCGGCGCCTGGGACGGCGAGCTGGCCGGCTCGGTCGGCCGCGCCGACGCAGGCTGCCACCTCGCGGAGCGGGACGGCGAGATCCTCGGCTTCGCGGCCTGGGGCTCGTCGCGGCCGAGCTGGTTCGGGCCGATGGGCACCGCGCCGGCGGCGGCGGGCTCGGGCATCGGCGGGGTGCTGCTGCGCCGCTGCCTGCGCGACCAGCACGAGGCCGGGATCAGCGCGGCGCAGATCGGCTGGGTGGGCCCGGTGCCGTTCTACTCCGGCAGCGCGGGCGCCCGGATCGAGCGGGTCTTCTTCCTGTACCGCCGCACGCTCTGACGGCCCTGCCGGCCGGACGGGCGCGGCGCGCGCCCCGGGAAAGACCGCGAGATATCGATAAACGGGCGAATGGGATATAGACCCTGATAATGCCATTCGCCCGCATGTGCGATGGCCGCCCCCTACCGTTTCGGTAGAGGAGGCGACCCATGACCACGGACGACGAACAGACCGACGATCCGGTGCCCCGCACCTGGGCTCCGGTCGGCGACCCGCCCATCGCGGTGCCGTTCGACCGGCGGGACTACGGCGACGCGGAGCAGCTCGCCGAGATGACCGGCGTCGACGAGCCGGAGGCCGAGGAGCTGGTGACCGTGGTGGACGAGCCGGTCGCCATCCGCCCGCCGTACGACCGGGCGCAGAAGCGGCGTAACCAGCGCAGCCTGCCCTGAGGAGACGGAAAGGGGCGGACCGCTCGCGCGGCCCGCCCCTTTCGGCGTTGGTGGAGCTGGACTCAGAAGTCCATGTCCCCGCCACCCGGACCAGCCGGGGCGGCCGGGGTCTTCTCCGGCTTGTCCGCCACGACGGCCTCGGTGGTGAGGAAGAGCGCCGCGATCGACGCGGCGTTCTGCAGCGCCGAGCGGGTCACCTTGGCCGGGTCGATGATGCCCGCGGCCAGCAGGTCGACGTACTCGCCGTTGGCGGCGTTGAGGCCGTGGCCCGGCTCGAGGTTGCGGACGTGCTCGACGACCACGCCACCCTCGAGGCCGGCGTTGACGGCGATCTGCCGCAGCGGGGCGTCCAGCGCGATCTTGACGATCTGCGCGCCGGTCGCCTCGTCGCCGGTCAGGTCCAGCTTGTCGAAGGCGGTCTTGCCGGCCTGCACCAGCGCGACGCCACCACCCGGGACGATGCCCTCCTCGACGGCGGCCTTCGCGTTGCGGACAGCGTCCTCGATGCGGTGCTTGCGCTCCTTGAGCTCGACCTCGGTGGCCGCGCCGACCTTGATCACCGCAACACCGCCGGCCAGCTTGGCCAGGCGCTCCTGCAGCTTCTCGCGGTCGTAGTCGGAGTCGCTCCGGTCGATCTCGGCCCGGATCTGGTTGACCCGGCCCTGGATCTGCTCGGCGTCGCCGGCACCGTCGACGATGGTGGTCTCGTCCTTGGTCACCACGACCTTGCGGGCGCGGCCCAGCATGTCGAGGCCGACGGCGTCCAGCTTGAGGCCGACCTCCTCGCTGATGACCTGGCCACCGGTGAGGATGGCGATGTCGGCCAGCATGGCCTTGCGGCGGTCACCGAAGCCCGGCGCCTTGACGGCGACCGACTTGAAGGTGCCCCGGACCTTGTTGACGACCAGGGTGGCCAGGGCCTCGCCCTCGATGTCCTCGGAGATGATCAGCAGCGGCTTGCCCGACTGCATGACCTTCTCCAGGATCGGGAGCAGGTCCTTGACCGACGAGATCTTGCTGTTGACGATCAGGAGGTAGGGGTCGTCGAAGACGGCCTCCATACGCTCCGGGTCGGTCATGAAGTACGCGGAGATGTACCCCTTGTCGAAGCGCATGCCCTCGGTGAGCTCGAGCTCCAGGCCGAAGGTGTTGCTCTCCTCGACGGTGATGACGCCTTCCTTGCCGACCTTGTCCATCGCCTCGGCGATGATCTCGCCGACGGTGTTGTCACCGGCGGAGATGGAGGCGGTGGAGGCGATCTGCTCCTTGGTCTCGACGTCCTTGGCGAGCTTGAGCAGCTCCTCCGAGACGCTGGCCACGGCGGCCTCGATGCCCCGCTTCAGGGCGATCGGGTTGGCGCCGGCGGCCACGTTGCGCAGGCCCTCGCGAACCAGGGCCTGGGCCAGGACGGTCGCCGTCGTCGTGCCGTCACCGGCGACGTCGTCGGTCTTCTTGGCGACCTCCTTGACCAGCTCGGCGCCGATCTTCTCGTACGGGTCCTCGAGCTCGATCTCCTTGGCGATGCTCACACCATCGTTGGTGATGGTGGGGGCACCCCACTTCTTCTCGAGCACGACGTTGCGGCCCTTGGGGCCGAGCGTCACCTTCACGGCGTCGGCGAGCTGGTTCATGCCCCGCTCGAGGCCGCGGCGCGCCTCTTCGTCGAACGCGATCATCTTGGCCATACGGCGTTGTCCTCCTGGACACTCACGGGCCACCCGAGTGTTTGTGCCCCGGATGGGCCGCCTGGTGTACGCACCTTGGGACGTCGCCACCTGGCGACGACGACGTCCTTCGGCCGGGCCGGATAGCCCGCGACGACCGGCCGTGTGCCCCATCGGCGTCTCCAACGCCGCTGGAACCTTGGCCCCACCGTCCCGACCACTGGCACTCACGGTATGCGAGTGCCAATGACTTGTTTAGCACTCTCCCCTGCCGAGTGCAAGCGCACTCGGGCCGGTCAGCCGAGTTCCGCCGCCAGTTGCGCGGCGTTCACCGGCCCCTCGTGGGCCCGCTGCTCGGCGTACGCCACGACCAGCCCGACCAGCTGGACCAGGTAGACCGGGACGACCAGCACCGCGGCCAGCGTGACCACCACGACGGCGCCCACCGCGGTGCCCGGCGCCGCGAACGGGTCGGTGCCCAGCGGCGCCGTGCCGACGGCCTCCAGCACCACGCCCAGCACGCCGCCGAGGACGACCACCACCGCCACCAGCCCGACCCGGCCCAGCACCATGCCGAGCCGGTCGTGGAAGAAGCGGAACGAGCGGCCGATCGGGTTCTGCCGCTCGAAGAGGTAGACCGGGCCGGCCAGGGCGAGCGCGAAGGCGAGGTAGACGCCGGGTAGCACGCAGCAGCTGAGACCGACCGTGACGAGCAGGCCGACCAGCAGGGTCCAGCCGTACAGCCCGGGCGCCCGGCGCAGGCCGTAGCGCAGCGCGCCGCCGAGGTCGGCCGGCTCACCGGCCGCCTGCCGGGTGACCACCCAGGTGCCGGCCGCCCAACCCACGCTCTGCACCAGGTACAGCAGCAGGACGGCGACCAGCGTCGCGCCGCCGAAGGTGAGGAAGTCACCCAGGTAGCCCGGGGGCAGCGAGCCGTCGGCCGGCACCTGCGAGGACGGCTCCAGCCCGAGGGAGATGATCGAGACCACTGCGGCGGGGAGCGCCTGGGTGAGCAGCATGATCGGCAGCAGCGTGCGCCAGCCCCGACGCAGCGCGCCGGCGCACCGGGTGAACCAGCCGTCGACGCCGGCGTGCGGCGGGTTCACCAGCGGGTCGGCCGGGTCCCAGCCGCCGGCGGCCGGCCAGCCGTACGGCAGGTGGCCGGCGTACGGCGGGTAGCCCGGCGGGAAGCCGGCGTACGGGTCGGCGCCGGGCGGGTAGCCGCCGGTGGGCGGGAAGACCCAGCCCTGGTACGGGCCGGCGGGCCCGACCGGGCCGCCCGGCGCGGGCGGGTCCACGGGATCGGGTCCGGGCGGACCCGACGGGGACTGGTCGGACATGAGCACTCCTCAGCGACGGCTGGATCGGCCCACGATCTTCCCTGGTGCCCGCCCGCGCCGCTGCCCCGTGGGGGGCCGGCCGACGAGCGGAACCGGACGCGACTCAGGGGATGACGCGCACCCGCTCGGCCTGCGGGCCCTTCTGGCCCTGGGCGATGTCGAACTCCACCCGCTGCCCGTCGTCCAGCGCCTTGTAGCCGTCCATCTCGATGGCGGAGAAGTGGACGAAGACGTCCTGGCCGCCGTCGACGGCGATGAAGCCGTAGCCCTTCTCGGCGTTGAACCACTTCACGCTGCCCTGTGCCACGGTGCACTTCCTCACTCTGCGCGGCGTTCCACGACCCCGGGCCGGCGGACCGGCACCGGAGGACCACCGCTTCGGCGATCGGTGAGGGCCGCTGAATCGGTGACCGAAATCGCACGCTACACGAGGCGTGACGGCCGCGCACGACCACAAATCGGGCATATTCCGGTGCTCCGCCGACCGTCCGTCCATCGGCGGTGGTCGCTGCGGTATGCATGCGGACATGACACCTGCCCCGGCCCCGCCGGAAGCCCGGAGAGCCACCGTCCGCCGGGTACGCCCCGAGGACGCCGCCCGGATGCGGGCGCTGCGGCTGGAGATGCTCGCGGACGCGCCGCTGGCGTTCCTGGAGACCGTCGCCCAGGCCGCCGCCCGCCCGCACGCCGACTACGCGGCCCGGATCGCCGCGGTCTCCCGGGGCGACCACACCGCACAGTTCGTCGCCGACCCCGGTGGCCGGCTGGTCGGCCACGCCGGCGGCACCGTCTCCCCCGACGAGCCGGGCCTGACCGTCGTCTACGCCGTCTACGTGACCCCCACCTGGCGGGGCAGCGGCCTGCTCGCCGACCTGATCGACGGGGTGGCCGCCTGGTCCCGCGCCGCCGGCCGCCCGGAACTGCTGCTGGAGGTGGTGGTCGGCAACGACCGCGCCTACCGCGCCTACCAGCGGCTGGGCTTCACCGACACCGGCGTACGCGTGCCGCACCCCACCGTCCCCGCCATGCGCGAACTCCAGATGCGCCGCCCCGCCTGACCCCACCGGAGACATCACGCAGGGCAGCACCCCGACGAGCCACACCCCGCTGGAGGCAGTGCCCGGCCCGCCCAGGGACAGGGGACACGACGCAGGGCAGCACCCCGATGAGCCACACCCCCGGTCCCGGCAGCGACGCCCCAAGCGCACCCCGCACGGGTTTCCGGGGGAGCCCGCCCGCGGAAGGATCACGCCTGACCGCCTGGAGCGGGCGGGCTCCCCCGGAAACCCCGACCTGGACCAAAGGCGAAGGCCTAGCCCCGAGACGAAGGCCTAGACGTGCCGCCGGCTCTGCACGATCCGGAACCGGTTCGCCACGTACGCCCCATCGGTCAGCGCGGCGTTCGCGGCCGGGTTGGCGCCGCTGCCGTGGAAGTCCGAGAACGCGGCCGACTGGTTCACGAAGACCCCGCCGGTCAGGTTGCAGGACAGGTGCACGCCGACGTCGACCGCGGCGGCCTCGGTCGCGTCCAGCACGGCCTCGTCGGTGGAGTAGACGGCGGCGGTCAGCGCGCCCTTCTCCCCCACCGTCGCGCGCATGATCTCCAGGCTGTGCGCGGTGGAATCGGTGGCGATGACGAAGGAGATCGGCCCGAACCACTCCCGGCCGTAGGTCGCGGTGTCGTCGGCGGCCAGCTTCACGATGGTCGGCGTCCGCACCACCGCGCCGGGCAGCGCCGGGTGCTCGACGGTACGCGACTCCAGCACCGGCTCGCCGACCTTGGTCACCTCGTCGAGCCGCTCCAGCACCCCGACGTTGACGATGGCGCCGGTCAGCTCGACCCCGCGCGCCGGGTCGGCGGTGAGCTTGCCGACCGCGCCAGCGATGCCGGCGGCCACCTCGTCGAAGCTCTTGTGCCCCTGGTCGGTCTCGATGCCGCCGGCCGGGATGAGGATGTTCTGCGAGGTGGTGCACATCTGGCCGCTGTACAGGGTCAGCGTGAAGCCGAGGTTGCGGCACAAGCCGGCGAAGTCGTCGGTGGAGTCGATGACCACCGTGTTCAGGCCGGCCTTCTCGGTGTAGACGGCCGCCTGCCGGGCGTTCGCCTCCAGCCAGTCGCCGTACTCGGTGGAGCCGGTGAAGTCGACGATCTTCACGGCGGGGTGCAGCGCCAGGGTGGAGGCGAGCTTCTCGCCCGGCCCCTCGGGGGCGAGCAGCACCAGGTTGGGGTCGAACCCGGCCTCGGCCAGCACCTCGCGGGCGTACCGGACGGTGATGGCCAGCGGCAGCACCGCGCGCGGGTGCGGCTTGACGACCACCGGGTTGCCGGTGACCAGCGAGGCGAAGAGACCCGGGTACGAGTTCCAGGTGGGGAAGGTGTTGCAGCCGATCACCAGCGCCACGCCCCGGGGCACCACGTGGAACGTCTTGGTCATCCGCAGCGGGTCGCCCTTGCCGGCCGCCTTCTCCCAGCCGGCCGTCCCCGGGTGCCGGGTCATCTCGGCGTACGCGTAGGCGAGCGCCTCCAGCGCGCGGTCCAGCGCGTGCGCGCCGCCGGCCTGGAAGGCCATCACGAACGCCTGGCCGCTGGTGAACTGCACCGCGTTGGCGAGCTCGAAGATGTGCTTGTGCAGCCGGTCGAGGATCTCCAGGCAGACGCCCACCCGGGCCTGCGGGCCGGCGTCGCGCCAGGCCGGCAGGGCGGCGGAGGCGGCGGCGACCAGCTCGTCGGCGGCGGCGTGCGGGTAGCGCACGTTCAGCTCCAGCCCGAAGGGGCTGGTCTCGGTGGCGACCCGGTCGCCCGAGCCGGGCTGGTCGAGGGGGAAGTCGCCGTTCAGGTACGCCTCGAAGGCGGCCTTGCCGTCGGCGGCGGCGGTCTCGCCGTACACCCGGGGGCTGGGTGACTCGGGATAGGCGGACCAGTATCCCCGCTCCGTGATGGCGGTCAGCGCACGGTTCAGGGTGTCGGCGTGCCTGTCGTACAGGGGGTGCGGGGTCTCCGTCATGCCCGCCATCATGCAACAGGTTGGTCCCAGATCAGTAGAGCAGTGTCACAAGTGGGATCGTCACCCGCCGCTCGGTCCGGCCGCCCGCTGGTTCCCCGGCGGTCAGAGCGTCAGTTGCCACTCCGTCGAGGCGTCGACCGGCCGGAAGCCGAGCTCCTCGTTGATCCGGATCATGTGCTCGTTCTCCGCCGCGTTGAAGGTGTCGATCGCGCGCAGCGCCGGTTCGTACGCCAGGGCGTGCCCGAGGTTCTCGATCTTGGTGAGCAGACCCAGCCGGTGGCCGCGGTGGGCCGGGTCGACGATGGTGATCTGCTGCCAGGCGTGCCAGTCCGCGCTGGCGCCGAGGCTGAGCATGCTCCAGGCGACCAGCCGGCCGGAGCGCTCGTCGACCGCCGCGACGTGGTAGCGGCGGCTGCCCCGGAGGTCGAGCGCCCGCTCGGTGCCCCGGATCCGGTCCGCGTCGACCCGCTCCTGCTCCCACTCGAGGTCGCCCAGGGGCGCGTCGGTCATCAGCCGGCCCTCCAGGTAGGCGACGTCGTCGACGTACTCCTCGGGGGTGGCCTGCTGCCAGCGGACCGTGCGGTAGCCGGCGGCCGCGCTCCGGGCGCCGGCCAGCAGGGTGTCCAACGCGGCCCGGTCGAGCGTGGTGGTGTCCAGCCGGCGGCGTACCGCCGCCAGCGCGGGGCGGGCGCCGACCGCCGCGGCGAAGGCCGCTCCGGCGGGGTCGCGGGCCGGGCCGCCGGGCAGGGCCGAGACGACCTCCCCCACCACCCGCTTGCGCCCCGCGTCGCGGAGCAGCCGCACCCCGTGCTCGTGCAGCGCCCGGCCGACGCCCCGCCGCCGGTACGCCGGGTGCACCACCAGTTCGGCGACGGCGTTGTCGGTGTTGTCCAGTTGCGGCAGCTCGAGGCGGAGCCAGCCGGCCGGCACCCCGTCGAGCCGGGCCAGCGCCCAGTGCACGACGAGGCCCGGCATCGGGTGCCGGACCAGCGCCTCGAAGCGCCGCCGGCAGTACGGCGGGAGGTCCGGCGCGTCCGCGTCGGTGACCGCCGCCCCGATCCGGTACGCCGCGTCGACGGCGGTCTGGTCGGTCGGCTCCAGCGCCGTGAGGGAGATGCCCATGCCGGTGAGCCTGCGGCACCGGAAAGCGAACGGGCCAGCGATTTTCTCGCTGGCCCGTTCGGACGTTGGTCGGGAGGGACGTCCACACAACGCCTCCGGCGTTGGGTCGTAAGAACTCAAAGTCTCCGGCGGATCGCCCTCCCGCACGGAGCATCTTGCGCCGTCCGGTTCCTGTCGTCAAGTCCTTGTCGGCGGGTTTTCCACACTCACAGCGAAAAGCCAGTTACCCGGCGGATCGACCCGATCCCCCGTCCGGGCGATCCGCCCATCCCCCGCGCGGCCGACCCCTCGCCCCGCTCCGGCTGCGCGGGCCGCCCACCGCCGCCCCCGTTTGCGGCGTGTCGCGGTGTCCCGGCGGCGGGAGGGCGCGACACGCCGCAAACGGGGGTCGATCAAGCGGGCCGGCGGCGTCAGGCGAGGAGGCCGGCGTCGCGGGCGGCGCGCAGCGAGGGCTTGATCCGGTGGGTCGGGCCGACCTGGCCGGCGACCGCGTCGATGGTCTTCAGGCCCTCGCCGGTGTTGAACACGACGGTCTCCGCGGTCGGGTCGAGCCGGCCGGACTCGACCAGCTTGCGCAGCACCGCCACCGTCACCCCGCCGGCCGTCTCGGCGAACACCCCGGTGGTCCGGGCGAGCAGCCGGATGCCGGCCCGGATCTCCTCGTCGTCCACGTACTCCATCCAGCCGCCGGTGCGGCGCACCGCCTCCAGGGCGTAGAGGCCGGCGGCCGGGTCGCCGATGTTGAGCGACTTGGCGATGCCGGTCGGCTTGACCGGGACGATGGTGTCGCTGTCGCCGTGCAGCGCGACCGCGATCGGGTTGCAGCCGGCGGACTGGGCGCCGAAGACCTTCCAGCCACCGGTCGGCGCCTCGACCAGGCCGATCTCGACCAGCTCGGAGAACGCCTTGTCGATCTTGGTGAGCAGCTCGCCGCTGGCCATCGGGATGACCACCTGGGCCGGGATCCGCCAGCCGAGCTGCTCGGCCACCTCGTAGCCGAGGGTCTTGGAGCCCTCCGCGTAGTACGGGCGGACGTTGACGTTGACGAACGCGGTGTCCTCGAACTCGTCGGTCTCTACCAGCTCGCCGCAGAGCCGGTTCACGTCGTCGTACGACCCGTCGATGGCGACCAGCTCGCCGCCGTAGACGGCGGTGGTGACCACCTTGCCCTGCTCCAGGTCACCGGGGATGAAGACCACCGAGGGCACGCCGGCCCGGGCCGCGTGGGCGGCCACCGAGTTGGCCAGGTTGCCGGTGGAGGCGCAGGCGAACCGGGTGAAGCCGAGCGCCCGAGCGGCGGTCAGCGCCACCGAGACCACCCGGTCCTTGAACGAGTGGGTCGGGTTGGCGCTGTCGTCCTTGACCCAGAGCGGCGCGGTGATGCCCAGCTCGGCGGCCAGGTGCGGGGCGGCGACCAGCGGGGTCAGCCCCGGGTCGAGCGTCACCCGGGTGGCCGGGTCCTGGCCGGCGGGGAGCAGGGCGGCGTACCGCCAGATGTTCTGCGGGCCGGCCTCGATCCGCTCCCGGGTGACGGCGGCCAGGGCGGCGGTGTCGTAGTCCACCTCCAGCGGCCCGAAACACTCGTAGCAGGCGTGCTGGGCGGCGAGCGGGTACCGCGCGGAACAGGCGCGGCAGACCAGGGCGCGGGCCGGGCTGGCGGTGGTGTCGATGCCGGGGGCGGCGGGAAGCGTCGACGTCATGTCGAGAGTCCTCTCATCTTTCCCCGCATCGCACCCTGCGGCGGGGACGGAATTGGCACCTGCCCGCGCCGGCTCGTCATCGAGCGTGCGGGTGGTTGCCGGGGCGTCGTCGGGCCGTATCCCTCAGCCCCTCTGGATGAGGTATGCAGTTGTGCCACCGAGTCTAGAAGTTCCGCGACCCGAACCCGACCCCGGTTCCCACGCTGTGAGCTGAGGCCGTGGGTGGCGGGGGGTCGGTACGGTGCGGGCGATCCCGTCGAGAGAGGAAATCTCCGCCCATGCGCCGGACCCTGCCGAGCTTCGCGGCCGTCACGTTGGCCTGCCTGCTCACCGCGTGCGGAGGTGACACCGGGACGACCGACACCGCGTCCACCACCGTCACCCCGTCGGCGGACGCGGCTCCGGCCGCCATCGCGCCCAGCGCCACGCCGACCACGGCGGCGCCGGCCGCGCCCGCTCCGGCGGAGACCCTGACGGCGAAGCCGAAGCCGCCCGCCGCCCCGGCGCTGACCTGCAAGCAGCTCGCCGGTGCGCACGTCGGCAGCGCCAAGGTGCCTACAACGGCTACCCGGACCACCTGCCGCTGATCGAGGGCCGCTGGTCGGGCGAGGACGGCGCGACCGTGCTGTTGCAGAAGCCGTGCGGGATCGGCGACCTCGACGGGGACGGGGCGGCCGACGCGGTCGGCGTGGTCGCGTTGAACGGCGGGGGCAGCGGCACCTTCTTCACCGTGCTCGCCTGGCGCAACAGCGGCGGCAAGCCGGCCTTCCGGGCGCTGGCCGATCTCGGCGACCGCACCCCGGTCCTGTCGGTCAAGGTGGCCGGGCAGCAGGCCACCGTCGTCTGGCTGACCCGCAGCGACGGCAGGAGCATGGCCGAGCTGGACATCAGGCGCACGTCGACGTACCAGCTCTCGGGCCCGACGCTGGTCGAGGTGGGCCACACCGACGCGCCGTACTCGCCCTGACCGGGTCGCCGCCGGAGCCGTGCGGAACGGCTCCGGCGGATGGTGGCCGGCGGGGTCAGGCGGGTACGGAGTTCCGGCCCGCCGGCGCGGGGGTGGCCACGCCGGCGCGGCGTCGACCGATCAGGCGGTCGAGCGCCCAACTGCCCGGCCCGAGCACGACCACCAGGGCGAACGCCCAGCAGAACAGGGCGGCGAGCTCGCCGTTGTTGTGTATCGGCAACAGGCCGTCCGGCTGATGCACGACGAAGTAGGCGTACGCCATCGAGCCGGAGGCGAGCAGCGCGGCGGGCCGGGTGAGGAGCCCGACCAGCACCAGCGCGCCGCACACCGCCTGGATCAGCGCCGCCCACCAACCCGGCCACTGCCCCACGGGCAGCGACTCGCCTGTGCCGCGGGCGCCACCGAGCACGCCGAAGAGCGACGACAGGCCGTGGCAGAGGAAGAGCAGGCCGATGACCATACGGAAGAGGGACAGGGCGGGTCCGTTGAACCGGTCGAGATTCATCTCGCTACCTCCGGGTGAGTGGAAACGGTGCACCCAGGATCAGCCAGGAAATATCCGACCTAATGAACTTTTTGTTAACGAACGCGCCGTCTGGGCGATTCAACGCTCAAGGCCACCCCGCCGTCAGCTCGTGACATCCTTTCGGGTGAACCGCCAGAAGGCCAGCCCCCAGAAGAGCGTCGCGTAGCTCACCGCCGAGATCGCGCCCCGCACCACGTCGTCGGTCTGCACCGGAGTGGAGAGCAGGCCGAGCCAGGCGGTGCTGTAGTGCGTCGGCAGGAAGTTGCGCAGCCCGCCGAGGGCGGTGATCTGATCCAGGATGCTGGAGAGGATCCAGAGCAGCACCGCGCCACCGACCGCGCCGAGCGCGGCGTCCGTGGTCACCGACAGCAGGAAGGCCAACCCGGCCACCACCAGCAGGACGACCGCCAGGTAGCCGAGCACCGCCAGCAGCCGCAGCAGCCCGTCGCTCGGCGCCAGTTCCGCCGCGACCTGGCTGCGCAGCGGCTCCCAGCCGTACCGCAGGGTGCCGGCGAGCAGGGCGGTGCCGGCGAGCAGCAGCAGGGCCAGCGCCGAGTACGCGAGCGCGACCAGCAGCTTCACCGCGAGCAGCCGGGACCGGGGCACCGGCACCGCCAGCAGGTAGCGCAGGCTGCCCCAGCTCGCCTCGCTGGCCACGGTGTCCCCGCAGAACAGGGCCACGACCACGACCAGCAGGAACGACGCCGAGACGAAGATCGAGAAGAGGGTGAAGTTGAGCCCGCCCGAGGTGGCCAGCTCGACCAGGCTGCCGAACTCGTTGCGCCCGTTGTCGTCGTCGTCGCCAGAGTCGAACTGGAAGGCGATCAGGATGATCAGCGGCAGCAGCACCATGAACCCCAGCGCGAGCTGGGTACGCCGCCGCGACGCCTGCCGGCGGAACTCGGCCGCGAACGGCAGGGTCGCCGACGGCCGGTAGCCGGCGGCCGCCCCGCCCGGTCCGACCCGGCCGGCGTCGGCCGGACCCGCCGTGTCGATGGATGAGCCCGCCATCACCGGTCCCCGCTTCCCCGAGAATTCTCGCCCACCAGGGCGAGGAACGCGTCCTCCAGGCGGCGCCGCGGCACCACCCGGTCCACCCCGATCCCGGCCCGGACCAGCTCCGCCACCACCTCGCTGCGCGCGGTGCCGTTGGTGTCTACCACCAGGCCGCCGTCACCGTCGGGCAGCACCCGGACCCCCTTCAGGCGGTCCAGCACGACCCGCGCGGCGGCCGGGTCGGTCACGTCGAAGAGCACGCTCGGCGAATCGCCGACGATCTCCTCGACCGGCCCGGAGGCGACGATTCGGCCCTTGTTGACCACCACCGCGTGGGTGCAGGTCTGCTCCACCTCGGCGAGCAGGTGGCTGGAGACCAGCACCGCCCGGCCGTCGGTGGCGTACCGCTGGAGCACCCGGCGCATCTCGGCGATCTGCGGCGGGTCGAGCCCGTCGGTCGGCTCGTCCAGCACCAGCAGCTCCGGCAGGCCGAGCATGGCCTGCGCGATGGCCAGCCGCTGCTTCATGCCGTGGCTGTAGTTCTTGATCCGCCGGTGCACCGAGTCGCCCAGTCCGGCGATCTCCAGCGCCTCGTCGAAGTGCGCGTCGGCAGCCGGCCGCCCGGTGGCCCGCCAGTACGCCCTCAGGTTCTTTAGCCCGGACAGGTGCGGCAGGAAGCCGGGCCCCTCGACCAGCGCGCCGATCCGGGACAGCACCGGCGAGCCCGGCACCAGCCGGTGCCCGAAGACGTAGATCTCCCCGGCGGTGGGCTGGGTCAGCCCCATCAGCACCCGCAGGGTGGTGGTCTTGCCCGCGCCGTTCGGCCCGAGCAGGCCGACCACCTGCCCGGGGTGCACCTCGAAGTCCACGTTGGAGACGGCGACGAAGCCGTCGGCGTACTCCTTGCGGAGCTGGCGGACGGCGAGTGGGACGCCCGCGTACTCCGGGTGGACCGAGCTGTCCTGGCGGCGGTGCCGGCGGCGGGCGACGGCGACGACCACGGCGAGCCCGACCGCGATGGCGGCGAGCAGCCCGACCAGCACCCAGCGCCAGACGGTGGCGGTGGTGGGGATCGGCTCGGCGTCGACCGTCGGCAGGCTGACCGGGGCGTCGCCCGTCGCCACCGTGTAGACGGTCGGCTCGGCGGGCGTGGTGTACGCCTGGTCGGAGGTGGCGACCACGACCCGCAGCCGGTGCCCGGCCTCGATCCGGCGGACGATCGCCGGCAGCGTGACGGTGACCGGCCGCGCGCCGTCGAGGCTCTTCGGCAGGCCGGTCAGCCGCACCGGGGCGACCAGGCCGTCGGGGAGCGTCGCGGCGCCGTTCGGGTCGACGTCGTAGAGCTTGACGAAGAGCACCGCCGCACCGGTCGGCGAGGCCGCCCGGAGCGCGAAGGTGGGTGACCCGGCGACGTCCACCGCGTCGGCCAGCGGCGCCGACTCGAACCGGGCGTGCTGGCCGGGGACGTCGCCGGCCACCCCGCCGAGCAGCGAGCCGAGCGCGCCGGCGAAGGGTACCGAGGAGATCGCCGCCGGGTTGCCGTTCGGCGGGTTGGCGATCGGCTGGGCCGGGCCGGTGACGGCGACCTCGCGCCGGGCGTCCCCGGCGATGCCCGGGTAGTCGGCGGTGCGGTAGCCGGTGGCCACCAGCCCCCGGTCGAGGGCGTCGAAGCCGGCGATCCGGGAGAAGGTGAAGCCGTCGCCGGGAGCCGCCCCCTCGCCCTTGACGTAGTGGTCGAGCCACTGCGCGGTCAGGAACTTCACCCGGTCGGAGTCGCTGGTCGGCCCGGTGCCGCCGTCGTGGCCGCCGGTGAACCAGGCCACCCGCACCGGGGTGCCGGCGGCGGCGATGCCGCGCGCGTTGGCGTCCGCCTCGGTCAGCGGGAAGAGGCTGTCCGCCTCGCCCTGCACCAGCAGGGTCGGCGCCTTGATCCGGTCGAGGACGCCGGCCGGCGAGGAGCGGCGCAGCAGGTCCACCGCCGCCTGGTCGGCCCGCCCGGTGGTGGCGATCCGCAGGTACGCGGCGCAGATGTCGGCGGCGAACCGGCCGCAGGACGGGTCGGCGGCCGGCGCGGGGCCGGGCCCCGGACCGGTGCCCGGTCCCGCGCCCGGCGCCGGGCTGGCCGGTCCGGCGGAAGCGGGAGCGCCCTCCGGCTGGGCGGCCGAGGTGCCGGAGAGCCCGGCCGGCCCGGAGCCCGCGTTGCCGCCGCCGCCGAAGAAGATCCCGGCCCAGCCCCTCTTGAACACCCCGTCGGTCGCCGGCCGGCCAGTGCTCTCCGGGAGGAAGGCCCGGGAGAGGTCGTTCCAGGTGATCATCGGGACGATCGCGTCGACCCGCTGGTCCTGGGCGGCCAGCAGCAGGGCCAGGCCGCCGCCGTACGAGCCGCCGACCACGCCCACCCGGGGGTCGCCGGCGGCGTCGGTGCGGATCTCCGGGCGCTCCGCGAGCCGGTCCAGCAGCCGCTGGGCGTCCCGGATCTCATAGTCGGGGTGGTCCAGGTGGATCTGGCCGCCGCTGCGGCCGAAGCCACGCGCGGTCCAGGTCAGCACGGCGTAGCCGCGGGTGACGAGGTCCTCCGCGTCGGACCGGACCGAGTCCTTCGTACCGCCGAAGCCGTGCGCCAGCAGCACCGCCGGCACCCTGCGGTCGGCCGAGGCGTCGTCGGGCAGCCAGAGCGTGGTGTCCAGTTCGACCGGCTGGTCGCCGGCCGGTCCGGATCGGACGGTGACCAGGGCGGACTCGGTGCGGAAGCCGGGCCGGTCCGGTCGGGCCGCCCAGACGGCGGCGGCGACCAGCAGCACGACGACCACCGACGCGACCGCGACCCGGCGGCGGCTGGCCAGGACGCGCCGCAGCCACGCGGCCGACAGCGGTGATCTCATGTGGCTCACGGTACGGCCCGGTTCCTGAGCGTTGGCTGGGATCCTCCGTACGTCCGTCCGGTTCGTCCGATCGACGAGCGGGGTCGATCGAGCGCGCGCCGTCCAGACCATTACCGGGGGGACGACTTCGGATCACGTGAATTCCGATCTTAGCTCCCAAATCGACTCGGATCAGACCATGACGGCTACCCCGGCGACACTTTCCGTGGCGATCGGTGAACGGCATGTGACATCGCTCGTAGTGACGCGAAGTTGACTGAACAACCACGGCATGAGCCAGGGCCGGGTCGGTTAGTTTTCCGGTCCGGTGTACGGGACTCCATTGGCGACCCCCGACACCCGGAGGAGATCCCCCGCCGTCGCCGGAGGAGACAGACCCATGACCGTCCCCGCGCAGCGGGTCCGTCGACGGCCCTCCGGCCGCGTACTGCCGCTGCTGCTCGTCGTGGCGATGCTGGCGCCGGTGGCCTTCCTCTTCGCGCAGCATGACCGGCTCACCGGCGACGACCGCGACCTGGCGGTCCGGGAACGACTCGGCGTCGAGTACCTGCGCGCGCTCGGCCCGGTGACCGAGGCGCTGGTGGACGCCCAGTCCGCCGCGGTGGCCGGCCGCCCCGCCGGCCGCGACGCGCTGGACCGGGCCGTCCGGGACGCCGCCGGGGTCGACGTGCGCATCGGCGACGAGCTGCGCAGCCACGAGCGGTGGGCCGGCCTGCGCGCCAAGCTGGAGGCGCTGCCGGAGCGGCCGCTCACCGACCCGGAGGCCGCCTTCGTCGCGTACGGGGAGGTCACCGACCTGCTGCTGGCCCTGCACCGCAAGGTGCGGGAGAGCTCCGGTCTGGTCCGCGACCCCCGGCAGGACTCCTTCTTCCTCCAGGACAGCATCGGCCTGGACCTGCCGACCGCCATGGTCGCCGCCGGCCGGCTCGCCGACCTGAGCGCGCTCGGCGCCACCCGGCCGGCCGCCGAACGCGCCCGCACCCAGGGCGAACTGGCCGAGCTGCGGGTCGGCGCGCTCGCCTCCGCCACCGACCTGGTCGCCGACCTGCGCGAGGCGGTGGACAGCTCGGAGAGCACCGACCTCGGTACCAACGTGCTCACCCCGCTGGACACCTACCAGCGTGCCGTCGAGGCGCTCGCCGCCTTCTCCGGGCCGAGCGCCGGATCGAAGACCGGGCTCGCCGACCCCGGCCAGGTCGCCGCCGCCCGGCTCAACGCGCAGTCCGCCGCCCGGCAGCTCCAGCCGGTCATCCTCGACCAGCTCGACGCGCTGCTGAAGGAGCGGATCGAGTCGTACGACCGGGACCGCCGGCTGGCCGCCGGGGCCGCCGGCACGGCGGTGCTGCTCGTGCTGCTCCTCGCCGGCGTGCTGATCGCCGCGTACCGGCGGGCGCGGCGGTACACCGCCGAGGCCCGGCGCGCCGGCGACGGCGACACCGACACGGTGCCCGAGCCGCAGCGCTGGGCGCCGCCGGCGGCGGAGCGGAGCATCCGCCCGGAGGACCACCGGCTGCTCCAGCCGGCCGGCTCGGGCCGCGACGGCGGATCCGAACGCTGGGGGCCCTTCGATGCTGCTCGGTAGGCTCCGGATCCGGGGAAAGCTCGCCCTGCTGGTCTTCATCCCGCTGCTCAGCACGGTCGGGCTGGCCGTACCGGTGGTGCTCGACCGGGTCGCCGCCGCCCAGCGGGCCGGCGAGACCGCCGACACCGTGCGGCTCGCCAGCCGGATCGGCAGCCTGGTCCAGGACCTCCAGCAGGAACGCGTCATGTCGGTGGGGCTGCTGCTCGGCCGGGTGCAGCGCAGTGAGCTGATCCAGAAGGCGGCCATGGTGGACGACCTGGTCGCCGACCTGCGCGCCGACTACGCCGGCCGGCTCTCCGCCGAGACCACCGCCGCCCTGGACGGGGTGCACGAACTCGCCGAGCTGCGCACCCAGGTGCTCACCCGCGCCGCCACCCCGGCCCAGGTGATGGAGGCGTACGGGCCGATCGACATGGCCCTGATCGACTCGTTGCAGCTGCCGTCGAAGGTGGACACCACCGTCCCCGCCGGGCGGCAGGTGCTGGCGCTCGACGCGCTGCTGCGGGCCGACGAGGGGCTGGGCGCCTGCGCCACCCTGATCGTGCTGGTCAAGGCGACCAGCAACCCGCGGGTGTCCGCCTCCTACATCGCCTGCATGGCCGCGCTCCAGGTGGACAACCTGCGGTTCCGCAGCCTGATCACCCCGGAGCAGTACCAGCTCGCCCTGCTGGACGACGCGGCGGTGGCCGCCCGGACCAGCCCGACCTTCCTCGTCGACAGCGTCCAGGACCCGATCGCGGCGATCCGGGACGTCCCGCTGGACGCGCTCTTCCCGTCGGTCCGCTCGATGATCACCCTCGGCCAGTTCGTGGAGAAGAAGGTCGTCGCCGACGTCATCGCCCAGACCACCGCCGACAAGCGCTGGGCGCTCACCACGGCCTGGCTGGTGGCCGGGGCGGCCGGCCTGGTCCTGCTGACCGTGGTGCTGCTCAGCGTCGCGGTGGCCCGTACGGTCGCCCGGCCGCTGACCCGACTCACCCGCTCCGCCGACCGGGTGGCCCGGGTCGCCGAGGCCGAGCTGGTGCGGGTCGCCGACGACGAGTCCGACACCGGCCCCCCGGTACGCCTCGACCCGGTCGACGTCCGGGCCCGGGACGAGATCGGCGACCTGGCCCGCGCCTTCGAGCGGGTGCAGAGCACCGCCGCCCGGCTGGTCGAGCGCCAGGTGGCCGGCCGGCGCAACGTGGCGCAGATGTTCGGCCACGTCGGACGGCGTACCCAGAACCTGGTCGGCCGGCAGATCGCGCTGATCGACCGGCTGGAGCGGCAGGAGACCGACCCGGGCCGGCTGGCGCACCTGTACCGGCTGGACCACATCTCCAGCCGGCTGCGCCGCAACGCGGGCAGCCTGGTGGTGCTCTCCGGCGCGACCGGCAGCGACGGGCACGTCGCCCCGGTGCCGCTGGCCGACGTGGTACGGCTGGCGCTGGGCGAGATCGAGGACTACACCCGGGTCGACGTGCGGGTGCCGGCCGAGATTTCCGCCGCGCCCGCCATCGCCGGCGACCTGGTGCTGGCGCTGGCCGAGCTGATGGAGAACGCCACCGTCTTCTCGCCGCCGCACACCCGGGTGGTGGTCTCCGGCGAGCTGACCGAGATCGGCGCCCGGATCTGCGTGGTGGACCGGGGCATCGGCATGACCGAGGACCGGCTGGCCGAGGAGAACGCCCGGCTGACCCGCCGGGAGCGGCTGGACCTGGCCCCCACCGAGGTGCTCGGCCTCTTCGTGGTGGGCCGGCTGGCCCGCCGGCACGGCTGGACGGTGCGCCTCGCCCCGACCGCCGGCGGCGGGGTCACCGCCCGGCTGGACGTGCCGCACCCGCTGCTGGTGGTACGGCCGGCCGACCCGGCCGGCGCGACCGTGGCGCGGGCCGCCGTACCGGATCGGGACCGGCGGTCGCCGGCCGCCGCGATCGACCCGGCCCGGTCCGGCCGCGCACTCACCGCGGCGCCGGCCGACAGCCCGGCCGCCACCTTCGATCCCGCGCTGCTGAACCGGGCCACCCGCACGATGGCGGCCGGCGAATCCTGGGACGCGTTCGGCGCCGGGGCGGCACCGACCGGGGGCACCGCGTTCCTGGAGATCCGGCAGCCCGACCCGGACGCCGCGGCGGACCCGGCCACCCCCGGCGGGCTGCCGCGACGGCGCCGGCCCGACGAGGTCGCCGGCCGACCCGCGCCGACCGGTGCGGACGTGCCGGTCGCCGGCCGGCCGCCGGCCCCCGCCCCGCAGTCGGTGGAGCTGTCGCTCGCGCCGTCGCTCTTCACGCCGGCGGCCGGCCCACCGTGGGCGGAGGCGCCGCCCGTCCCGGCGGCGCCCGCGCCGTCGCTCTTCGCGCCGGCCGGCCCGCCGTCCTGGCCACCGCCCGGCGAGGCCGGGACGCCGACGGTCCGGCAGCGGGTGCCGGGGGCGACCCTGTCACCGGCCGAGCCGGCGATCGGCCCGGTGGACGCCACCGGCGCGGACCCGGACGCCGCCCGGACGCTGGTCGAGCAGTTCCAGTCCGGGGTACGCCGGGCCGAGCAGTCCGGCTGGGCCGACCTCGGCGCCACCCCGGGCCGGCCACGGCTGAGCCGACGGGTGCCCGGGGCCAACCTGGCGGTCACCCCGCCGCAGCAGGCCCAGGTGAGCCAGCCGCCGCAGGACCCGACCGAGGTCCGGGAGCTGATCACGGAGTTCGAGGCGGGCGTCGCCCGTGCTCTGCGTGAAGTCAACACCGACCACCGCCACGACGAAGAGGAATCATCACGGTGACCAGCCCCTTCCTGCACGACAACGTCGACCACCCGACCCACGCCGGGCCCGACCTCAGCCCGGAGGCACGCACCTTCAACTGGCTGCTGGACTCGTTCACGTCGAGCACCGCCGGGGTCCTGGAGGCGATCGCCGTCTCCTCGGACGGGCTGCTGATGGCCATGTCGGCCATCAAGGACCGGTCCAACGCCGAGCGGCTCGCCGCCGTCGTCTCCGGCATGACGAGCCTGGCCGGCGGCGCGGCGAGCTGGTACACCCTCGGCGGCCTGAACCGGGTGATCGTGGACATGGCCGACGGCTACCTGCTGATCAGCGCGATCAGCAGTGGCTCGGTGCTCGGCGTCGTCGCCGACCGGTCGGCCAACCTGGGCACCGTGGCGTACGAGATGACCCTCTTCGCCGGGCGGGCCGGCGGCGCCCTCAGCCCGACCCTCATCGCCGAGCTGAAGAACGCCGTTCAGCAATGACCCCGCAGGCCGCCGGCGAGGGACCGGAACCGGACCCGATGGTCCGGATCCGTCCCTACCTGCGGACGCCGGCACCGACCGGCGGGGGCGTACCGGCGACGAGGCCGGCGCCCGGGCCCGACCCGCGGGCCGAACGGCCGGCCGGCCCGCGCCCGTTCGTGCTCACCGCCGGGCGGGTCACCGGTACCGACCCGGCGATCGGTCTGGAGACCCAGGTGACCGCGCGACCGGGCGGCGGCCCGTGGACGGCCACCTCGGCGGCCCGGCTCGCCCCGGAGTTGCAGGCGATCATCGCGCTCTGCGGTGAACCGATCTCGGTCGCCGAGATCTCCGCCCGGATGCGGATGCACTTCGGCGTGGCCTGCGTCCTGGTCGGCGACCTGCGGGCCGCCGGCCACCTCGACGTGCACGTCGGGGGCGTCGACGACGCCCTCGACCCCGACCTCATCCTGCGAGTGATTGATGGACTCCGTGCGATCTCCTGAATGGCCGGTCGCCCCGCTGGGCGGGGTCTCCTCGAACAGCGCCGCCACCCGCTACGGCAGCCCGGTGGGCGGTGGGCAGGACGTACCGCCCGCGCCGCCCGCGACCCCGCCACCGCCGTACCGGCCGCCGGCCGCCACGGGCGGGGCGGCCCGGACCGCGCCGGGTGGCCGGCCGCCGATCCCGGTGAAGATCCTCATCGCCGGGGGCTTCGGCGTCGGCAAGACCACCACGGTCGGCGCGATCTCCGAGATCGCCCCGCTGACCACCGAGGCGTCGATGACGAGCGCGGGCCTCGGCGTGGACGATCCGGGCGTACGGAGCACGAAGACCACCACCACGGTGGCGATGGACTTCGGCTGCGTCACCATCGACCGCACCCTCAAGCTCTACCTGTTCGGCACGCCCGGGCAGGCCCGGTTCGGGTTCATGTGGGAGGACCTGGCCCGGGGCGCGCTCGGCGCGCTGGTGGTGGTGGACAGCGCGCGGCTGGACGACTGCTACCCAGCCATCGACTTCTTCGAGCGGGCCGGGCTGCCGTTCGTCGTCGGGGTGAACGCCTTCGACGGACGGCTGGCGCACGACCTGGGGGCGATCCGGTGGGCGCTGGCGATCGGCGACCACGTGCCGCTGGTGCGGTTCGACGCCCGGGACCGGCTCTCGGTGCGGGACGCCCTGCTGGTCGTCCTGGACGGCGCGCTGGACCGCGCCACCCGGGAGAGGGGGACGTGAACCGTTCGCCGGTACGACCCGTTCATCAGGAAGAGGGGGACGTGATGAGAGGTGGTCTGGACGAGACGCTGGCCCGGCTGGCCCGCCGGGAGGAGGCGCTGCGGCGCCGGGCGGGCGAGCCGGGCGAGGAGGCCGGGGCGTCGACCGTCGCCTTCGAGGCGACCGGCCACCCCGGGCGGTCGGACGGCCCGGGGTGGGACGGGGCCGGCCGGTCGGAGGCGGCGCGGACCGGGGTGGGACGGTCGGCCGCCCACGGGCGCGACCCGGTGGAGGAGGTCGCCGAGGCGGTCCGCCAGGTGGTGGCCGAGCACCCCGGGTTGTCGGTCGTCATGCGGGTGGAGCACGAGGGCCGGACGTACCCGCTGCGGGTCGACTGGGCGGACACGGCGGTGACGGTCGCCGCGGAGAACACGGCCACGCCCCCGCCGCCCTGGCCGAGGCCGGTCAACACCGGGCCGGTGTGGTCGGCGGGCCGGGACGGGACGGGCGCCGACCAGGCGGCCCGGCTGGCCGAGATGGTCCGCCGGGACCCGTCGCTGCTCGCCGACGACCGGTGACCGTGACGGCCGGGCGGGGGTGTCGGGGGCCGCTACTCTCGGGCGATGGCCGAACCGGACCTGACCCTCACCGCGAGCCTGCGGCCTGCCGCGCTGGACGCCCGACGGGGCATCGTGCGGCTGCACCCGGAGGTGCTGACCGCGCTGGCGCTGCGCCCCGGCGACCCGGTGCGGCTGGTCGGCCGGCGGGTGACCGCCGGCATCGTGGCGCCCGCCGAGCCGACCGCGAGCGCCGCCCTGCTCTACGCCGACGATCTGGTACTGGGCAACCTCGGGCTGCGCGACGGTGGCCGGGTGACGATCGGCCCGGCACCGGTGGTCCCCGCCCGCCGGGTGACGCTGAGCGGGCCGGTGGCGGTGGTGGCCGCGGTGTCGCCGGAGATGCTGCGGCTCGCCCTGCTGGGCAAGATGGTCACCCCCGGCGACGACGTCTCCCTGCTGCCGCAGGACGTGCTGCCGGACGCCTCGGTGCGCAGCCTGGTCGAGGCCGCGCGGCGCAGCCTCGCCAACACCGTCGGGTACGCCTGGACCAGCACCCTGCTCACCGTCGTGGACGCCGAGCCGGACGCCGGCGCGCTGGTCACCATGGACACCGTGGTCGGCTGGGAGCACGGCCCGGCCACCCACGGCTCGCCGGGACCGGCCCGCCCCACCACCGCCCGCCTCGCGCCCGGCTCGGCGCCGGGCGCCCACCCCACCACCGGGACGGGCCGGAACGGCACCCCCCAGGCCGCGACCGGGACGCTGCGGTACCGGAGCGGTCCCGGCCTGGACGGCGCCGGGCTCGACGGCACCGGGCTGGACGGCAGCGGGACGGTCGCGGCGGACGAGGCGCCGCACGTGGACGAGCTGCCCGGGCTGCGGACCCAGGCCGAGGAGTTGACCGAGCTGCTCGACCTCGGCTTCCACCACCGCGAGGTGCTGGGCCGGCTCGGCACCACCGTCTCGCTCGGCGTGCTGCTCAGCGGGCCGGCCGGCTCGGGCAAGTCGGCGCTGGTCCGGGCGGTCGCCGCCGCCGTCGGCGCACGGGTGCGCCCGCTCTGGGCGCCCGAGCTGGCCGCGCTGAGCAACGACGCGGCGGCCCGCCGGCTCCGCGAGGCCGCCACCGAGGTACGCGCCGGCGGGCCGGCCGTGCTCCTGGTCACCGACGTGGAGGCGCTGGCCCCGGCCGAGGAGCCCGGTCCACTGGCCACCGTGTTCCGCCAGGCGATCGCCGAGACCGTCCGCGCCGGGGCGGCGGTGGTCTGCACCACCTCCCGTCCCGAGGCGGTCGACCCGGCGCTGCGCGCCCCGGACCTGCTCTCCCTGCGGATCACCGTCCCGCTGCCCGATCCGGCGCTGCGTCGCGAGCAGCTCACCGTGCTGACCCGGCAGGTGCCACTGGCCGAGGACGTCCGGCTGGACGAGGTCGCCGGCCGTACCCCCGGGTTCGTCGCCGCCGACCTGGCCGCGCTGGTGCGCGAGGCCGGGGTCCGCGCGGCCCTGCGGCAGAAGGCCGTCGAGCGGCCGACGGTGGCGATGGCCGATTTCACGGCGGCGCTGGAGGTGGTCCGGCCGACCACGATGGCCGCGTCCACCCTGGAGCTGGCCTCGGTCACCCTGGACGACGTCGGCGACCTGGTCGAGGTGAAGCAGACCCTCACCGAGTCGGTGCTGTGGCCGTTGACCTATCCGGACACCTTCGCCCGGCTGGGCGTGCAGCCGCCCCGGGGCGTGCTGCTCTACGGGCCGCCCGGATGCGGCAAGACCTACCTGGTGACCGCGCTGGCCGGGTCGGGCCGGGCGAACGTGCTGTCCGTGAAGGGCGCGGAGCTGCTCTCCAAGTGGGTCGGCGAGAGCGAACGCGCCGTCCGGGAGCTGTTCCGCCGGGCCCGCGAGGCCGCGCCCACGCTGGTCTTCCTCGACGAGGTGGACGCGCTGGCCCCGGTGCGCGGCCAGGCCAGCGACGGGGGTACGACCGACCGGGTGGTCGCCGCGCTCCTCACCGAGCTGGACGGGGTGGAGGCGCTGCGCAACGTGGTGGTGGTCGCCGCGACCAACCGGCCGGACCTGGTCGACCCCGCACTGCTGCGCCCCGGGCGGCTGGAACGGCTGGTCTACGTGCCGCCGCCGGACGGTCCCGCCCGGGCGGAGATCCTGCACGCCGCGTCCCGGACCGTGCCGCTCGCCCCGGACGTGGACCTCGCCGCGCTCGGCGGGGAGCTGGACGGCTTCTCGGCGGCGGACTGCGCCGCGCTGGTCCGGGAGGCCGCGCTGGCCGCGATGCGCGAGTCGCTGGCCGCGTCCACGGTCACCGCCGGGCACGTGGCCACCGCCCGGCGGCGGGTGCGCCCCTCACTCGACCCGGCGCAGGTGGCCTGGCTGGCCGCGTACGCGGAGAAGCACGCGGCACGCTGACGGGCAACCCGTCGAGGGCGTCCGGGGCCCTCAGTCGGTGGGCAGCAGCGGGCCCAGCGGACCGAGGTCGAGGTTGAGGTCCTCGGGGGCGAGGCCGAAGTACTGGCGCAGCTCGGCCATCTGCTCCTCCAGTGCCATCAGCGTGGCGCCCACCCGTTCGATCTGCTCCTCGGTGAGATCGCCGAGGTCGACCCGGCGCAGCGCCTGCCGTTCCATCAGCTGGCGCAGCAGCTCGATCACGGTGAGCACGAGGCTGGCCAGTCCCCGCTCGACGGAGTCCCGGTCGACGGCGAGCCGCCGGTCCAGCGGCGTCACCCGGGGGGCCTGCCAGGCGGCCGTCTCGCCGAGGGCCGCGGCCAGGTCGGCGGCCTCGTCCCGGCGCGGCCCCGGCCCGGTCACCCGACCTCCCCGGGCAGCACCACGACACCGGGCGACCCGACCGCACCGGGCCGCGCCTCCCCGAGCGGCTCGGGCAGCTCGGGCGGGGTGAGCGCGCCGACGGACGCGACCAGCGCGCGCAGCGAGATGCGGACCAGGTCGATGTCGGCGATGGCCAGGGTGATGTCGCCCGAGATCACCACCCCGGTGGCGAGCACCCGGTCGAGCAGGTCGACCAGCGCCACCGGGCGGTAGGCCAACGGGTCGTCGGCACTGCTCGGGGCGAGCGAGGTGGTCACCACGCCGGCTCCCGCCGCACCGGGTGCGCGGGCTCCTCCGGACCGTCCGCCACGAAGGAGTACGGCGGCCACGGGCCGGTCAGCTCCAGCCGGATCTCCGGATGCCGGTCGGCGAGTTCCCGGACCAGCGCGGCGAAGCCCGCCACCCCGGCGGTCTCCACCAGGTAGGCGCCGTTGAGCACCATGGCGGTCGGGGCGCCGGAGAGCCGCCGGTCCTGGGGAGCGTGCCGGCGCGCGACGGCGGCGTACCCGGCGAGGGCGGCGTGCACCGCCGCGGCGGCCTCCCCGGCGATCCGCTGCCCCTCGTCGCGGGCGGTCAGCTCGGCCCGGCGCCGCCGCAGGTACGCCGCGCCCGGCCCGCGCCCGCCGTCGGCGGCCTCGGTGCGGGGCAGGGCGCCCGGCACCACGTACCCCTTGACGCCCCACTCGCCGCGGCCGGTCAGCCGGTGCAGCGTCGCGGCCAGCTCGGCCTGCCGCTCGGCGAGCATGGCGGCGACCCGGGTGTCGTCGTGGTGCACGGTGGCCAGCCGGGCCGGCACCACCGCGCCGGCCCGGCTGAGCGCGTCCACCACCGCGTGGTGCGCCCGCGCCGCGCGCTCCAGCCAGGCCAGGTCCTCCAGGTTGCGGCGCAGCGCCTCCTCGCCGTACTCGGTCAGCGGCGCGGCGCTGACCACCGCCGCCAGGCCGGCGGCCCGGACGGCCCGCACCGGCCCACCGTCCATGCCGGGGACCGCGGCCAGGGCGGCCGGGTCCGGGTCGCGGACCACACCGTGCAGCCAGGCGCCGACGGTGACCGCCGGATCAAGTGCCGTACTCATTCCACCCCTCCCGTGCGGCCGCCCGCCGGGCCACCCGGGGCCGGCGTTCCGCCTCCACCTGCTCCGGGTCGCGCGGCCCCGGCTCGACCGGCGGGCGGGCCTTCGAGCTGAGCCACGGATCGTGCTCCCACCAGTCGATGCCGATCTGCCGCGCGGTGTCCACCGAGGCGATGACCAGCCGCAGCTTCAACGTCAGCAGCTCGATGTCGAGCAGGCTGACCCGGATGTCGCCGGCGATCACGATGCCCCGGTCGAGCACCCGTTCGAGGATGTCGCCGAGGTTGGCCGGCTCGTGCCCGGCGCCCATCACCTGGCCGGTGTTCTGCACCACCGCTGGCCGCGGACTGGTCATCTCAACCCCCGTCGCCCTTGCCCCGCTGGTAGCGGCGCGTCCGCCGGTAGCCCAGCAGGCCACCCGCCATGTCGAGTTCGACCTCGTAGAGGCCGAGCAGGTCGGTGGAGGCCGGGATGCGGTGGTCCTCCACCACCTCCACCCCGACCAGCCAGCCGTCGTCGGTGGGCTGGATCGAGGTGACGCCGAGCGGGTCCTTGCCGGTCAGGCCGACGAGCTGGCGCAGCCCCTCGCGGGCCGCCTCGGCGGCCGAGATCGGCTCGTAGTCCTCGTCGTCGTACCGGTCGTCCTGCCGCACCGGCTCCTGCCGGCGCTCGCGGTCACCGTCTCCCCGCACGCGTCCTGGGGCCATCCCGCTCACCTCCCTCGCCGTCGATCGGGGTCGTCCCGCCGGTCCATCCGCCGTGCCTGACCCGCCGCCCGGCGGCGGGCGGGTGGCCGCCGGGGCGGGCGGGCCGGCGTGGCGGCGGTGTCCGCCCCGCCGCCGGCGCCGGCGCCGGTCAACCGGTCCAGGACCCGCTGCTGCCCCCGGTCCCGTTCTTCCGGGGTGATGTCGCCGGCCTCCGCCGCCCGGTCCAGCTCCTCCAGCTCGCGCCGGATGTTGGCCGGGTCGTACTGCCGCGACTCCGCCTCCCGGGCAATCACCTTGACCACCGCGGTGAGCCCCCGCACCGGGGCGTACGGCAGGGTCAGCAGCGTCCAGAGGATGTCCACCGGTCACTCCACCAGCTGGTGCGCGCTGACGAAGTCGTACGGGGCGAGCGGCCCGAGCAGCCGCATCCGGATCAGGTCCCGACGCTGCTCGGCGAACTCCTCCAGTACCCGGACGAACTCCTCCTCGTCGTCGGCGTCGACCAGGAAGGCGACGTTCATCGCGTCCAGCTCGCTGCTCGGCGGGCGCGGTGCGTGCGCCACCGCGTACGGGGTGAGCGTGTCGATCAGCGCCCGGTTCTCCGCCTCCCGGCGCAGCTCCACCCCTTGGCTGATCATCTCGCCCAGTCGGATCCGCTCTTCCCGGCTCTCCGCCTCCGGCCGGCCGCGCACCTGGTCGGCGAGCGCCGCGGCGGAGGGGTTCTCGGCCAGGAAGTCGCTGATCATCTCCTCCTCGTCGAAGCGGCCGTGCACGGTGTACTGCACCCGGTCCTCGAACTCGTCGAGGGCGGCGGCGAACCGGTCGTGGTGGGCCTCCAGCAGGTCCTCGACCGCGTCCGGCCCGGTCACCACCGTGCCGAACCGCACCGGCAGCACCGGCGCGACGGCCGCCGTCCCGTCCAGCAGCGTCTGGTACGCGGTCAGGTCGGCGGGGCGGCCCAACGGCTCCACCAACCCGACCTCGCTGACCAGCGCGGCCAGCTCGCCGTGCCGGATCGCGGCCACCTCGCCCGGCGGGTCGCCGACCCCTTCCGCGTCCGGGGTCGGCTCCACGTCGGACGGCACGATGCCGTAGATGAACAGCCCGAGCTCGCCGCCCGGCTGAATTTGCTCGTCGGTCATCTCACCGCTCCTCGTCCCGGCGCCGGCGTGGCCGTTCCCGCTGCCGGTCCCGGCCGCGGTCGCCCAGCGAGTCCGCCACCGCGCCGCTGATCTCCTGGGCCGCCTTGCCGAGGCCGGAGATCGCCTTGCCCTTGGTCGCCGCACCGGCCGCGTCCCCCACCAGGTCGGGCAGCCCCTTCTGGTTCTTCGGGGTGATGCTCAGCCGGTCGACCGCCTCGGCGAACCGCAGGTACGTCTCCACGCTGGCGATCACGATCCGGGCGTTGATCTCCAACAACTGGATGCCGACCACGGCGACCGAGACCTGGGCGTCGATCACCACGCCCTTGTCCAGCACCGTCTCCACCACGTCGGCGAGGTTGCTCCCGCCGGCACCGCCTCCGCCGCGTTCCAGGGCGCTACCGGCCTGTCCACCGGTCGTCGCGATCGTCATTCGCCACGCTCCTCACGCCGGCGGCGGACCACCGGGCGACGCGGGGGCTCCGGGGCACGTCGCGCCGCCGGGCGAGGGCGCTCCGGCTCCTCCCGCGCAGGCTGGGGTCGGCGGGCCCGTTCGGGTCGCCGGCGTGGCGGGGGCGGCGGCTCCTCCTCGGGTTCCGCCTCGTCGTACCCCTCGTCGTAGTCCTCGCCCTCGTCGTACGCGTCGTACTCGTCCGCCGGGGGCCGGCGGCGCTCCGGCGGTCGACGGCGGGCGCGCTCGGCGGGCCGGCGCTCCTCGCGCTCCTCCTCGGGCTCCTCCGGCTGCTCCTCGGCCTCCGCGGCCCGGCCCCGCCGCTCCTCCTCCTCGCGGGCCTCCTGCTCCTCGCGCAGCGCGCTCTCGTGGTCCTTGACCACCTGGGAGTCCTCGATCTCGCCCCGCCAGCCCTCGACGGAGTCCGGGTCGAGCACGGTGTTGGTCATCACGTGCCGGACGAAGTGCTTCAGCTCCAGCCGGACCCGTCGGCCCTGGGCGCGCCAGAGATTGCCGGTGTGCTCGAAGAGCCCCTGCGGGTGGTACTCCAGGACCACCAGGATGCGGGTCAGCTCGGGGGCCACCTCGTGGAAGCTGACGGTGCCGTCCACCGAACCCTTCTCACCCTTGGACCGCCAGTGGATGAGCCGGTCCGGGATCTGCCGGACGATGGTCGACTCCCAGCTCCGGTGCGACCAGAAGACCTGCGCCTTCCAGGTCATCTTCTCGTCGGACTCGCAGTCGGCCTGTTCGACCTTCTTCATGAAGCTCGGGAAGTCGCCGAACTGGGTCCACTGGTTGTACGCGACCCGGACCGGCACGCCGACCTCGATCGTCTCGACGATGTTGGTGACCTTGAGCTTCTTGCCGCCGCCCTTGCCACCCTTGCCGCCGCCACGACCGAACGCCGACATCACCTTCTCCTTACCGCCGGCCAGGCCGGCCCGGAACATGGCCTTCATGGGGGATTTACCCTCGGCGAGCTGCTGTGCGCCGGTGGCGGCGGCGATCAGGCCGGGGCCGCCGCCCTGTTTCGCGTACTCGCTGAGCCGGCCGGTGGCGCCGGTGATCCGCTCGGTGACCACCGAGACGGCCCGCTCGCCGATCGCGGATGCCAGGTCCCGCAGGTCGGCGCCGAGCTGCTCCTTCGCCCGGTTGGCCAGGGCGCCGGGATCGTTGGCCGCCATGGTCACCGCCCCCGCTTCGACGTCGCCGGGTCGGCGCCGCCCTCACCCGGCTGCGGCTGGTCGCCCAGCTCCTGCTCCTCGTCGGGCGCGGACCGCTGCCCGTCGTCGCCCCCACCTCCGCCGGACCTGCGGCGCAGGGCGTCCGCGCTGCCGCGCAGCTTGCCGCTGATGGCGTCGATCCCGCTGCCGGCGGCGGCGCCCGCGGCGGCCTTGCCGGCCGAGGCGAGTGGGCTGCCCAGCTTGCCGAGGCCCGCCAGGTGGGGGGCCGAGGTCAACAGGTCGGTGCCGCGCTTGAGCAGGTGGGGATCACGGCTGGCCCGCCCGGCGGCGACGGCGGCGGCCAGGGTGAGGGCGGTACGCAGCTTCTTCCGTCGGCCGAGGACGTATCCGAGGCCGACCGCGAGGCCGACCCGCATTCCGCTCTTCATCGGTTCTCCTTCACTCCCCGGTGGTCGGGACGACCCGATTCCACCGAGGGCCGGAAACCAGCACCGGGGAAATGCGCACGGCGGTCCTGCGTCGGGACGTCCCGTTGTTACGGACCCGGCCGGCAGTACCCGCCCGCCCCGGTGCAAAACATTTCCCGGCAATTCCTGGCCCCATTACGGCAAGGAGGGGAAGGAGTCGTCCAGGCGGCTACCAAGGCCACAAACCGGACAGTCAGAGCGCGTCGACCAGGAAGGACGCGAGATGGATCAAACCTCGCGAAGAATTGTCAGAATGCCGGCGGGGTGGCGTCGAGGCAGATTTCGGCGTGAACCTTGTCGCCATTTTCGAGCAGTTTCGCGCCGCATTTCTTCAGCACCTGGACGGCCCCGATGTTGTCCCGGGTGGTGTCCGCGACCACGGCGTGCATGCCGGCCGCGGCGGCCTCGTTGAGCAACTCGCGCAGGGCGCCGACGCCGAGGCCCTGGCCGCGGGCCGAACGCCCGAGCCACATCCCGGTCTCCACCACGCCGGGCTCCTCGCAGCGGCTCATCCGCACCATGCCGACCACCTCGCCACCGGCGACGATCGCGTACATGCGGGTGCGGGTGGGACCGTCGAGCCCGGCGAAGTTGGCCCGGTGGAACTCCCGGAACGCCTCCCGACGGGCCAGCGACCAGCCGGCGGGCGCCTCGACCGGGGGCATCACGTCACCCGCCTCCGCCTCGGCCACCGCTACGGAGAGCAACGGCTCCAGGTTCCGCTCGTCCAGTGGCTCCAGTCGTACCGCACCCGTCACAGTGCCGCAGTCTGCCGGCACCGCCGCCGGTCGTCCAGCCCTTTGGGCCGCGAATGGCCCTCCGGCCGGAGGTACCGGCCGGTCGTCCCATCGGGGTGTTCCGCGTCACGCTCCGCTGTCGGCGGCCAGCGCCGGCACCGGCCGGCCGCGCGGCTCAGGTTCGGGACGGGAACTCGCAGAGCACCGCCGAGGCGTCGTCGGCGCGCTTGTGCCGGCGCAGTAGTTCGGGATGGTCGCGCTCCGCGGCGCGTACCCGGTCGATGAGCGCCCCGGGCCCCTGCGTGGTCACCAGGTCGAGCAGTCCGGCCCAGTCGAACAGGCCGAACTGCTCCACGGCACTGGACGCGCCGTCGGAGAGCAGCACCGCCCGGCGGACCGCGTCCGGCCCGCGCAGCGGCAGGGTTCCGGTGACCGCGTGGTACGCGGCGTCCGGGTCCGTCGCGGCCACCCAGTAACCGTGGGTGCGGTTCATCCGCGCCCGCTGTACCTGCACCGCCTGCCGGAACCGGGTTTCCGCGTCGACCTGCCCGGCCGGCAGTCCCGCCGCGATCCGGCGCAGGTCGGCCAGCGCGTCGTCCAGCCGGTCGTCGGAGATCACCTCGACCCGGCCGCTGACGTCGAGGACCAGTGGGCTGTCGCAGAGCACCAGGTAGTCGATCTCGTCGCCGCCCTCCCGGAGCAGGCAGACGGTCGCCGACGGGGTGCCCGGATGGTCCAGGTCGCAGGCGTCCCCGTGGTCGGCGCGGACCGCCAGCAGTGCTGCGGCGAGGCTGCTCACCAGGGTCGCCGTCGGCCGGGCGGCGACGGCCAGCCCGATCCGGGCGGCCAGGTGGCGGACGAACCACGCGGGCCCGTGCACGCACCCGGTGTCGAAGCCCTCCGGCACGGTCGCCCCGTCGAGGACGCCCACCAGCGGACCGAACCGGAACACCGCGTCCTCGTTCTCCGGGCGGCCGGGCGCCGCCACCGAGGCGGACCGCACCCGCATCGCGTACGCCTCGCCGACGGTCCGCACCGTGTGCCCCGCCGGGTGCCGCGCCTCCGGTCCCACCATCAGCCCGCTCCCCTCGCCGTCGTCCGAGCCCGGCTACCCGGCCCGGCCCACGCCATGCCCGAGTCCGGCGCCACCGGGATTCGGACGAACCCGCCGGTACACGCCGGTCACCGACCTTCCCACCACCGGCGGCGGCCTGCGCACGGACGGGAAGTGGGTCAGCGCCGGCGGTTGCGGGCCCGCGAGGAGCGCAGCCGGCGCAGCCGCCCGACCAGCACCGGCTCGGCGGCGAGCGCGGCGGGCCGGTCCAGCAGGGCGTTGAGCAGTTGGTAGTAGCGGGTGGCGGAGAGGCGGAAGGTGTCCCGGATGGCCTGTTCCTTGGCCCCGGCGTGCTTCCACCACTGCTGTTCGAAGGCGAGAATTTGCTGCTCCCGCTCGGTCAGGGTGTCCGCCGTCCCCGGTCCGCGCTGCGCGGGCACCGCTTCGGCCGGCAACCCCTCGACCTCCGGCGCGTCGTCCGCCATGGCGGCGAGGACGGCAGCGGCGTCGACGGGCTCCGGGGCGTCCTCGACCGGCGGCGCGCTGCGCGGCGGGGGGACGACGGCCCCGGGCCGCTGGTCGGTGACGGCCTGCCCGGACGGCTCCGGCCGGTCGCTGGCGGCGGCGGACGCGTCGGCGGGCATGGTCGCTCCTCACACAGCGCGGACGGCCGGCAACTCCGAACGCCGACCGGGGGGACCCCAGCGTAACCAGGGCCGCTGTCCGACGCACCCGACGCGCGCCGGGCCCCGCGCGGTGGCGCGGGACCCGGCCGGCGGGTCAGGAGATGTCGCGCCGCCGCATCGTCCAGAGGGCCGCGCCGAGGATCACCGTCAGCCCCACCGCCAGCAGCACCGAGGACTGCTGCCAGGTGATGGTGAGGGTGTCCGGCTTGCACTCCCCGAAGTAGGTGGCCTGGCAGGAGTCCCAGTCCTCCAGGGTGACCTTCTTCTGCATCCAGGCCAGCGCATAGGTGGGCAGCAGCCACGCCGCGGCGAACCGCACACCCGCCATTTCCAGGAGGATCCCGAGGCCGAACTGGCCGACCACCATCAGGGCGATCACCCCGCCCAGGGCCATCGCGGTGTGCCGTCCCAGGGACGCGAGGGCGAAGCCGATGGTCGCGGTCACCAGGGCCAGCACCACCCCGCGCAGCCCGCCGAGAGCGAACGACTGCCAGGTGCCGGAGGTCATCTTCGCGGTGCTCCCGCGCAGGTTGGCCACCAGCCAGAAGCTGCCGAACCAGAGCACCGTCGTGGGCACCGCCACCGCGAGCAGGCCGGTGAGCAGCGCCGCCAGCTTGGTCAGGAGTACGGTCAACCGCTTCGGCCGCCACAGCAGCAGATTCATCATCCCGCCGGTGCTCCACTCCGCACCGACGAACGAGGCGCCTACCACGAACCCGACCATCGCCAGGATGGCCGCGAGCGGCAGCAGGGTGTCGCCGAAGTTGGTGCGGAAGTCGAAGGTGGAGGGCAGGAACCAGTCCGCCTGGATCGCCTCCCGAGGCGGCGGCTGGATCATCGAGCAGTCATCGGGGAACTGGCCGGGCTGGGCAGTGCCGCTGGTCTTCGCCTTCTCGCACTCGGCGCGATACTGCTCGTTGCTGCGGACGTCCTGCTGCCACTGCTGCTCGGCGGCCCGCTCGGCGGTGGCCCGCGTACTCGCGTCGATCTTCTGGTTGGTGAAGAAGACCCCCACCACCACGGCGGTCAGGACCAGCAGTCCCAGCAGGGCCGACCAGCGGGTCAGGCGCCGCTTGGTCAGCCGGCGCAGCTCCGTACGGTAGAGACTCATGCTCCCCAACCTCCTCCGGCGGCGCCGGCCTGGTCCGACCCACCGACCTTCGTGGACTGGTCGACCTGGCGGTGCTGACCGGGCACCGGCGCGGTCGCGGTCAGCTCCAGGAAGACGCTCTCCAGGTCCACCGCGACCGGGGCCAGTTCGCTGACGTACAGGTGCTGCTCGGCGAGGAGCCGGCTGACCGAGGCGGGCTTGTCCACGCCGGCCAGCATCAGGTGGTCCGGGTGCCGGGTCACCGACACGCCGGAACGGTCCAGCAGGTCGGCGGCGGCGGCGAGGTCCTCGGCCGCCTCCAGCCGGACCCGGACCCCGCCGTGCGAGTGCGCGGCGAGCACCTGGTCGACCGGGCCGAAGGCGACCCGCCGGCCCAGCGAGATGATGGTGACCGAGTCGCAGATGAGCTGGATCTCGCCGAGGATGTGGCTGGAGAGCACCACGGTCATCCCGGATTCGGCGAGGGTGCGCATCAGGGTGCGCATCTCCCGGATGCCGCCGGGGTCGAGGCCGTTGGCCGGCTCGTCGAGGATCAGCAGCGTCGGGTTCTTGAGCAGGGCCGAGGCGACCGCGAGCCGCTGCTTCATGCCGAGCGAGTACGTCCTGACCCGCTCGCCGGCCCGGTCGCGCAGGCCGACCAGCTCCAGCACCTCGTCGACCCGGTTGACCGGCACCTCGCCGGCACCGGCGAGCAGCGACAGGGTGTCGCGCGCGGTGAAGTGCGGGAAGAACTGCGGGCTCTCGACGATCGCGCCGACCTGACCGGCCACGGTCGACAGCGCCGCGGGCACCTCGTGCCCGAGGATGGTCATCCGGCCGCCGTCGGGCCGGATGAGGCCGAGCAGGGTCCGCAGGGTGGTGGTCTTGCCCGACCCGTTGGGGCCGAGGAAGCCGTGCACCTGGCCCGCCTCGACCCGCATGTCGAAGCCGTCCAGCGCGTTGCGGGTGCCCCGCCGGCGGCTCTTGTACGTCTTACGTAGACCTTCGATCTCCAGGACAGCCGACAAGCTGCGCCTCCCCCGATGGTTGGCTCATGGACAGCGGTCACCATACTCGGTATACCCCGGAGGGCAATACCCGGTATGCATCGGGGCGTCGAGTCGCTACCGACCGTGTATCAACGAGACACTCAGGCGCAGATGACGTTGACTCCGGCGGCGCGGAACGCCTCCACCACGTCGACCGACGCGCCCGAGTCGGTCACCAGGGTCTCCACCCGGTCCACCGGGCAGATCCGGGCGAAGGCGTGCCCGCCGAGCTTGGACGAGTCCGCGATGATCACGACGCGCTTGGCGCGGGCCACCATGAGGTTGTTCATCGCCGCCTCGCCCTCGTGGTGGGCGGCGGCGCCGAGCTGCGGATCGACGGCGTCCACGCCGAGCAGGGCGACGTCCAGGGTGACCTCGCGCAGCAGCGCCCCGCCCAGCGGGCCGACCAGCTCGAACGACTTCGGGCGCACCACCCCGCCGGCGACCACGACCTTCATCCGGGAGCGGACCAGCAGCTCGTTGGCGATGTTCAGGGCGTTGGTGACCACCGTCAGCTGGGCGCCCTCGGCGCTGGTGTTCAGGTCGGGGCGGACGGCCAGGGCGCGGGCGACCTCGGTGCTGGTGGTGCCGCCGTTGAGGCCGACCACGGTGCCCGGGGAGACCAGGGCGGCGGCGGCCGCCCCGATCCGCTGCTTCTCGGCGGAGTGCTTGGCGGTCTTGTAGCGCAGCGGCAGGTCGTACGAGACGCCGTTGGCGACCGCGCCGCCCCGGGTCCGCGTGATCATCTGCTGCTGGGCGAGCTGGTCGAAGTCACGGCGGATGGTGGCCTGCGAGACGTCCAGCCGCTCCGCCGCCTCCTCGACGCTGACCCGGCCACTGTCGGTCAGCATCTCGAGCAGAGCGTTCCATCTGGCGTACCGGTCCACCGCGGGGGCCTCCGTTGACTCTGCACGAACGGTGATTGATTGCGTGCACAGTAGTGCGCGAAACTACGTAGGCGCAAAACCACCACCTGCGCGATCTGGGAGCTGGTTGCGATGGCCGCCCGGGTTCGCGCAGAATGACGCGCGAAAGACGGCTGTAATGAGCCGTATTGCGCACCGCCGCCCTGTGCGAGGAGTTCTCATGGCGTACGTCGACGCGGAGATCGCGAGCCAGCCCGACTGCTGGCGGGAGGCGGCACAGCTCGCCGGCACCGTGGCCGCCGACCTGCCGCGCCCCGGCGAGCGGGTCGCCGTCGTCGGGTGCGGCACCTCCTGGTTCATGGCGGCGGCGTACGCCGGGCTGCGCGAGCGCGCCGGCCACGGCGAGACCGACGCCTTCCAGGCCAGCGAGTTCCCCACCGGCCGCCGCTACGACCGGCTGATCGCGATCACCCGCTCCGGCACCACCACCGAGGTGCTCGACCTGCTCGCCGCGCTGCGCGGGCAGACCCCCACCACGGTCCTCGTCGGCGACCCCGCCTCGCCTGCCACCGGGCTGGCCGACGCGGCGGTGACCATGCCCTTCGCCGACGAGCGGTCGGTGGTGCAGACCCGCTTCGCGACCACCGCCCTGGCGCTGCTCCGCGCCCACCTCGGCGACAACGTCGAGGCGCTCGCCGCCGACGCCGAGGTGACCGTCCGGGCCCCGCTGCCGATCGACCCGGCCCGCATCGAGCAGGCCACCTTCCTCGGCCGGGGCTGGACGGTCGGGCTGGCCCAGGAGGCCGCGCTGAAGTGCCGGGAGGCGGCCACCTTCTGGGCCGAGGCGTACCCGGCGATGGACTACCGGCACGGCCCGATCTCGATCGCCGCACCGGGCCGGCTGGTCTGGGCGTTCGGCGAGCTGCCCGAGGGGCTGCCCGAGGACGTTGCCGCCACCGGCGCGGCGTTCGTGCACAGCCGCCACCACGGCTGCCGCACCGTGCTGGGCAGCTGGGCGGCGGGGCGTACCCCGGTCGACCCGATGGCCGACCTGATCCTGGCCCAGCGCTTCGCGGTCGCCCTGGCCACCAGCCGCGGCCTCGACCCGGACGCGCCCCGGCACCTGAGCCGCTCCGTGGTCCTCGCGTGACCGACGCTCCCGACGGTGCCCCGGTCGTCGTCGCACTGGACGTCGGCGGCACCGGGATGAAGTGCGCGCTGGTCCGCCCGGACGGCGCCGTGGTGCACGCCGAACGGCACCCCACCGGCGCCGAGCGCGGCCCCGCCGCCGTGGTCGACACCATCCTGGACGTGGCGGAAGGGCTGGCCGGCAAGGCCCGCGCCGAGGGCCTGACCCCGGTCGCCTGCGGCATCGGGGTGCCCGGGCTGGTGGACGAGGTCGCCGGGGTGGCGGTCTGGTCGTCCAACATCGGCTTCCGGGACGTACCCCTGCGGCAGCTGGCCGCCACGCGGCTCGGACTGCCCACGGCGCTCGGCCACGACGTGCGCGTCGGTGGCCTCGCCGAGAGCCGGCTCGGCGCCGGCCGCGGCGTCGGCCACGTCCTCTTCGTCGCCGTCGGCACCGGCATCGCGGCCGCCCACGTGGTCGGCGGTTCGGCCGCCGCCGGGGCGCACGGCGCCGCCGGCGAGCTGGGCCACATCCAGGTACGCCCCGACGGCCCGCCCTGCGGCTGCGGGCGGCCCGGCTGCCTGGAGGCGGTCGCCTCGGCCTCGGCCGTCGGCCGCCGGTACACCGAGCTGGCCGGCACCCCGCTGACCGCCGCCGAGGTGGCCGACCGCGCGGCGGCCGGTGACGAGCTGGCCGGGCAGGTCTGGCGGGAGGCCGTCGAGGCGCTCGCCGACGGGCTCGCCACCGCCCAGGCGCTCTACGACGTGGAGACCATGGTGATCGGCGGCGGGCTGGCCCGGGCCGGCGCGCGGCTGTTCGACCCGCTGCGGGCGGCGCTGCGGGAACGGATGACCTTCCACCGGGAGCCGCGGCTGGTCGCGGCGGCCCTCGGCGACGAGGCCGGCTGCCTCGGCGCCGCCCTGCTCGCCCTCGACAGACTGGAGTAGTGATGGCCCTGCGGGTGAACGGCAAGGTGGTGACCCCGACCGGTGTGATCCGGCAGGGGTGTGTGGAGATCAGCGGCGACCGGATCACCGCGGTCGCCGAGTACCCGGCGAAGCGCGACGGGCACTGGATCGTGCCCGGGTTCGTGGACATGCACACCCACGGCGGCGGCGGGCACACCTTCACCACCGGCGACGCCGACGCCGCCCGCGCGGCGGCCGCCTTCCACCTGCGGCACGGCACCACCACGCTGCTGGCCAGCCTGGTCAGCTCCCCGATCGAGCTGATGCGGGACGCGACCGCCGCGTTCGCCCCGCTGGTCAGCGAGGGGGTGCTGGCCGGCGTCCACTTCGAGGGGCCGTACCTGTCCGCGACGCGGTGCGGCGCGCAGAACCCGGAGTACCTGCGCGACCCCTCCACCGACGAGCTGGCCGAGCTGATCGAGCTGGGCGCGGGCGCGGTGCGGATGGTGACGCTGGCCCCGGAGCGGGCCGGCGCGCTGGACGCGATCAAGCTGCTCACCTCGCACGCCGTGGTCGCCGCGGTGGGGCACACCGACGCCACGTACGACGAGACCCGGGCCGCCGTGGCGGCGGGCGCGAGCGTCGCCACGCACCTGTTCAACGGCATGCGGCCGCTGCACCACCGCGAGCCCGGCCCGATCGTCGCCCTGCTGGACGCCCCGAACGTGGTCTGCGAGCTGGTCGCCGACGGCGTGCACCTGCACGACGGGATCCTCACCTTCGCCACCGCGACCGCCGGCGCGGAGCGGGCCGCGCTGATCACCGACGCGATGGCCGCGGCCGGGATGCCCGACGGCGAGTACGAGCTGGGCGGCCAGGCGGTCACCGTGGCCGACGGGGTGGCCCGGCTCGCCCGCGACGGCGCGATCGCCGGCAGCACGCTGACCATGGACGCCGCGCTGCGGCACGCCGTGGACGCCGGCATCCCGATCGCCGACGCCGTCCGCATGGTGGCCACCACGCCGGCCCGCGCGATCGGCCTCGGCGACCGGCTCGGCGCGCTCCAGGTCGGGCTCCGCGCCGACCTCGTCGTACTCGACGACGAGCTGAACGTGGTCCGGGTGATGCGCGGCGGCTCCTGGCTGGACTGAGCCCCTCCGTAGGGGCGGCACGCCCCGTCGACTCCCTTTGGAGCTGATGTCGTAGACGAATCGGCCGAGGCCACGGAGCAGCCACGGAGCAGCCACGGAGCAGCCGCGGGCGCGAATCGAACCGGGCGGGCAGGGGCCGTGCGCGTCAGCCCGCGGTGGGGACCTCGACGCCCAGTACCGCCTGCTCGTCCGGGCGGTGCACCAGCACGTCGGCCAGGTACGACTGCACCGCCGGGCCCATGCCGACGTCCCGACCGGCCTGCTCGGAGAGCAGCCACTTGTGCTCGATGATCTGCGCGAAGAGTTCCTGCGGCTCCAGCTTGCGGCGCAGGTGCGCCGGCACCGCCCGGACCACCGGCTCGAAGACCTCGGTCAGCCAGCGGTGGGCCGCCTGCTGCTCGTCGGTCAGGTCGCTCTCCACCCGGTAGGCGTCCAGGTCGTTGAGCAGCCGGCGGGCCTGGTTCTCCTCGGCGTCCAGGCCGGTCAGCCGGAGCAGCCGCCGGGTGTGGTAGCCGGCGTCGACCACCTTCGGGCGGACCAGGTACCGGCCGTTGTCGACCGTCGACAGGGCCACCTCGGCCACGTCGAAGCCCAGCTCGTTGAGGCGGCGGATCCGCCCCTCGATGTCGTGCCGGGCCTCCCGCTCGACCTGCTGCTCGTAGGTGATCTCGTGCCAGAGCCGCTCGTAGCGCTGCACGACCTCCTCGCAGACCACCTCCGGGTCGATCGACTCGTGCAGCAGCCCGGCGGCCTGGAGGTCCAGCGCCTCGCCAAAGATGTTGACCCGGGCGATCTCCAGGTCCTCGCCGCGCTGGCCGTTGGAGAGCGAGCTGTGCAGGGCGCCGGTCTCGGCGTCCACCAGGTAGGCGGCGAACGCGCCGGCGTCCCGGCGGAACAGGGTGTTCGACAGCGAGCAGTCGCCCCAGAAGAAGCCGGTCAGGTGCATCCGCACGATCAGCGCGGCGAGCGCGTCAAGCAGCCGGCTCATCGTCTCCGGTCGCAGGGTGTGCGAGAAGAGCGCCCGGTAGGGCAGCGAGAACTGCAGGTGCCGGGTGATCAGCACCGACTCCAGAGGTTCCCCGTCCTCGGTCTGCCGGTCGGCGACGATCGCCACCGCCTCGACCGACGGGAAGTCGATCCGCTCCAGGGCACGGAGCAGGTCGTACTCCCGTTCGGCGATCCGCTCGCGGGTCTCCTTGAACGCGTACACGTAATCGCCGAGCCGGACGAACCGGACGATGTGCCGGGAGATGCCCTGGGGCAGCGCCACCAGGTGCTGGGCAGGCCACTGCTCCAGCGGCGTCGACCAGGGGAGGTCGAGCAGCGCCGGGTCGACGAGGGCCGAGGTGATCCGCACGGGGACAAGTGTGAAGGGTGCCCCCGCCCAACGCTTCCCTTCGTGGCTCGGCACACAGCCGCCACGGCCCGCGCCGGCCGGTCGCCGCCCGCGGCCGGTAGCGTGATCGCGTGCGGGAGACCACGACGGTACGCGGCGCGTCCCGACCACCGCGGGTACGCCCCGCCGGCTGGTGGTGGGACGCCCTGTTGCTGGCCGGGCTGGTCGGGCTGACCGTGGCGCTCGCCACCGGCCACTTCTTCGGCATCGACCGGGCGGTCGCCGACTGGGCCGGGGAGCACCGGCCGGCGGCGGCGTACTGGGTGGCCCGGGTGTTCAACTTCCTCGGCCAGGGCACCCCGTTGACGCTCCTCGCCGCCGGGCTGGGCGTGCTGCTGGCGGTCCGGCTGCGTTCGGTCCGCCCGGTGCTGCCCCCGGTGGCCGCCTTCGCGTTGACCTACCTGACGATCGGGCCACTGAAGGTGTGGACCGCCCGCCCCGCCCCCAGCGCGAGCGTCAAGGAGCCCTTCCTGCCGCCCGAGCGGACCCTGCCGCTGTTCCAGCACGACCTGCCGGTCAGCTACGCGCAGTCCTACCCGTCGGGCCACGTCGCCAACGCGATCGTCTGGTACGGCGTGCTGGCGCTCCTGATCGCGCCGCTGCTGCGCACCTTCGGCCGGCGGCTGCCGACCTGGCTGGTCACCGTCGTCCGGGTGGTGCCGCCGCTGGTGGTGCTGACCACCACCACCTACCTGGGTTGGCACTGGCTGACCGACTCGGTGGCCGGGCTGCTGCTGGGGCTGCTGCTGGACCGGCTGCTGCACCGGGTGCCCTGGGACGACCTGCCCCTTCCCGGCCGGTTGCGCGCCTGGGACCGTCCGTTCACCTCGATCACCTAGCCTGCTGCCGGTGGAGCGACTGAGGCGCCGGCTGGGCGTACCCGACGCGGTGGTGATCGGGCTGGGGTCGATGCTCGGCGCGGGCGTCTTTGTGGTCTTCGCCCCGGCCGCCGCCGCGGCCGGCGGCGCCGGGCTGCTGGTCGCGCTGGCGCTGGCCGGCTTCATCGCCTTCTGCAACGCGACCAGCTCGGCCCGGCTGGCCGCGCGCTACCCCGAGTCGGGCGGCACGTACGTCTACGGGCGGGAGCGGCTGAACCCGTTCGCCGGCTTCCTGGCCGGCTGGGGATTCGTGGTCGGCAAGACGGCGAGCTGCGCGGCGATGGCGCTGACCATCGGGGCGTACCTCTGGCCCGGGCAGGCCCGGCTGGTCGCCGTCGCCGCCGTGGTCGCGGTGACCGTGGTGAACCTGCGCGGCATCGGCAAGACCGCCGCCGCGACGAAGCTCCTGGTGGTCGTGGTGCTGGCGGTGCTGGCCCTGGTCGCGGTGGCCGGGGTGGCGGCCGGCGACGTCCGGCTCGACCGGCTCACCGAAGCCGGCGGCTCGGTCCGGGGCGTGCTCACCGCGGCCGGGCTGCTCTTCTTCGCCTTCGCCGGGTACGCCCGGATCGCCACCCTCGGCGAGGAGGTACGCGACCCGGAGCGGACCATCCCCCGGGCGGTGCCGCTGGCCCTCGGCGTGGTGCTGGCGGTCTACCTGCTCCTCGCCGTGGTCGCGGTCGGCGTGCTCGGGGCCGACCGGCTGGCCGCCTCGGCCGCGCCTCTGGTCGACGTGGTGGCCGCCGCCGGGCTGCCTGACCTGGCCTGGCTGGTCCGGGCCGGGGCGACCGTCGCGGTGACCGGGGTGCTGCTCTCCCTGCTCGCCGGCGTCGGCCGGACCCTGCTGGCGATGGCCCGTCGCCACGACCTGCCCGGCGCGCTGGCCGCGGTGCACCCGGTCCACCGGGTGCCGCACCGGGCGGAGCTGGCGGTGGCCGCCGTGGTGATCCTGGTGGTCGCGCTCGGCGACGTACGCGGCGCGATCGGCTTCTCCAGCTGCACCGTGCTGGTCTACTACGCGATCACCAACGCGTCGGCGCTGACGCTCGGCCGGGATCGGGCCCGGAAGCTGCCGGTACGGGCGCTGGCCGCCGCGGGGCTGGCCGGCTGCCTGCTGCTGGCGGTCAACCTGCCGCCGGCCAGCGTGCTCGCCGGCTTCGGCGTGCTGGCCCTCGGCGCCACCTGGTACGCGCTGCGCCACCGGGCCCGCTGACCCGGGTCAGTCCTCCGGCTCGCGGGGGGTGGGAGTGCTGGCCGCGGGCAGCGGCGGGGTGGTCTCGCGCAGCAGCGCGCTCAGCCCGGCCCGCCGGGCGACCACGGTCAGCCGGTCCCCCGAGTTGATCACCATGCGCGGGTCGGCGGACCAGTCCGTCCGCTGCCCGACCCGGGTGTGTGCGAGCAGGCGCACCTCGCCGGGGCGGGCGACGGCGGCCAGCGGCCGGCCGTCCAGCGGCGCGCCGGCCACCACCGGCACCTCCACCACCAGCAGCGCGTGCCGGTCGACCGGGATGGTGGCGATCACCGCCCGGTCCAGCAGCGCCGCCGCGAACGCGGGCGCGGCCAGGTACGACACGCTGCGCGAGATGCCGATCCCGAACGCCTGCTGGATCCGCTCGGCGAAGTCGCCGTCGAAGAGCCGCAGCACCACCCGCAGCTCGGCGTTGAGCCCCCGGGCGTTGAGCGCGGCGCGCAGGTTGACCCCGTCGTCGGTGGAGACCACCACCAGTGCCTGGCAGGTCTCCACCGAGGCGGACCGCAGGGTCTCCTCCCGGGCCGCGTCCCCGACGATCAGCGGTACGCCCAGCCGACGGGCCAGCGCCGCGCCGCGCGCCTCGGCGGTCCGGTCGATCGCGACCACCTCGACGCCGAAGTCGCGCAGCTGGGCCATCACCCGGGTGCCGATGTTGCCCAGCCCCACCACCACGACGTGCCCGGTGCGCTGCGGCTGGATCCGGCCGGCGTGCAGGGCGAGCCGGGCGTTGACGATGCCGTCGACCACCACGGCAGTGATCAGCGGGATCAGCGCCAGCCCGGCGAGGTTGAGCACCACCTGCATGATCTGCGCGGCGGCCGGCTTGCTGACGTCCGGGTCCTGGCCGCTGAGCGTGGTGACCAGGGTCAGGTAGAGCGCCTCCGTCCAGCTCACGTCCACCGCGCGGGAGTTGAGCCAGCCGAGCACCGCGATCACCCCGAGCAGCACCATCACCGCGATGCCGATCTTGCGGGTGGCGAAGCTGCGGACCGCCCGGAGCAGCACCGCGACCGGCTGCCGGCGGCGGCGGGCCCGGACCAGCCGACGGGCCGCCAGCTCGGTGCCGGCCGGCTGGCCGGTCGCCTCGGCGAGCACCACGTCGGCCACCGGCTCGTCGGCCGGCAGCACGCGGACCAGGGCCGGATCCGTGGTGACGGCCAGGCCGCAGACGACGTCGCCGGCGCGTACGTCCTCGCGACGGGCCACGTAGAGGGTGCGCCCGGCGTGCCGGAAATGGGTGGGGGCGACCTCGCCGAGAGCGGCGGCCACGAACGCGGGGGCGGCGATCGAGGCGTCGGAGAGCACCGCCGAGTCGGGGAAGAGCTCGCGCAGGCCGTTGGCCAGGCTGGTGTTGAACATGCGCACCACCAGGCGCAGCCGGGGCTCGACCTCCTGGGCGCAGAGCGCCGCGTGCATGTTGCCCACGTCGTCCTGGTGCAGCAGGGCCAGCCCGTCCGCGCCGGCCAGGCCGGCCCGGCGGAAGGCGGCCTCGTCGAGCCGGTCGGCGCGGACCACCTGGATGCCGTCGACGTCGCGGCCGTCCGGCCCCTCGGAGCGACGGCGCTCGGGCACCACGAGTGTGATGCGGACCCGGCCCTGCGCCAGCTCGGTGGCGAGCAGCGCCTTGACCACCCAGTAGGCGAGCGGGTCGTTGCCGCAGACGACGTAGTGCGGCCGCGTCTCGCCGTTGGCCCGTAACCGCCAGCCGGTCGCGCGGCGCGCGCGGTCGCGCAGGGGTTCCGCCATGACCGGATCGTAGTCAGCCGGTCGCACCGGGCGCAGCCCCGCTGATCATGAAGCGCATGTCGGGGCGTGCGGCGGGTAGTGCAGCGGCATGCAGACGTTCCTCCCGTACCCGGACTTCCTGGCGAGCGCCCGGACGCTGGACCAGAAGCGGCTGGGCAAACAACGGGTGGAGACCATCCAGGTGCTGCGCGGGCTGACCCGGCCCACCTACGGCTGGCGCAACCATCCGGCGGTGAAGATGTGGGCCGGCTACGAGGAGGCGCTGACCCGGTACGGGCTGGACATGTGCGCGGTCTGGTGCGAGCCGGGCCGGGCGGACACCTGCGCCGGCACCATGACCACCGACCTGAACGCCGCCTGCGGGATCGAGCGGATCCGGACCCAGGCCGAGCTGGCCGGGGCCGGCGAGCTGCCACCCTGGCTGGGCCGGGAGGACCTGCACCTGAGCCACCGCTCGTCGCTGCTGCGCAAGGACCCGGAGCACTACCGGCCGCAGTTCGGCGACATCCCGCCCGACCTGGAGTACGTCTGGCCCGCCTCGGACCGGGAACGGCGCTGTCTGCTCCCGTCAGAGGGCTGACCGGGCAGACTGAGATTTCTTCGGCCGGGAAGGTGCACATGGCGCTGTCACAGATGCTGGGCCGGCTCATCGGCGTACGGCAGGGGGTGGTCGACCCCGGCGGCGGTGGCGCCCCCCGCGTGCCGCGCCCGGTCGAGGCCGTGGTGGTCGGCGGCGGGATCGCCGGCATGTCCGCGGCGGTGGTGCTCGCCGAGCGGGGCGTGGCGGTGACCGTGCTGGAGGCCGCGCCGACGCTCGGCGGCCGGCTCGGCGCCTGGCCGGTGGCCCTGACCGACGGCACCCAGCTCGTCGAGCACGGGTTCCACGCATTCTTCCGGCAGTACTACAACTGGCGGGCGATCCTGCGCCGGGTCGATCCGGGCCTGGGCTTCCTCAAGCCGATCCCCGGGTACCCGATCCTGAGCGGGCAGTGGCCGACGGAGGAGTTCGGCCGGCTGCCGCCGGCCGCGCCGCTCAACCTGCTCGCCCTCGTTCTGCGCAGCCCCAGCCTGCGCCTGGCCGACCTGCGCCGGATGGACCGGGACGCCGCGCTGCCGCTGCTCGGCTACCACCCGGAACGCACCTACGCCGAGTTCGACAAAACCACCGCCGACCAGCTGCTGACCTCGCTGAAGCTGCCGGACCGGGCCCGGGCCATGCTCTTCGAGGTCTTCTCGCACTCGTTCTTCAACCGCGAGGCGGAGATGTCGGCCGCCGAGATGATCGCCCAGTTCCACTTCTACCTGCTCGGCAACCCGGAGGGGCTGGCCTTCGACTGCCCGGACGAGGACTACGCGACGGCGATCTGGCAGCCGCTGACCCGGCACGTCGAGAAGCACGGCGGCCGGGTGGTCACCGAGGCCGCCGTCACCCGGCTGGACCGGGAGCCCGGTGGCTGGCGGGTGCGGACCGCGGACGGCTCGGCGTACCGCGCCGCGCACGTGGTGCTCGCCGTCGACCCGCCCGCACTGGCCGCCCTGGTCGCGGCCTCCCCCGGCCTGCCCGGGGCGGCGCCCCGGCTGGTGGCGCGGATGCCCGCGTTCGGCCGGCCCGGTCCGCCGTACGCGGTGGCGCGGTACTGGATGGACGGGGACGTCCGCGCCGACCGGGCGGTGTTCAGCGGGGTGTCCCGGCAGCCCACCCTGGACTCGGTGACCCTCTACCACCGGCTGGAGAACTCCTCCCGCCGGTGGGCCGAGCGGACCGGCGGCTCGGTGGTGGAGTTGCACGCGTACGCCTGCGACGAGGGCGTGCCCGCCGAGGAGCTGGCCGAGCGGATGCGGGTCGAGCTGACCACGCTCTGGCCGGAGGCGGCCGGGCTGCGGGTCCGCGAGCTGCGCGCCCGGGTGGAGGCCCAGGCCCCGGCGTTCACCCCGGGCAGCCACGCCGACCGGCCGGGGGTACGCACCGACGCGAACGGCCTCTACCTGGCCGGCGACGGCATCCGGACGGAGTTCCCGAGCGCGCTGATGGAGCGTGCGGCGGCCACCGGCATCATCGCCGCCAACCACATCATGCGGGCCGAGGGCGGGGCTGCCGAGCCGGTCCGGTCCGTCCGGCCGCGCGGGCTGCTGGCCCGACGCTGAGCGCTGGGCCCGTCGGTCTGGTCGGTCTCCGGCTGAGCCGGCCCGGGCGGGCATCGAAATGCGTTGCCGGCCCGCCCGGGACCGCCCTACCGTGATCGCGCAAGGTCAACCAGCCCGCCGGGAGTCAGTCATGTCGTTGTCGCACGTCACGTGCGCGTGGTCGACGCTGCCGCTCGATGGTTGCCGAGCTGAAGGTCCCCGGGACGGGTGGCCCGACTGACGCGTGCCCGCACGCGCTCCAGCCGCCCGTCCCCAGCCGGACCGGGCGGCTTTTCGCTGTCCGGCCCGGTCCGCCGCCGATCGTGAAGGGAGAGCCCGGTGGACGCCGTCCTCGTCATCAACGCCGACCTCGGCCCGCTGCACCGGGTCACCGTCCAGCACGCGATCCGGATGCTGTGCCGCCGGGTCGCCGAGATCCACGAGGCCGAGCCGGACCAGGTGATCGGGGTCTTCCCGGTTCCCCGGGTGGTCCGCCTCGTCCGGTACGTGGTCACCCGCTGGCGGTTCCACGCCGGGCCGGCCTGGTCCCGTGCCGCCGTGCTGCGGCGCGACGACCGGTGCTGCGCGTACTGCGGCGGCCCGGCCAGCACCATCGACCACATCCTGCCCCGCTCGCGCGGCGGCCGGAACACCTGGAAGAACACGACCGCCGCCTGCTACGCCTGCAACCAGCGCAAGGGCGACCGGACGCCGGCCGAGGCGGGCATGCCGCTGCGGCGCGAGCCGGTGACGCCGAGCTGGGCCGCGTTCGCCGGGCGGTGACCCGCCGGCCGGCGGGCACAGGGGGCCGCGTCGGAGGGGTACACCTCCGGCGCGGCGCCCGCCGGTCCCTCCGCCGGGGACAGTCCCGCCATCGCGTCCGTGCCGCTGCCCGAGAGCGGGCCCAGGTGTTCGAGCTGGATCGCGCCGACGGCGTACGCGAGCAGGGCGCGCAGCGCGACCACCCGGCGGGTGCCGGCGAAGCCCGCCTCGAACTACTCAGGCTCGTCACGTCGCTTTCGACTCCGCCGGCTTCGGGGACCGGCGGCTGACGGACCCCCAACACGTCCTCACCGCCGGAGCTCACTGCCGCCCCTGCGGGCCGACGCCGGAGAGGGGCTGCGGACGCTACAGACCTGATGTCGTGGACGACTCACGGCTTGGGCAGGAACTCGCGGAGGTCCGCGGCGAGGCGGCTCATCTGCTCGCCGGCTTCGAGCCAGGTCGTGATCGACGCCCGCCACGGGCCCGACAGGCGATCCGTCTACGTCATCAGGTCCGTAGCGTCCGGAAGGTGTCCGAGGGTGCCGGGCCGGCCCCTCGAACCGACGGGACCACGATCAGCGGCGGTCAGGGGCGGTCGGACGGCGACCAGGCGAAGTTCGGGGCCCGTCGCTCGCGGTGGGCGGCGACCCCCTCGCGGGCCTCGCCGCTGTCCCGCACCTTCCGGTGCCACCAGGCGATCCGGGCCGGCCCGGCCCGGTCGTCGACGATCTCCTTGGCGGCGGCGACGCTGAGCTGCGAGCGCTGGGCGATGGCGGTGGTGATCGCGGCCACCCGGCCGGCCAGGTCGTCGACCACCTCGTCCACCAGGCCGACCCGCAGGGCCCGCTCGGCGTCGATCAGCTCGGCGGTGAAGAGCAGGAACTTCGCCGTCGCCGGGCCGACCAGCCGGGTCAGCCGGCGGGTGGTCGGGGCCGGGTAGACCAGCCCGAGCCGGGCCGGCGGCACGCCGAAGCGGGCGTCCGGGGCGGCGACCCGCAGGTCGCAGGCCACGGCGAGCTGGCAACCACCGCCGACGCAGGGCCCCTGCACGGCGGCGACCGTCGGCTTGGCGAAGGCGGCCAGCCGTTCCTCGGCGACGACCGCGATGCTGTGGTCGCCGGCGTCCAGCAACTCGTCCAGGTCGCCCAGGTCGGCACCGGCGCAGAAGGTGCCGTCCGCGCCCGTGAGCACCAGGGCGCGCACCGCCGGGTCGGCCTCCAGGGCGTCGAGCAGCACCGGCAGCCGCCGCCACATGTCCAGGGTCATCGCGTTGCGCCGGGCCGGGTTCCGGATCGTCACCGTCGCCACCGCGCCGGTCACCTCGACGGTCAGCTCCGCGTCCGACACCGACACCACCCCTTCCGCCGGCCGGCGCGCGCCGACCCGGTCCGGCGACCATAACGGCGCGGGCCCGACGACCACCCGCGAGGGGTGGTCGCCGGGCCCGCCGACGGCGAGGTCAGGTCAGGAGACGTTGACCGCGGTGTCGTCGACCACGAAGGACGTCTGGAGCGAGGAGTCCTCGGTGCCGGTGAACTTCAGGGTGACGGTCTGGCCGGCGTACGAGGCCAGCGAGAACGACTTCTGCGAGTACCCGGCGGCCTTGTTCAGGTTCGAGTAGGTCGCCAGGGTCGCCAGCACCGTCCCGGAGGAGTTGAGCACCTGCACCCGGAACGTGTCGTACGCGGTGCCGGTGGTGGTCTCCGCCGAGTCGATGTGCAGCCAGAAGGTGAAGTTGTACGACGTGCACCCGGCCGGCAGGGTCACCGCCTGCGAGAGCGTGTCGGTGTGGGTGCTGCCGTAGCCGTCCAGCCAGGCGTTGCGGGTGCCGGTACGGGCGGGCTGGCCGGTGAACGAGCCGATGACGCCCGAGGTCGACGCCCACGGGGTGGTGCCGGACTCGAAGCCGGGGTTGCCGAGCTTCTGGCCGGCGCCGGTGCAGCCGCCACCGGTGCCGTTGACGGTCAGCGTGTAGGTCGCCGTCCGGTTCACCGAGCCGGCGCCGGTGACGGTCACCGAGTAGGTGCCGGCCGGGGTGCCGGCCGAGGTGGCGATGGTGAGGGTCGACGAGCCGCCCGAGGTGACCGAGGTCGGGTTGAACGTGGCGGTGGCGCCGGTCGGCAGGCCGGACGCGGAGAACGTCACGGTCTGTGCGGTGCCACCGGTGGTGGCGGTGGCGACGGTGGTCGAGACCGAGCCGCCCGCAGTCACCGAGCCGGAGGTCGGGGAGAGCGAGACGGAGAAGTCGTTGCCGGTCGACGAGCAGGGCGCGTCGTTGCCGGCGACGGCCACCGCGGTCCACGCCGCCTGGACGGCCTTGTACTCGGTGGAGCAGTTGCCGTACAGGTCGGTCGCCGCGCGCAACGTGTAGGCCCGAGCGGTGTTCGACGGCGTGGTGGTGTTGACGTACGAGGTGTTGGAGGTGAAGTACACGTCCAGGGCGCGGTACCAGATCTTTTCCGCCTTGGCCCGGCCGATGCCGGTCACCGCCGGGGCGGAGCCGCAGATCGGCGAGGTGCCGTACGGGGTGGCACCGGTGCCCTCGGCCAGGTTGAAGAAGAAGTGGTTGGCCGGGCCGGACGAGTAGTGCACGTCCTTGTTCTTGGTGCTGGTGGTCCAGCAACGGTCGGACGAGCCGTCCAGCGCCGGGTCGTACATGTAGCGCAGCGGCGTGCCGTTGCCGTTGATGTTGATCTTTTCGCCGACCTGGTAGTCACCCGGGTCGACGGTGGTGTTGGCGTAGAACTCGACCATGTTGCCGAAGATGTCGCTGGTGGCCTCGTTCAGGCCGCCGGACTCGCCGGAGTAGGTCAGGCCGCCGGACACCAGGCTCTCGGTCACACCGTGGGCCATCTCGTGACCGGCCACGTCGAGCGAGACCAGCGGGCGGGAGTTGCCGGAACCGTCGCCGTACGTCATCCGGGAGCCGTCCCAGAAGGCGTTGACGTAGTTGTTGCCGTAGTGCACCCGGCTGGGCACGCCGCGGCCGTCGCCGAAGATGCCGTTGCGGGCGTGCACGTTCTTGAAGTAGTCGAACGTCTTGGCCGCGCCGAAGTGCGCGTCGACGCCGGCCCGCTGGCGGGTGTTGGTGTCACCCCAGCTGTTGTCGGTGTTGGTGAACGTCGTGCAGGTCGACGTGCCCTGGTTCATGTCGCAGGTGCTGCCGTTGCCGTGCGACGGGTCGATCATCTGGTACGTGCTGCCGGAGAGCGTGGTGTCGATGGCGACCGTGCCGGAGTAGACGCTCTGGCCCGTGCCGGCGACCATCTCGATCTCGTCGTACGAGCCGATCACCTTGCCGTTGACGGCGTCGCTGATGACGTGCAGCCGGGACGGGGTCTGGCCGTCGGTGTGCCACCCGGAGAGCACCGTCTCGTAGGCGAGGCGGCCGGTGCCGGAGCTGGCGTCGACGAAGAGCTCCGGGGCGCCGACGCTCTCCAGCTTGCCGGAGAACGCCTTCCTGGCCGTCGCCTTGGCCCTGGCCGGCGTGACCTTCGGCGCGGTGCCGAGGGTGAGCGGCGCGGCGAGGCCGACCGAGGAGCCGGCGTAGCCGCCGGTGGGCGTCGTGTGGATGACGAAGTCGCCACCGTAGACGCGCAGGCCCTGGTAGGTCCGGGTGTAGCGGGTGTGCGCCGCGCCGTTCGCGTCCACCTTCGTGCGAACCGCCTGGTACGACTCTCCGCTGACGCCCTGGACGGCGCCGGGGTTGTTGCGGAGCAGGCTTTCGGCACGAGCTGCGGGTGAGGTGTCCGGGGCGGGGGCGCTAGGGGCCGCCTGCGCTGCGGTGGCGACGCAGGTCAGCATGCCGCTGGTAAGCAGCGCTGCGCTGACGGCGGCGAGGGTTCTTCTCACGTGCCCTCCTGACAAGGAAAGATGTGACGGGGGTAGTCACGCATGTAAATATGGAGATACATCGAAGAAAAGAGAAGAGGGGAAGCGCTTCCATCCCGCGACACTGACCGAACGGAGGATGAGCCCTGGTGAGGGAACCCGGCGGCATCGATGCACGTCCGAACGGCATGAGATCATCCGTCCTGGCCATTGTCAAGATCGTAACTGTGGCCAGCCTCCTGACCGGCTGCTCAGCAACCGGTTCCGGTTCACCTGCGCCGGCGTCGGACACCCCCACCGGTGGGACCGCCACGGCCACGCCGGGCACCGCCACGCCGGGCGGCACCGCCAGCGGCACCCCCGCCGCGACCGCCTCCCGGGTGACGCTGACCCGCAGCGGCGGCATCGCGGGCGGCGCGGACACGGTCACCGTGGAACCGGACGGCCGGTGGACGGCGACCGGTCGCACCGGCGCGACCCGGACCGGTCAGCTCTCCCCGGCCGACCTCGACCGGCTGCGCGCGCTGGCGGGCAGCGCCCCCAGCGGCGGCGGCCCCGGCCGCCCCGACGTGCGCTGCGCGGACACCTACACCTACCGGCTCACCATCGGCGCGAACCCGGTCGAGTGGACCGACTGCCCGAGCGGCCCCCAGCCGCCGGCCGCCGCCTCCGCCCTGGCCGACCTCCTGCTCCGGGCCGGCGCCCTGCGCTGACGCCCGGCTACCAGCCGGCCGCCGCCGCCAGCAGCGCCCGCCGCACGGCCTGCACCTCGCGCCGCCCCGCCACCGCCGGCCGGGCGGCCAGGAAGAGCGTGTTGAGCGGCGGCACCGCCGGGCTCGACAGCGGACGCAGCGCGCCGGAGGCCAGCTCACTGCGACACAGGTACGTCGGCAGCACACTCGCCCCAGCGCCGGCCACCACGGCCGCCAGCACCGCCCGCAGGTCGGCCACCACCAGGCTGGGCGTACGGGTGAGTCGGGTGTCGAAGACCGTCCGCCACCAGCGGCGCAGGATCGGCGCCTCCTCCGCGTAGGCGACCAGCGGCACGTCCCGCAGGGCCTGCGGGGTCACCGGGTCGGGCAGCCGCTCGCCCCAGGCGGGCGCGGCGACCAGGGCGAACTCCTCGTCGTAGAGCGGCTCGACGGCCAGCCCTCGCCGTCGGGGGCGCACGCTGCTCACCACCAGGTCGAGCCGGCCGGCGGCGACCTCGTCCAGGAGCTGCTCGGGCAGCCCCGCGGAGACCCGCAGCTCCAGCCCCTCGGCGACCAGGCCGGCCACCGCCGGCAGCGCCAGCTCCGCGAGGAACTCGGCCGGCCCGCCGAGGAAGACCGTCCGCGGGTACGGCGTGCCCGTGTCGTCGGCGAGCACGGCGTCGAGGCGGTCCAGCGGATCGGCCACCCGGCGGGCCAGTTCGTCGCCGGCCGGGGTGGGCAGCACGCCCCTCGGCACCCGGTCGAAGAGCGGCCGGCCCACCGCCTCCTCCAGCGCGCGGATCTGGGCGGTGACCGTCGGCTGGGCCAACCCGAGCAGCTCCGCGGCGGCGGTGATCGAACCGGACCGGTGCACGGCCAGGAAGCTGCGGAGCAGGTCGAGTGACACCTTCACATCAGCAAACCTATCGCCGCTGTGTCGTTCGCCTATTGGTCAGCTATGGATTCGCGCGCCAGCATGGTGGACATGACACGTGCACTCATCGCTCTGACCAGCCACCGCCAGCTCGGCACCACGGGCCGCGAGACCGGCTTCTACGTCGGCGAGGCCGCGGAGCCGTGGGAGGTGTTCCGGGCCGCCGGCTGGGACGTCGACCTGGTCTCGGTGGCCGGCGGCCAGCCGCCGCTGGACGGCCGGGACGAGAACGACCGGACCCAGAACGACTTCCTGGCCACCGCCGGCGTGGAGCACACCCCGAAGGCCGCGGACGTCGACCCGACCGGGTACGACGTGATCGTCTTCGCCGGCGGTCACGGCACCATGTGGGACTTCCCGAACGACCCGGACCTGGCGCGCATCGCCGCGACCGTCTACGAGCGGGGCGGGGTCGTCTCGGCGGTCTGCCACGGCCCGTCCGCGCTGGTGAACCTGAAGCTCTCCGACGGCTCCCACCTGGTGGCGGGCAAGCGGGTGGCCGGCTTCACCAACGACGAGGAGAACGCCGTCGGCCTCAGCGACGAGGTCCCCTTCCTGCTGGCCGACAAGCTCACCGAGGCCGGTGCCGTCCACGTACCGGCGCCGAACTTCACCGAGCACGTCGTCGTCGACGGCCGCCTGGTCACGGGCCAGAACCCGCAGTCCGCCCGGGCCATGGCCGAAGCCGTCGTCAGGACCGTCGCCTCCCGCTGACCCCCTCGGCGGGCGGGGACGCCCGGAAGGAGTCGCTGTTCCCGGTGGAACGGCCACTCCTTCCGGGGACGGTTCGGCCGTCAGAGGCGCTGGAGGAGGCGGAAGCGTACGGCGACCACGAGGGTGTCGTCGGTGACGGTGAAGTCGGGGTCGCCGAGCCAGCCCCGGTAGTCGGGGCCGTGCCAGTACGTCTCGTGCCCGGCGCGCCAGGCGGCGACGGAGTCGTACCCCTCGCCCTCGTCCCGGGCGTGGTCCAGGTCGACGTCGCCGAGCCGGACGAGGCGTACCTCGGTCAGCTCGATGATCGCGACCGGACGGTCGGCGGAGTCGACCACCACCGAGCGGGCACCGACCACCGGCAGCGGCTCGCCGTCGCGCTCGTGGTCCTGGAACAGACCGGTGGTGGAGGTCTTCGCGCCGGAAAGGACGGCTGCGACGAGCTGGTCCCGCAGCGGCCCCGGGAAGGCGAACTCGGTCTTCGGCAGGTCGGGCGGCGGCGTCGTCATCCGGCGACCGTAGCCGGCACCGCGCCCGGTCACACCCGATAATCGCTGGGCAGTCCGGTGCCGCGCAGCTCGGGTGGCAGGTGGGACACGTCGTTGAAGGCGATCAGGCTGGGCGGCCCGGTCGAGCTGTAGCGGATCACGGTCAGCCCGGCATTGTGGTGGTTGAGGCCCAGCCAGCGCCGCTCCGGGGCGCCCAGGGCGTGCCGGACCAGCCAGGCGATCAGGAAGTTGTGCGTGATCACCAGCTCGCGGACGTCACCGTCGAGCGGGGCGGTGGCGAACCGGGCGACGGCCTCCGCCGCCAGTCGCGGCCCGTCGGCCCGCTCGCGCGCCGAGAAGCCGGCCAGGAAACTCGCGTACGTCACCGGCAGCCCGGCCGGGTCGGTGTCGTGCGGCAGGTGATCGCCGGCCAGCTCCGTCGCGTACACCGGGACCGTCGGCAGTGACCCGGCGACCAGCTCGGCGGTCTCGACGGCCCGACGCAGCGGGCCGTGGTGGACGGCGCGCAACGGTACGGCCCGCAGTCGCTGACCGAGCAGCGCGGCCTGCCGGCGGCCCCGCTCGGAGAGCCCCACCTCCGGCGACTCGATCTCCGGGCGGTCCTGCTCGCCGTGCCTGGCCAGGTAGAGCAGCCGGGTGGCCATCGTCGCCTCCTCGTGCAGCCGGGAGGCGCGATGCTAACCCGCACCTCCCGGCCGTCGCCGCCCCGATCACGCTCAGCGAGGCGACCGTCGCAGCGCCGCGGCGAACGTCGCGGTCACCCAGGCCCAGCCGGCGGTCACCGCCAGACCGAAGGCGACCATGGCCACCGGGCCGGGCCGGACCATCAGCGCGCCCCAGGCGAGCGCGAAGAACACCCCGGTCGCGATGCTGGTGACGGCCGACACACGGTCGCCGTCTCGGGCGGCCCGGCGGCCGGCGACGACGGTCGCCACGATCAGCGACCCGAAGGCGACCGCCGCCGCGAGGAAGTGCAGCCCACCGTGCCAGCTGATCTGCCCGGGCCCCCGCGGCGTGCCGGCCGGGAAGCCGTCGGCCGGGTCGGCGCTGAAGACCCCGGCCGCCATCAGGCCGAATCCCCAGAGGGCGAGCAGCCGGGGCAGCCAGGTCGAGCCGGTCACCGGCCGGCGGCGCACCGCGGCGGCGGCGCCGACGCAGAGCGCCCCGGTGGCCAGGAAGGTGGCGATCTGGAGCCAACCCAGGTCGCCCGTGCTCAACATGCTGACCGGGTGCCGCCGGAAGTCGAAGCCGTCCCGGGTGAGGCCCTGGGCCAGCGCGGACACGGCGAAGACGGGGCCGGCGAGGATGCCGCCGACCAGCAGGGCCCGGTCCCGGCCGAGGGCGGCCGGTCCGGCGGCGGGCAGGGTGATCGCGTCGGTCACGGCCCCGCTCCCCTCAGGCCCGGGGGAACATCTGGCCGATCCGGATACTGTTGCCGAACGGGTCCCGGATGCCGAAGTCGATCCCGTACGGGCGCTCCATCGGCTCGTCGGTGATCTCGACGCCCTTGGCGACCAGGTCCTCGTGCGTCTTGCGGGCGTCGTCGGTGGTCATGAAGAGGGTGCCGGGCAGCGCCCCCTTGGTGAGCAGCTCGCGGACCTGCTCGGCGGTGGCCGGGTCGAGTCTCGGGGGGCCCGGCTTCTCCAGCAGGATCTCGCGCTCCGGGTCGCCGGGCAGGTTGACCGTGAGCCAGCGCATGAAGCCGAGGTCCTGGTCGGTGTTGACCTCCATGCCGAGCTTGCCGACGTAGAAGTCGAGGGCCTCGTCCTGGTCGAGGACGTAGATCTGGGAGCGGCTGATTGCGTTCATCGTCATGCCCATAACGCTAGAGGTCGGGCCTGACCTGCCGCTTATCCAAAACTGCTCGGTCTGGTCCAGGCCTTGGTGAAGCAGCTCGGCACGCGCGCGGCGACGGCCGACCGGCGCCTGCGGAAGTCGCTCGGCGACTCGCCGACGATCTGCCGGAACGTCCGGCTGAACGTCCCGAGGCTGCTGAAGCCGACCGCGAAGCAGATGTCCGTCACGTCCCGCTCGCTCTCGACCAGCAGCGACATCGCGCGTTCCACCCGCCGCCGTTGCAGGTAGCGGTGCGGGGTCTCGCCGAAGGTGGCGCGGAAGGTCCGGATGAAGTGCGCCTCGGAGACGAGCGCGATCCGGGCCAGCGCCGGGATGTCCAGCGGCTCGGCGTACGCCCGGTCCATGGCGTCCCGGGCGCGCAGCATGGCCCGGTTCGACTCCTCCATTGCCCGACTCATCGGCCCCCACCCGTCCTCCCCGCCGTCAGCGCCAGGCTATCGCCGTCGCCTGGCGCCGGCACCGAGGGACAACGCAGCGGTATCTATCGATGCAACAATCTTATTGTGAACGAGGTTTCCGAATTCCCGACCGTCCGGTACTTCGCCACGGCGAACCCCGTCGGGCCCGGCCAGGACGACGTACCGGCGCTGCTCCGGCGGGTCGCGGACACCATCGAGGAACTCGGGCCGGTGTGGATCCAGGACATGACCTTCGAGAACGAGATCAACGAGCACGGTGACTGGTACTCGCTGACCGTCTACTTCCACGAGGAGTCGAACGGCGGCGAATGAGGGTCGTTCGCGCGCCCCGACCGAGGGTTCTAGCAATCGCGCCCGCGGACCCCCACACGTCGATCGCCTGACCGAGCCACTTGGGGCCGCGAGGCGAGCATGGCCGGCCCGGGCCGCTATTGGACCTACCGCCGCTCCCCTTCCACTCGCCAGCGCATGGGCGACTGCCCGGCAAGGGTGGGGCCCACGAATTCGGCGTCGACCAAGGGAACGGGGGCGCGGAGGAGACAACGCGTCCCGGTTTGCTAAACGAAGACCAGAGGGAGAAATCCAAGCTCTGAGGCCTCTGCCCGCCGTCGGCACCATGCCTGACAGGCAACACCTGCGCGACGGTCGGCGGGGATGCGTTCCCCGGTCGGCATCGAACCGGCAACATCTCGCTTACCACATGCTCTTGACAGAAGCGTTAGGGCCTACTGGTGTCCAACGGGCTCAAGCCGGAGATGACACCCGTATGCATTTGCCCGCGCCCTTGCGTCGGGCGAGGCGACTGCTGGGGGCTCGGCAATCAGGCGGCGCAGCTGGCCGGACTTCCCGTAGTACTCACGATGCTTCCGTTTGCTGCGCTGGGTGGGGCGGTGGGGACAACGTGGGTTGGTGCGTTCGAGGTTCGCCTGTGAAGTTCAGCCGCTGCCATCTCTAGTGCCCTGCATGGATCGAGCAGCCGGATGGCGCTCGGGCCATTGACGGCGGACTGGCACCGACTTGGTGCCACGGAGAGGCTGTCGACGAGCATCGGGGTCAATGGGGGCGATGGGCAGGATGAACAGGTTAGTGGTCACATCTGTCGGGAGCATGCATTGACTCAAGCGAGCGGGTGACTTACGCTTGACGCCTCATGATCTTCGATCGGAAGAAGGAATGCATGCGCCTTTCAAAAAAGCTCCGGCTGCCCCTGGCCGCCATTGCTGGCGTTCCCCTAATGCTGGGACTTGGGGCGACACCAGCACAGGCGCATTTCGCCGCAGCCTACCACGGGTCCGACGTGGCAACAGTGTCGTCGGGTCATACCTTCGTAGAGGTTTATGACAAAGAGGCTGACGGCAACGGCGTGTACGGCTACTTCTGGTTGAATGACGGTACCTCCCGCACGGTTGGTGACCCTAACGGAAGCAGCGCAGGCGGCGGAAGTGCAGGATTTAGCGTCGGCGTAGATTGGTTCTACGTATGCGAGAGGAACGTAGGGTGCAGTGGAGTGGTTCAATCCTAGGCTGAAGGCAAAGACTAGCCTGGACCCAGGATTGCCTATAATCCAAAGCCAGCCCATAAAGGGAACGAGGTAGAAACCACCGACCGCCAGGGCGGCACCCTACATGAAACCATAGTCAGCAACCAATTTCGAGCTGAGTTGCTACTGCGGCGTTCCCGCATGTCCATCTAGCGCATTTCCCTGTCGTCGCTTGTTGACTAGGGCTGCGATGCACAAACCACGTGCTGCTATCGCCATCCCGCCGGCCGTTGGCCCAGGACAGCGGAGTAGGTAACGCCTGCTCGGTTTCGACTGAGTCGACGGCGGGCGGGATGGCGACCGGCCCCTACAGGCACGCACAGCCTGGCATGGGCAGTAGCCTCCGACTTCTAGAGTCGGACTCCCGGCAGAGGCGAAGTTCCATCTCCCACCCCTGCCCTTGTCGCATTGGGTACGGCTTGGCGCGTCCGGACTCCGGCGGCCCCGCGTCGACCTCGTTCTGCGGCTTGCTCGTCGGCCCATACCCGAGTGCCCGAGCGTTCGTCTATCTTGCTTCTGGCGCTTTCAAACCCGTCGGATCCGACGAGGACGACGTACCAGCCCCGCTCCGGCGGGCCGCGGACGCCACCGAGGAGCTCGGAATGGGTTGGGTTTTGGCCGACCTCGACACGATGGTCACCCAGTTGCGCGGCGCCTTGTGGAGGTGGACCTGAGGAGTATCCCCGACGCACGGTTCACCAGCCTGCGGGACCCGGATGGCAACGCCGCCCACCTCTGGGAGACCCATCGACAGGCAACACGATAACCGCACAACTGACCAAAAGATCATTCGAGTCGTCAGGTCGTGCCACCGATGGTCGGGCCGGGCACTGCCTCCCCGGCGTCACCAGGTGTGACGCGGCGTCGACAGCATCCGGTCACACTGGCGGACAGGGCCCGGCTGAATCTGCCGGGCGAAGGTGGAGCCCCCGGCCGGGATCGAACCGGCGACATCTCGCTTACAAGGCGAGTGCTCTGGCCAGCTGAGCTACAGGGGCGCGTGTCTCGACGTCAGCATAGCGACTGGTGTCCGGAAATCCCGCTGGGCAGGTGTCCCGAGCACGGAAAACGTCAATTTCCCGACCCTCGGGGCCGACGCATCGCCGTGGCCCGCGCGGCCGCCTGTGGCGATTGATCCCCGGCCGTGCCCGACTGACCGGAATGCGTATGCGGTCCATCCCACCCGCTGTCCCCCGTCTTGGCAGGGTGGGGAAAGCCGTTTACCGTGCAGTGACACGGATGACACCCCCGATCGGCTCCGGCCGCAGGGGACGTCGCCCGAGGACCGGCACCGAGGGTGCCGGTGTCTCCTTCACTCGGATCGTCCGGCACGTTCCTGCCGGTGAAAGGAAGCGCACCACCATGGCTACGGTCACGTACGCGAAGGCGTCCCGGATCTACCCGGGCACCGAACGCCCCGCGGTCAACCAGCTCGACCTCCAGATCGGCGACGGGGAGTTCCTCGTCCTGGTCGGCCCGTCGGGCTGCGGTAAGTCCACCAGCCTGCGGATGCTCGCCGGCCTCGAGGACGTCGACGACGGCGCGATCTACATCGACGACCGGGACGTCACCCACCTGCCGCCGAAGGCCCGCGACATCGCGATGGTCTTCCAGAACTACGCCCTCTACCCGCACATGTCGGTGTACGAGAACATGGCGTTCGCGCTGAAGCTGCGCAAGACCTCCAAGGACGAGATCGACCGGCGGGTCAAGGAGGCGGCGGGGCTGCTCCAGCTGGAGGAGTTCCTCAACCGCAAGCCGAAGGCGCTCTCCGGTGGCCAGCGCCAGCGGGTGGCCATGGGCCGCGCGATCGTCCGCGAGCCGCAGGTCTTCCTCATGGACGAGCCGCTGTCGAACCTCGACGCCAAGCTCCGGGTGCAGACCCGTACCCAGATCGCCTCGCTGCAGGCCAAGCTCGGCATCACCACGGTCTACGTCACGCACGACCAGGTCGAGGCGATGACGATGGGTCACCGGGTGGCGGTCATGCTCGACGGCGTGCTCCAGCAGGTGGACACCCCCCGTGCGCTGTACGACACCCCGGCCAACGTCTTCGTCGCCGGCTTCATGGGCTCCCCCGCCATGAACATCAAGACCGTGCCGCTGAACGAGCAGGGCGCCGCCTTCGCCGACCTGCAGATCCCGCTCACCCGGGAGCAGATCGCCGCGGCCAAGGAGGAGGGTGGCGACGGCAAGGTGACCGTCGGCTTCCGCCCGGAGGACTGCGACCTGGTCAGCCCGACCGAGGGCGGCATGCCGGTCGTGGTCGAGCTGGTCGAGGACCTCGGCTCGGACGCCAACGTCTACGGGCACGCCGCGCTCGAGGGCGCGAACGAGCGGTTCGTCGTCCGCACCGACCGGCGCACCATGCCGAACATGGGTGACACCGTGTTCGTCAAGCCGCGTACCGGCCGCAGTCACGTCTTCCACGCCGTCACCGGCAAGCGGATCTGACGTACCGGCTGCACTGACGTACGCGAAAGGGGCGGTCCGCTGTCGGCGGGCCGCCCCTTCTCGTCTGCGCGTGCGCGGGTGGGTCAGACCTCAGCGGCGCGGCGCCGGGCCACCTCGGCGAGGGCGACCGCGGCGGCGACGCTGGCGTTCAGCGACTCCACGTCGGAGATCATCGGGATGCTGACGGTCAGGTCGCAGGTCTCGCCGACCAGCCGGGACAGCCCGCGCCCCTCCGAGCCGACCACCACGACCAGCGGGCCGACGGCGGCTTCCAGGTCGTACAGGTCGGTTTCGCCGTCGGCGTCCAGGCCGACCACCATGAAGCCGGCGTCCTGGCAGGCCTTCAGCGCCCGGGTCAGGTTGGTCACCTGGGCGACCGGCACCCGCGCGGCCGCGCCGGCGCTGGTCCGCCAGGCGGTCGCGGTGATCCCGGCGGCCCGCCGCTCGGGTACGAAGACACCCTGCGCGCCGAACGCGGCGGCGGAGCGGATCACCGCACCCAGGTTGCGCGGGTCGGTGACCCCGTCCAGCGCCACCAGCAGCGGGGCGGTGTGCTCCACCGACGCGGCGATCATGTCTTCGAAGGGCTCGTACGCGAACGGCGGCACCTGGAGGCCGACGCCCTGGTGCAGCACGCCGCCGGTCATCCGGTCCAGCTCGGCGCGACTGATCTCCAGGATGGCGATGCCCCGGTCGGCGGCGGTCCGGATGATCTCGTTGACCCGGTCGTCGGCGTCGATGCCCTGCGCGGTGTAGAGCGCGGTCGCCGGCACCTGCGCGCGCAGCGACTCCAGCACCGGGTTGCGGCCGACCAGCAGCTCCGGGGTGTCCTTCGACGGGTTGGACTTGCGGCCCGGCGCGACCCGGGGTCCGGAGCGACCGGTGGGCTTACCGCCCCGGCCGCCCGTGCCACGGGCCGCCGGAGCACCCCGGCCACCGCCGCGACCCCAGGTGGTGTCCTTGCTGCCCGGCTGACCGATCTTGGGGGCGCGCCCCTCCTCGGCCGCCGCGCGGCGCTCCTTGTCCTGCTTCCAGGCGGTGCGCTGCGGCAGCTTCTCGGTGCCCGAGTACGCCTTGTGCCAGGGCCGCTCGTCGGCGGGCAGGGTCCTGCCCCGGCCGGCCAGAGCGTCCTTGCCCTTGCCGCCGGTGCCCTTCGGGGCGCCCGCCTTCGGCGTCAGTCGCCGGCCACGGCGCTGTGAGTTGCCGGCCATCAGTCCTGCTCTCCAATAGTCCAACGGGGGCCCTGGGGGGTGTCCTCCACCACCACGCCGGCCTGCTTGAGCTGGTCGCGTACGGCGTCGGCGGCGGCCCAGTCCTTGCGGCCGCGGGCCTGGGCACGCTGCTCCAGGGCCAGCGCGACCAGGGAGTCGACCACGCCGCGCAGGTCGTCGGCGCGGTCGCCGCCGGTCCACGCCGGGTCCAGCGGGTCAACCCCCAGGATATCCAGCATGGCGCGAGTGGAGGCCAGGGTCGTGCGGACGGTCACATCGTCGCCGGCGGTCAGCGCGGTGTTGCCGTCCCGGACCACCTCGTGCAGCACCGCGAGGGCGGCGGAGGTGTTCAGGTCGTCGTCCATCGCCGCGACGAAGCCGATCGGCAGCTCGCCGAGCTGCCCGCCGCCGACCCGCTCGGCGGCCCGCTGGACGAAGCCCTCGATCCGCCGGTACGCCACCGCGGCCTCGCGCAGCGCCTCCTCGGAGTAGTCGATCCGGGAGCGGTAGTGCGCGGCGGCGTAGTAGTAGCGCAGCTCCACCGGGCGCACCCCGAGCGAGTCGACGTACGTCAGGTCGAGGGCGTTGCCGAGCGACTTGCCCATCTTGGCGCCGCCGATGCTGAGCAGGCCGTGGTGCACCCAGTACCGGGCGAAGGGCAGCCCGGCGGCCTGGGACTGGGCGATTTCGTTCTCGTGGTGCGGAAACGTCAGGTCCAGCCCGCCGCCGTGGATGTCGAACTCGGCACCCAGGTAGCGCCAGCACATCGCCGAGCACTCGATGTGCCAGCCGGGGCGGCCCCGGCCCCACGGCGACGGCCAGTAGGCGTCGGCCGGCTCGTCCGGCTTGGCGCCCTTCCAGAGCGCGAAGTCGCGCGGGTCGCGCTTGCCGCGCTCGGGGGCGTCCCCGGCGGACTGCATGTCGTCGGGCGACTGCCCGGACAGCGACCCGTACGCCGGCCAGGAGGCCACGTCGAAGTAGACGTCGCCGGAGCCGTCGGTGGCCGGGTAGGCGTGCCCGGTCTCGATCAGCTCGGCGATCAGCTGGTGCATCTCCGGGATGTGCCCGGTTGCGCGCGGCTCGTACGTCGGCGGCAGCACGTTCAGCGCCCGGTACGACTCGGCCAGGATCAGCTCGTTGACGTACGCGATGGACCAGAAGGGGCGGCCCTGCTCCATCGCCTTGACCAGGATCTTGTCGTCGATGTCGGTCACGTTGCGGATGAAGTTGACCTCGTAGCCGGCGGTGAGCAGCCAGCGGCGCAGCACGTCGTAGTTGACGCCGGAGCGAAGGTGGCCGATGTGCGGCGGGGCCTGGAGGGTGAGACCACACAGGTAGACCCCCACCTTGCCGGCTTCCCGCGGGACGAAGTCCCGCACCGATCGGGTGGCGGTGTCATACAGGCGTAGCGTCACCGTACAAGGGTAGCCGTCCACGCATTCCGGGGTCGCCCGGAGCCGGGTCGTACGCTGCGTGCTGTGGAGACGACGGCGAGGTCCGGCGAGCCCGGGGACGCGGCGGTCCGGCCCGGAGCCGGTGCGACCAAACGGGTCGGCGTCGGGGCGACGGAGCGGGCCGGTGTCGGGGCGACGGAGCGGGACCGGGCGGCGGGCGGCGAGGCGGCGGGCCGGCCCGGGGAGACGGCGCAGACCCTGGACCGGGGCCTGCGGCTGCTGCACCTGGTGGCCGACGCTCCCGCCGGGCTGACCGTGACCGAGGCGGCGAACCGGCTGGGCATCGGCCGGGCGGCCGTCTACCGGCTGGTCGGGGCGCTGACCGGGCACGGGATGCTGCGCCGGGACGGCGACGGCCGGCTGCGCCTCGGCGCCGGAGTGCTGCACCTGGCCCGTCGGGCCCAGCCGCTGCTCGCCGAGGGGGCGCTGCCGGCGCTGCGCCGACTGGCCGAGCAGGCCGGCGCGACCGCGCACCTCACCGTGGTCGAGGGCGGCGAGGGGGTGGCGCTGGCGGTGGTCGAGCCGAGCTGGACGTCGTTCCACGTGGCGTACCGGACCGGTGCCCGGCACCCGCTGGAGCGCGGGGCGGCCGGCCTGGCCATCCTCGCCGGCCGGTCGGGAGTGGCCGACCCGGTGAGCACCGTCGGGGAACTCCAACCCGGGGCGTACGGGGTGGCGGCGCCGGTGCTGGGGGTGCCGGGTCTGGAGGCGAGCGTCGGGGTGGTGGCGCTGGCCCCCCTGGACCCTGACACCGTCGGCGCGCAGGTGCTCGCCGCCGCCCAGTCGATCGCCGCCGCCCTCTCCTGACCGCCAACCCTCGGCCCCGTCCGATCCACTCCGTTTGCGGCGTGTCGCGGTGTCCTGGCGCGCCGACACCGCCACACGCCGCAAAGCGAGTCGATCAAGGCCCGGCCCCCTTAGCAGAGCGGGCGTGATGGGTAGGGCTTTTCCACAGGGGGGTCCGGTGGGTGGTGCGCCGGCTGTCCACAGGGGTGTCGGGGAGCACCTCGCGGTCGCCACGCTGGCCGGCATGCCTCCTCTCGCATACCGGCCCAGCGTGCTGGCCTGGCAGGTGTTCCGCGGCTCGGACGCGATCCGCCACGGTCTGCTGAGCCCTCACCAGTTGCGCAGCTCCGCCTGGGTCCGGCTGCGTCGCGACGTCTACGCCGACTCCCGGCTCGACCGGGATCACCGGTTGGCCTGCCAAGGAGTGTCCCTGCGGATGCCCGGCGGGACGGTGCTCGCCGGGCCGTCTGCGGCGTACCTGCACGGCGTCGAGCACGCGGCGGGATTCGCCGACGACGTCCATGTCCTGGCCCCGTGGGCGACGAGCGTCCGCACCCAGCGGGGCCTGCGGGTCCACACGACGCTGTCGCCACGACGGGCGGGCGATGCCGTCGCGTCGGGCCGCCTCGGGCGCCGACTCACGCCGGGTGCGGTGGTTGACGGCCCGCCCAAGCCCGGTGCGACGGTCGACGGCCCGCCCACGCCCGGTGCGATGGTCGGCGGCCCGCCCACGCCGCCCGATCAACTCTCGCCGAGCGACGCACCGACCTTTCGCGCGGCCGACATGTCGCCCTGGTCGCAGCCGGCCGTAGCCGCCTGGGAAACCGGAGCCTGGCTGGATCCGGTGCGAGCGGTGGGCATCGTCGACTCGCTGCTGGCCGGCGGTCTGACCGACCTCGGCGCCCTCGCCGAGGTAGCGGAGCGCTTCGCCGACCGCCCCGGTGGTCGACGGGCTTGTCGAGTGTTCGACCTGGCCGACCCGGGAGCGCAGTCACCCCCGGAGTCCCACCTGCGGGTACGCCTGGTCCTCGGCGGCCTGCCCCGGCCGGTCACCCAGCATCCGGTCCGGCTGCCGTCCAACCTGGTGCTGCGTCCCGACCTGGCTTTGCTCACCACATCAGATCCTCTCGTTGAGGGACGTGGCAGCCATCAGACAACACCGATGCGGGTTGCGCCAGACGGGCGTCCGGAATGGACGCTTATCCGGCTTTGACCGGCTGGAGGGCGGCCAGCGCGGCCGGGAGCGCGGCCAGGCCGGTGATCTCGGCGTCGGGTCGTACCCCCGGCGGGCAGGGCAGGCCGAGTCGGTTGAGCCAGATCCCGCACAGGCCGGCGCGCTGCGGGCCGACCACGTCGTGGGCGGGCGAGTCCCCGACGTACGCGATCTGCTCCGCCGGCACGCCCGCGGCTTCGATCACCGCCGCGTAGAACCCGGGGTCGGGCTTCTTCGGCAGGCCGTCGTCGTGCGCGTACCGCTCGAAGGCGAACTCGCCGGCGAGCCCGCAGCGTTCGGCGCGGCTGTTGCCATTGGTGGCGTAGCCCAGCCGGAACCGGCGGCGCAGCGTGGCCAGCGCGGGAAGCACGTCGGCGTAGGGCCGGGTCAGCGTGAACCGCCGGGCGAAGAAGAGCGCCGCCAGTTCGTCGAGGCGGTCCGCCAGGCCGGCCCGCGCCAGCGAGCGGGCCAGCGCGGCCCGCCGGATCTCCTGCACGGGGGCCGCGCTCATCGCACCGAAGACCGCGCCCCAGTCCGACTCCAGGTCCGCGAGCGACACCTCGGCCGCCGCCGGGGTCAACCGCCGCATTTCCTCGAGTACGGCCACCAGGCCGCCGGTGACCGCCGGGCACAGGTCGAGCAGGGTCTCGTCGGCGTCGAACACCAGCACGGTCAGCACGGCACCGACCATCTCACGTCAGGGCGGGTTCCTCGGCCGGGGTCTCCGACCGTTCCACGCGGTCGCCGCGCAGCTCGTCGAGGCGGACCAGTGCCACCCCGGCGACGATCAGCGCGCCGCCGAGCAGTTGCACCACGGTGGGCAGTTCGCCCAGCACCAGCCAGGCGATGAGCACCGCGAACATCACCTCGGTCAGCCCGACGAAGGACGAGAGTCGGGCGCCGAGGATCCGCGTCGCCGCGATACCGGCCTGGTACGCGATCACCGCGGCGACCAGCGACAGCCCGACGATCGGGACCAGCCAGCTGGTGCGCTGCCCGGCGAACTCGACGTCGCCGAAGGTGGCCCGCAGCGGCAGCACCCCGACCAGCCCGAGCAGGGCGAGGACCGCGGCGCCGATCGCCATGCCGCCGCTGGCCATGGCGACCGACGGCAGCGCGGGGTCGACCCGGGCGGCGAGCACGAAGTAGCCGGCCAGCCCCACCCCGGCCCCGAGCCCCCAGAGCACACCCACCGGGTCGAGGCGGCCGGTGCCGGTCAGGTCGAGCACGAAGGCCAGGCCGGCCAGCGCCGCGGCCGAGCCGACCACGGTGAGCCTTCGGGGGCGCTGCCCGTGCACCAGCCACATCCAGGCCACCACCAGGATGATGCCGAGGTACTCCAGCAGCAGGGCCACGCCGACCGGCAGGTAGCGGACGGCGTTGAAGAAGCACGCCTGGGCGGTGGCGACGCCGAGCAGGCCGAAGACGCTCACCGGACCGAGGGTGCGACGCAGCACGGCACCCTTGCCGCGCAGCGAGAGCACGGCCGGCACCGCCAGCACCAGGGCGGCGATCCCGACCCGGGCGACGACGACCGCCTCGGCCGACCAGCCGGCCTCGATCAGGGAGCGGGCGAAGGTGCCCGAGGTGGCGAAGGTGACGGCTGACAGCAGGGCCAGTCCCAGGCCCGCGCCGGCGGATCGTTCGTGCATCGGGCTCTCCTCGCCGGTAGTTGTCATGACCGAACAACGCCTATGCTGGTGACGCTAACGGCCGACTCTGACAGGAGTCAAGTTGCTTTTTGCCCATGACACCGAATGTGGGTTGATCGCCGCGACCGCCCTGGTCAACACCGACGACCCGGCGGACGAAGGGCTGCCAGACGTCGCGGCGCTGGACCGGTTCGTCGTCACCTACGGGTGGACGGGCCGGCACGAACACACCGAGGCCGAGCTGCGGGCGGTACGCGAGCTGCGCCCCCGGCTGCGCCGGATCTGGCACGCCGACGTCGACGAGATCGTCGCCGTCGTCAACGAGCTGCTCCGCGAGTCCCACGCGCTGCCGCAACTGATCCGGCACGACGACGAGCCGTACCACCTCCACGCGGTGCCCCGGGACGCGCCGCTGGCCACCCGGATGGCGGTCGAGGCGGCGATGGCCCTGGCCGACCTGGTCCGCGCCGGCGAGCTGGCCCGGCTGCGGATCTGCGCCCACCCGGACTGCGAGAACGTGCTGGTCGACCTGTCGAAGAACCGGTCCCGCCGGTTCTGCGAGGCAGGCTGCGGCAACCGGGCCGCGGTCAGCGCGTACCGGGCGCGGAAGGCGGCCACTCGCTCCTGAGCAGCTCGTACTCCACCTCGCCGTGCTCGGTCCCCGGGGCCGGGTCGTCGAAGTGCAGGTGGAAGGTGCGCACGTACCGCAGGCCGGACTTCGCCATCACCTGCCGGGAGCGGGCGTTCACCGCCATCGTCTCGGCCCAGACGCGCCGGACGTCCAGCTCGGTGAAGGCGTACCGGATCAGCGCCCGGGAGCCCTCGGTGGCCAGGCCGCGCCCCCACGCGCCACGGCGCAGCCGGTAGCCCAGCTCCGCCTCCTTGCCGTCGTCGGACGGGTCGAGCGCGAACCAGCCCAGGAAGTCGTCGCTCTCCCGGTCCTCCGCCGCCCAACGCCCCAGGCCGGGGTGCTCGTCGTACTGACGCAGCAGCCGGGGCAACTGCTCGTCGCGCACGGTGGCGCGCGGGGTCGGCCGGCCACCGGTCAGGAAGCGCATGACCTCCGGGTCACTGTCCAGCTCGACGAGGTGGTCCACGTCGTCCGGGGTGAACCGGCGCAGCCGCAGCCGCTCGGTCTCCAGCAGCACGTCAGCGGTCATGCCGGGATGATGCCGCGCCCCACCCGAACCGGTCGACCGATATCCCCCGCCGCCGGGTGGTCAGCCCCATGATCGGGTCACGATTTCCGAGACGACACGCCGCGCCGGGTGTGCGGAAGTTGCTACCCGATCATGGGCGCTCCGGCCGGCGCAGGGTCATCTCAGCGCGGCGGCGCGGCCACGAAGGCCCGCCACGCGTACGGGTCGAAGGTGAGCACCGGACCAGCCGGATCCTTGCTGTCCCGCACCCCGACGACGCCCGGCAGATTCGTCGACACCTCGACACACTGGGTCGCCTGATCGCTCTTGGTGCTCTTTCGCCATCGGGCACTGGTCAGTTCCATGACTCGGCTATCTCCCTCAACAGCTCGATCGACTCCTGCTCCGGCAGGGCCGCTCCCAGGCTAACTTCCCAGACTTGTTGGAGCCGCCGCAGATCGCCCGGCTGGTGCAGCTCCTCACCACGACCCTGTCCACTGATGACGCCCAGTTCGCTCCCATCGGGCATCGAGGCCAGGATGAAGGGTCCACCTAGTCCGGGATACTCGCCTGCGGAGCGTGGCACGAGATGCAGCCGGACGTGCGGGTGCTCGCTTGCGATCCGCGCCAGGTGCAGAGCCTGCTCCGACATCGTCTTGTGGCCGCCCACGCAGCGACGCAGCACTGTTTCGTCGAGCACCGCCACCAGCTTGATCGTCCGCTCGCCGCCCAGACAGCCCTGGCTGTCCATCCGCTCGGTGAGCCGCCGTTCCACCTCGTCCTGGCTGAGCAGGTCGCCGGCCTCGAAGACCGCTCGTGCATAGCCTTCGGTCTGGAGGAGGCCCGGCACATAGCGCGGTTCGTACCATCGCATCACCTGCGCTTCGGCGAGAATCGCGCGCCAACCGCGTAGCCACACCTGCGCCTTGTCCAGGCTGACCAGTTCGGTGAGCATCCGGCCGAAGAGGCCGCCGGTATCCAGGGCCTTGTCGACCAGTTCCAGGTACTTGGCCGTGGGTTGCTGCTGGCCCAACTCGACCGCGCTCACCATCGACGCCGAGTAGCTGACCGCCTTGGCCAACTCGTCCTGGCTCCAGCCTCGACGCATCCGCGCCCGGCGCAGCTCGGCGACCAGGAAGGCAGTCGCCGTCATCCGCCCGTCCGCCATCCCAGCCGCCCTCCAGCGCCCCGATGATCGACTCCAGCGCCGCACCAGCCGGCCTGGACCGAAGCACACGGCACCTCCCGGAACGGGCGCGAACCCTTCCGAACGTAGTGGGTTCATCACCAGACTGTGAAGAGTGACACCGCGCGGCCAACCCTCCGGCAGCGCCGGTGTCGCGGTGGGACCGCCCGCTCCCCCGGCCGGGCGGTCCCACCCACCGGGGGAGACGACGCAGCCGTTTCAGCCTCGTAGGGAGTCCACATGCCCCGGTCCGCCTGGCAACCCTGGTCCTCGCGCACGCCTCTGCCGACGGAGGGGCCGGCACCAGATCCGGCCGGCTGGCTCACGCCAACGTCGTCCAAGCGGCTCATCTCCGCGTCGTCCCGGCGGCACACCCCGGGGTCGTCCGGGCGGCCCGGCCACGGCCCGTGGTGAGCGGCGCGGCCCACCCGCATCTGCCGCTGCGCCCGCTCTGGATCTGCCGGACCTGCGCCGCGCCGTGGCCCTGCGCGACGGCCCGGCTCGCCCTCATCGCCGAGTACGCCCACGACCGGGTCGGGCTCAGCGTCTACCTCTGCGCGGTGCTGCATGACGCGGCCGCCGACCTGTACCGACTCCACCCGCACGACGGACCGGACCCGGCGACCCTCTTCGGACGCTTCCTCGCCTGGGTCCCCCGTGGTCAGGCGACGCCAGAAGACCGGTGATCCGCACCGTTTGCGGCGTGTCGCGGTGTCCCACCGCCCGGACACCGCAACACGCCGCAAACGGGGGCCGCGCACGGAGCGCGGGGCCGATGCAGGCCCCCCGCCAGGGTCGGGGGCGGGCCGGGGCCGGGTCGGGGCGGGGGTCAGACATCCCAGGAGCTTGGATGTCAAGCAGCGGCGGGTTGGGTTCGGTGTGACCAGGCGGTTGTCTGGTCGTAGCGGGTGGCGGTCTTG
>NZ_JARXXY010000025.1:0-104051 GCF_029893845.1 Micromonospora sp. A200 | reverse complement strand
GGGGGGCCGGTGGGGCCCCCCCCCCCCCGGGCGCGGGGGGGGGGGGGGGGCCCGGGGGGGGCGGGGGGGGGGGGGGGGGGGGGGGGGGGCGGCCCCCCCCCCCCCCCCCACGTCCACCACTGCCGGCCCGTCGGGGCCAACTCCACCGTCAGGCGGTCGGCTTCTCGTCGCCCGGGATCACCAGGACCACCCGGCGACGCCGCGCCATCACGAACATCGCCCCACCCGCGGCCAGCACCGCCACGCCGATGCCACCGATCAGACCGGCCTGCGGACCGGTCACCGGCAGACCACCGCCGCCGCCACCACCGGTGGTCTTGGCCACGACGACCGCGAAGTCGTCGCTGTTGTCGGTCGCGTCGACATCCTTGGCCTGGACACCGGCGATGTTCTTCGGCAGCGCCGGGGCCGCCTCCTTGGCGATGCTCGGCGTGGTGGCAGCGGCCAGCGACTCCACGGTGACGGTACCGCCGGTCAGGCTGCCGGACTTGACGTTCTCACCGACGGTGATGAGGTTGAAGAAGCCGTAGCCGGAGAAGACCTTGTCGTTCGCGTTCGTGTCGTCCTTGGCCGGGATCAGGCCGAAGTTCTCGTAGTTGCAGACGAGCGAGGTCTTCGAGGCGTTGTACTCGCAGTCCTCCTCGGCCTCGGTGAACGTCACGCCCTTGGGGAGCTTGACGCTGATCTTGAGGCCGGCGGCCGCGGCGTCGCCGTGGTTCTCGATCCGGTAGTAGACACCGGACTTGCCGCCCGGGTTCAGCGCACCGCTGAACTTGATGTTGCCGTTCACGACGGTGGCCGCCTGGTCAACGTCCGGCGCGAAGACGGCGAGGTCCGGGCCGGTGCCCTCGACCTTGACGTCCACGGTGACCTCGTTGTTGGACTCGTCCGGGTCCTCACCCTCGTGCAGGATGAACGCCGTGATCGAGCCGGCCGGGCCGGTTCCGGTGCCGCCTTCGCCGCCCCCGTCACCGGGGAGGCCCTCCAGCGTGCGGGACAGCGGGAAGGCCCAGTCGATGTCCGCGCCGGCGGGGATGGTGTCACCCTCGATGCCACAGAGGATGATGCCGTCCTCGCGACGGTTGCAGCCACTCTCGTCGATGTCGACGAGCTTGGTGTCCAGCTTGCTGATGTCGAGCCCGACCAGGATGCCCTTGGCGTCCACGTCGCTCTTGTTGATCAGCGAGACGGTCGCGTTCTTGCCCGGCGCGCCCACCGCGATCGTGGTGCCGCTCGCCTTGATCGCCAGGTCGGCGGAGGTGGCGGCGAACGCCGGGGCCGCGAAGGCGCCCGCGGCGATCACGCCGGCGGCACCCGCGGCCGCGAACGCGGCCGCGCGGTTGCGGAAGATCATGGAAAGTGCCCCCCGTGGGGTGAAGGAAAGGTACGAGCGCGCACGCTAGCGGGGCACGATGACCGTCGCCACCCCCCCACGCCGAACCTTTGTCACCTGCCTGGCTAAGAGTCACTTAAGGATTGTCCGGATTGATGGTTCTTGCTATGCCGGCGAGAGTCGGTTCATCAGCCGAACGGGCAACGCGACTTTCGATCTTTGTCAGCGAACCACGGCCCGTTCGGATGATCAGCGGTGCAACGTCGCTGCTCACGGCCTGTCGACCGGGCGTCCACCCGGGGCGATGACGGGCCAATCCGGACCGGAACGACGGTGGGGCGGACCGGTCACCCGTCCCGTGCACGACTTCCGGTCGGTCGGCGGGACGGACCCGTGACGCGGCGCGGGGTGGGACGGCGATCCGTCCCACCCCACGTCCACCGGCCTCGTCGCGGCCGGTCGATCCACTCCCGCCGGTCAGGCGGTCGGCTTCTCGTCGCCCGGGGTCACCAGGACCACCCGGCGACGACGCGCCAGCACGAACAGCGCGCCACCGGCGGCCAGCACCGCGGCACCGACGCCACCGATCAGGCCGGCCTGCGGACCGGTCACCGGCAGGCCACCGCCGCCACCCTCGCCGCCGGCCGGGGCGGCCACGATCACGGCGAAGTTGTCGCTGTTGTCGCTCGGGTCCACGTCCTTGGCCAGCCCGGCCGGCGCGGTCGTGGTGAGGAACGAGGCCAGCTCGCTGGGGGTGTTGGCCAGGCTCCGCTCGGTGGCCGGCAGGGCGCCCCGCGAGCTGACCTCGACGGCGCCGCCGGTCAGGCTGACCGGAGCATCGACGTCGGCCGCCACCTTCACCGGGAAGACGCCGTACAGGTCGGCGCCGGGATTGAGCTGGGTGAGGCCACTCCTGCAGTCGGCGGTACGCCGGTCGGCGGTGTACTCGCACTCCTTCAGGTCCTGGCTGAAGGTGACGCCCTTGGGCAGGGACATCTTCAGGTCGACCCCGTCGGCGATCATGTCGCCCTGGTTGACGATGAGCGCGAACACGGTCGTCTCGTCGCCCGGGTTCAGGGTCGGCTTCTTCACGTCCGGCTCGCCGTTGGCTCGCCAGAAGACCTGGGTACGGACGTCCGGCGCCAGCACCAGCAGGTCGACGCCGTTCTCGGTGGTGAACTCCACCTGGGTGGTCCGGGAGTTGTTCGCGGTGTCGGTGTCGTTCTCCGACTGGATCTGGAAGGTGACGGGCGCCGAGTATTCGCCGGTCACCGCGTCGGTGTCCTTGAACGCGAGCGCCGGCAGCTCGAGGGTCGCACCCGGCGTCGGAATCTCCTCCTTGGTCAGCGCGCACGCCCACGTGCGCCGCCCCTCGACGGTGATTTCCTCGCACTGTTCAAGCAGAGGTATGACGTCCACCTTGGTGGAGTCCAGCTTGGACACATCGACGGCGAGCACGACGTCGGTCGGGGTGTTCTCGCCCTTGTTGGAGAGCTTGGCGAAGGCGATCTTGCCCGGGGTGCCCGCCGCGACGCGGGTGCCCACGACGTCCAGCGACAGGTCGGTGGCCGGGTTGTCGGCGTACGCCGGAGTGCCGAGGACGGTGAACGCGCCGGAGGCGAGCAGCGCGGCGGCGCCCAGCCGCGCCAACGGCCGGTTACGGAAGATCATGGAAGGGTTCCCCCCGTGGGAAAGGACGACAGGTACGCCGCAGGCTAGCGGCGGATCATCCGCCGCGCTGTCCCCTGCGCCGTCCGGTCACCATCCCGACCGCCGCCGATCCCCGCTCCCCTGACCGGCGTCTTCCGTGCCCCGGTGTTGTCGGCTCCGGTCGCCGCCCGTCAGCGGGCGTCGACCAGCGGCAGCGACTTACCGGCGCCGCCGCCGGGCATGGCGATCGAGGAGAAGTGCGAGACCACCCGCTCGTCGGTCGGGTCGTCGGCCGGGGTGTGGTGCACCGCGAGGCGGTGGTAGAGGGTGTCGCGCTGCGCGGGGATTCGGCCCGCCGAGCGGATCATGGCGATCAGCTCGTGCAGGTTGGAGCGGTGCCGCGCGCCGGCCGAGGAGATGACGTTCTCCTCCAGCATGATCGAGCCCAGGTCGTCCACGCCCATGTGCAGCGAGAGCTGGCCGACGTCCTTGCCGGTGGTCAGCCAGGACGCCTGCAGGTGCGGCACGGTCTCGAAGAAGAGCCGGGCCACCGCGACCAGCCGCAGGTACTCCAGCGTGGTCGCCTGGGTGCGGCCCTTGAGGTGGTTGTTCTCCGGCTGGTACGTCCACGGGATGAACGCCCGGAAGCCCTGGGTGCGGTCCTGCACGTCACGGATCATCCGCAGGTGCTCGATCCGCTCGGCGTTGGTCTCGCCGGTGCCCATCATCATCGTCGCGGTCGACTCGATGCCCTGGCGGTGGGCCAGCTCCATGACCTCCAGCCAGCGCGCGCCGGACTCCTTGAGCGGGGCGATGGCCTTGCGCGGCCGGTCGGGCAGCATCTCGGCGCCGGCGCCGGCGATCGAGTCCAGCCCGGCCGCCTTGATCCGGGCGATGGCCTCGTCCAGGCTCACGCCGGAGACCTTGGCCATGTGCAGGATCTCGCTCGGCCCGATCGAGTGGATGGCGAGCTGCGGGTACGCCTGCTTGACCGAGGAGAAGAGCTCCTCGTAGTACTCGACGCCGTAGTCGGGGTGGTGGCCGCCCTGGAGCATCACCTGGGTGGCGCCCAGCTCGACCGCCTCGCCGCACCGGCGCAGGATCTCCTCGGTCGGGTGGGTCCAGCCCTCCTTGTGCTTGGGGGCCCGGTAGAACGCGCAGAACTTGCACGCCGTCACGCAGACGTTGGTGTAGTTGATGTTGCGGTCGATCAGGTACGTGACGATGTTGTCGGGGTAGCGCCGGCGGCGTACCGCGTCCGCCGCCTCGCCCAGCGCGTGGAAGGGCGCCTCGGTGTAGAGCAGCAGGGCCTCCTCGGGCGTGATCCGCCCGCCGTCCGCGCCGCGCTGCAGGATGTCGTCGATCTCCCGGCTCACCGTCACGCCCCCGAGCCTACGTCGGCCCCCGGCGGCACCGCACCGGGCACCGCCACCGGTGACCCCCGCCCCACAACCCGGGACCGGGCGTCACCCGCTGGGCTCACCGGCGTTCCCACAGCGTGTAACGGAAGGTGAGGACGCGCGTCACGACGTCCGGTGGGCTCTCGACGGTGAGCATCGCGCAGCGGCCGTCCGCGGTCCGTCCGCAGACGTCCGTCCCGGCCGCCAGCTCGTGCACGCCGTCGATTGTCCCGTCCCAGCTGTCGGCCTCCAGGCACCGTCGCACCTCGTGGTCGGCGCCGGGGCCCACGACGGCCAGCTCGCCGGGCTCGCGGACGCCCAGCCGGTCGGCCCGCTGGGCGAGCAGGAGGTCGGCGCCGGGCGCAAGCTCACACCGGTCGGCAGGTTGACCACGACCAGCACGGCCAGCACGGTGGCTACCACGACCAGGGCCACCGCGACGACGGTCGATCCGGGCGGGCGGGCCATGGCCCATCATGGCACGCGAAGCGGGCTCAGCTCAGTTGCTGTCATCGATCGTTTACCCGGCGGAAACCGGCATCGGTCAGGCGTCGTAATCGACCGTGAGCCGATCGGTGGTCGGGCTGGACTGGCAGGTCAGGACGTACCCGGCGGCCACCTCGTCGGGCTCCAGGGCGTAGTTGCGGGCCATCGTCACCGCCCCGTCGACGACCTTCGCCCTGCAGGTGGAACAGACGCCGCCCTTGCAGGCGTACGGCAGCTCGCCGCGGACCTTGAGCGCCGCGTCCAGCACCCGCTCGTCGCGCCCCATGGTGAAGCTCGACGACCGCCCGTCGAGCAGGATGGTCACCTCCGCCCCGGCGCCGGGTTCGTCACCGGGCCGGCGCACCGGCTCCGGCGGGGCGTCGACGTGGAACAGCTCGGTGTGCACCGCCGACTCCGGCAGGCCGCGCCCGGTCAGCAGCTCCCGGGCCGGCACCACCATGCCGTACGGGCCGCAGAGGAACCACTCCTCGATGGCATCGCCCGGCACGATGGTCTCCAGCAGCCGGCCCAGCCGCTCGGCGTCGATCCGCCCCGACAGCAGCGGCGACTCGCCCTGCTCCCGGGAGAGCACGTGCACCAGGTGCAGCCGGGTCGGGTAGCGGTCCTTCAGGTCGGCCAGTTCCTCGGCGAACATCACGGTGTTGGCCGTGCGGTTGCCGTACACCAGGGTGAAGGTGCTGGCCGGCTCGACGGCCAGCGCGGTCGCGACCAGCGAGAGCACCGGGGTGATGCCGGAACCGGCGACGACCGCGCCGTAGTGCCGGACCCGCTCCGGCGCGAACGCCGTGGTGAAGTGCCCCAGCGGGGGCAGCACCTCGACGGTGTCGCCGCCGCGCAGCGCCCCGCAGGCGAACGCGGAGAACGCGCCGCCGGGGATCTCCCGCACGCCGATCCGCAGCCGGCCGTGCCGCGCCAGCTCGTCCGGAGTCGAGCAGATCGAGTACGACCGCCGCACCTCCGCGCCGTCCGCGCCCGCGCGGCGCACGGTGAGGTGCTGGCCGGCGGAGAACGCGAAGGTCTCCCGCAGCTCCTCGGGCACGGCGAAGGTGATCGCCACGGCGTCGTCGGTGAGCCGGTCGACGGCGGCGACGGCCAGCGGGTGGAAGGCCGGCCGGCGGCGGACGGGTCGGGTGATGGTGACAGTCACAGCGCCTTCAGGTGGTCGAAGGGTTCGGAGCAGGCGCGGCAGCGCCAGAGGGCCTTGCACGCGGTGGAGCCGAAGCGGCTGACTTGCTCGGTCTCCGGGGAGCCGCAGCGCGGGCAGCGGACGGCCAGGGTCAGCGGCACCACGGTCGCGGTCCGGGCCGGGGCGGGCGGGGCGATGCCGGCGGCGGCCAGCTTGGCCCGCCCGCTGTCGGAGATCCAGTCGGTGCTCCAGGCCGGGCTGTAGACCGTGCGCACCTCGGCGTCCGGGTGACCGGTGGCGGCCAGCGCCCGGCGGATGTCCGCGCGGATCACGTCCATCGCGGGGCAGCCGGTGTAGGTGGGGGTGATGGTCACGACGACCCGGCCGGTGGCCGGGTCCTCGTCGACCGCCCGCAGGATGCCGAGCTCGTCGATGGTGATGACCCGGATCTCCGGGTCCACCACCGCCGCCACGGCGTCCCGCGCACTCACCATTTCGCCCCCGGGTGGGCGCGGTGCAGCACCTGCATCTCGGCGAGCAGGTACGACAGGTGCTCGGTGTGCACGCCGGCACGCCCGCCGGCCGGGGCCCAGCCGCTCTCCGGGCGGGTCAGCGTCGCCTCGTCGAGCACGGCGGACACGGTGGCGTCGAAGTCGGCCCGCAGGGTGGCCGGGTCGACCGGCGCCGCCGGGTCTGCCGTGAACAGCTCGTGGTGGTACGGCCAGAGCTGGTCCAGCGCGGCCTGGGCCCGGCGGTGCGACTCCTCGGTGCCGTCGCCGAGCCGCTTCACCCACAGCGAGCTGTGGTCCAGGTGGTAGGCGGACTCCTTGCGCGCCTTGGCGCCGATCGCGGCCAGCCGCTCGTCGGCGCACCCGGCCAGCGCGGTGTAGAGCGGCAGCTGGTACGCCGAGAGCAGCAGCAGCTTCACCATGGTCACCGCGAAGTCGCCGTTGGGCAGCTCCACCAGCAGGCAGTTGCGGAACTCGCGGTCGTCGCGCAGGTACGCCAGCGCGTCCTCGTCCCGGCCGGCGCCCTCCAGCTCGCCCGCGTACGACAGCAGCAGGCGGGCCGCGCCGAGCTGGTCGAGGGCGATGTTGGCCAGCGCGATGTCCTCCTCCATCTCCGGCGCACGGGTGGCCCACTCGCCGAGCCGCTGCGCGGCGACCAGCGCGTCGTCGGCGAGCGCGAGGGTGAAGTCGAAGGGGCCGTTCACAGGTGTGCCACCCCGTCCGGCACCTCGTAGAAGGTGGGGTGGCGGTAGACCTTGTCGGCGGCCGGGTCGAAGAAGGCGTCCTTCTCGTCGGGGCTGGACGCGGTGATGGCGCTCGCCGGCACCACCCAGATCGACACCCCCTCCTGGCGGCGGGTGTAGAGGTCGCGGGCGTTGTGCAGGGCCAGCTCGGCGTCGGGGGCGTGCAGGCTGCCGACGTGGGTGTGCGACAGCCCGCGCCGGGCCCGGACGAACACCTCCCACAGCGGCGAGGATTCCTTGCTCATGCGGCCACCTTCTCCCTCTGCTGCGCCCGCTTGGCGGCGTACGCCGCGGCGGCCTCACGTACCCAGGCGCCCTCGGTGTGCGCGCGGCGGCGGTGTTCCATCCGCTGCCGGTTGCACGGGCCCTCGCCCTTGATCACCCGCATCAGCTCGTCGTAGTCCGGCTGGGTGTAGTCGTGGGCCTGGCGCTCGTCGTTCCAGCGCAGGTCGGGGTCGGGCAGGGTGAGGCCGAGGATCTCGGCCTGCTGCACGCACATGTCCACGAAGCGCTGGCGCAGCTCGTCGTTGGAGAAGCGCTTGATCTTCCAGGCCATCGACTGCGCGGAGTGGGTCGAGTCGCCGTCCGGCGGGCCGAACATCGCCAGTGACGGGTACCACCAGCGGTCGACGGCGTCCTGGGCCATCGCCTTCTGCGCCGGGGTGCCGTGCGCCAGCGTGTGCAGGATCTCGTAGCCCTGCCGCTGGTGGAACGACTCCTCCTTGCAGACCCGGATCATCGCCCGCGCGTACGGCCCGTACGAGCAGCGGCACAGCGGCACCTGGTTGACGATCGCGGCGCCGTCCACCAGCCAGCCGATGGCGCCGACGTCGGCCCAGGTCAGCGTCGGGTAGTTGAAGATCGAGCTGTACTTCTGCCGCCCGTTGAGCAGCATCTCGACCAACTCGTCCCGGGTGATGCCGAGGGTTTCCGCCGCCGCGTAGAGGTAGAGCCCGTGGCCGGCCTCGTCCTGCACCTTGGCCAGCAGGATCGCCTTGCGCTTGAGCGAGGGGGCCCGGCTGATCCAGTTCCCCTCGGGCTGCATGCCGATGATCTCGGAGTGCGCGTGCTGGGCGATCTGCCGGATCAGCGTCCGCCGGTACGCCTCGGGCATCCAGTCGCGCGGCTCGATCTTCTGGTCCGCGTCGATCACCTCGGCGAAGTAGGCCGCCAGGTCCGCACCGGGCTCCGGGGCACCGCGCCGACCGCGCGCCGCCGCCTCGCGCAGCGCCGCCTCGGCCGCCTCGACCTGACCGAGCAGGTCACCACCGGGAGCGTCCCCCTCGGCGGCGAAGTCGTTGCCATACATGGTTCAAGTGTTACAGCTCATCCCCGATGACACCAGAGGGTGTAACAGGATTGCGAGAAGCCTTTGCGTCACCGGACAGCCGCGCTGGGTGGACACCTGCATCGGCTTCCGGCCGTGACATGCGTCACTTACCGAAGATGAATCACCCCAAGGCCGGCAAACCTGCTGTTTATCCCGGGTTCACGGCAAGTTGCCGTGCGTCGAGTTCTGGCGGGTCGCCGGTCCGGACGTAGACTTCCCCCGGTCACCACCGATCGGCTGCTGACGATCGCACCACGACGACGGCCATCCCCCGGCCTCAGCGGTCGAGCCGACCAATGCGGAAACAGCCGGCCCCCCGGCCCTGACATCTGGAGCTCACCCACTCATGCGATCTCGCGTGACCATGGTGCTCGCCGTCCTGGCGGTCCTGCTCGGCGCCGGCCTGCTGGTGCCCACCGCGTACGCGAAGCTGGCCGGCGACGCCAGCGGCCTCGGTGGCGGCGGGGCGGAACAGGTCCCCGCCCCGACGCCCACCCCGCCCCCGCCGCCGACGCTGGCCGCCGGCCCGGTCTCGGTGAACTTCAAGGGCGAGTTCTTCGGCTGGGCCCTGATGGACCGGAAGACCGGCACGGTTTCCGGTTCCAAGAACATGGCCTCGACCAGCTCGACCGAGTCGATGCTCAAGGCCTGGATCGTCTCCGACTACCTGCGCCAGCTCGGCGACAAGGAGCCCTCGGCCTCGCTCAAGAGGGACGCGAGCCTCGCGATCCGGGACAGCAACGACGACGCGGCGAACCGGGTCTACAAGGCCGCCGGCGGCTCGTACAAGGTGCCGGCGGGCGGGCAGCCCGGCCCGGTGGTCAAGCGGGCGATCAGCATCTGCGGCCTCACCGACACCAAGCGCGGCAACGTGGCCACCTACGAGGGCTGGTGGAGCTTCACCCGGATGTCCCCCCAGGACGCGGTCCGGCTCGGCGACTGCATCGCCGACGGCAAGGCGGCCGGCCGGAAATGGACCAAGTGGGTGCTCAACGAGATGGCGCAGGTCCGCGGCAGCGTCAAGGTGCAGCAGGCCAGGTCCGGCGGCGGCAAGTGGGGCATCGTCGACGGCCTGCCCGCCGAGATCAAGGCGCAGGGCCCGGTCGCCATCAAGAACGGCTGGACCCCCCTCAGCTACGACGGCAACTGGCACGTCAGCTGCCTCGCGGTCACCGACAAATGGAGCCTCGCGGTGATGCTGCGCTACCCGCAGAGCAGCAAGCTGGAGTACGGCGCGAAGGTCTGCGCCAGCGTCGCGACCCAGCTGGTCACGCCGCAGCCCGGTGCGGCGCTGAAGGTGCCGCAGCAGCCGGTCGGGAAGCTCTGATGGCCGGCAGCCGCCGTGGTGGCCGGCGGAACGCCACGCCACTGACGCTGGCCGCCGTCGCCGCCATCCTGATCGGCGTGGTGCTGGTGGCGCTACGGCTGCTGCCCGGCTCACCGCTGCAGTCGGCCGCCGCCTCGCACTGGGGCGAGCCCACACCGGACCGCTCCACCGGCCAGCCCACCGACCGCAGCAACCGCCCGAAGCCGGCCCCGACGCCGTCGCTGGAGCCGCTGCCGTTCGCGGACCAGCAGATCGACCTCGACATCAAGGGCTGGTATGCCTGGAGCGTGCTGGACACCCGGACCGGGGAGATCATCGGCTCGGAGAACATGGACGAGACCAGCACCACCGCGTCGCTGATCAAGTCCTGGATCGTCGCCGACTACCTGCGCAAGGCCGCCGAGGCCGGGCAGACGCCGAGCGACGCCAAGCTCGCCGATGCCACCCGGATCATCCGGGACAGCGACAACACCCGAGCCGAGCAGTTCTACAACTCGATCGGGCGGTCCGCGTCGATCAAGCGGATGGTCTCCATCTGCGGGACCACCGACAGCAGTCCGGCCGCCGACGGCGGCTGGAGCCGGACCAACCTCTCCCCCCGGGACACCGCCCGGCTGGGAGCGTGCATCAAGGACGGTCGCGCGGCGGGCCCGAAGTGGACCAAGTGGCTGTTGAACGAGATGCGCCAGGTCCGTGGCACCGGCGACTTCGGCATCCGCAAGGCGTTCCCGATCGCCGAGCGGAAGACCATCGCCATCAAGAACGGCTGGGTCGACCGGACCCGCGAGCAGGAGATGCACATCAACTGCCTGGCCATCGGCGACAACTGGACGATGGGCGTGATGGTCCGCTACCCGGTCGGCATGGGCTACGAGTACGGCATGAAGAACTGCCAGAAGATCACCGAGGCGGTGCTCCGGTCGGGCACCTGAGCCCGTTGCCCGCCCTTGCGCCGATGTGGCGGTGTCCCCTCACCCGGGGCACCGCCACATCGGCGTTCTGGTGTCGATCAGCCCGTCGGCGCGGTCAGCCGGCGAAGAACTCGGGACCGCCGTCCGGCAGCGCCGGGGCCTCGCCGATCGCCGCGGCCCGCCGGGCGAACTCGCGCAGCCCGGCCACCTGCCGCTCGCCGAGGGAGAAGTCGAGGGTACGGAAGTACGTGGCGAGGGTCGCCGCGTCGAACGGCTCCCAGCGGGCGGCCGACTCGGCCACCTGGTCCAGCTCGGCCAGGCACAGGTCACGGGAGCGCAGGAACGCCTCGTGCACCTCCTTGACCATCCCCGGGTGGGCGGCGGCGAAGTCACGGCGTACCGCCCAGACGGCGAAGACCATCGGCAGCCCGGTCCACTCCCGCCAGGCCTGCCCCAGGTCGGTGACCTCCAGCCCCCGACGCGGGGCCTCGTAGAGCGCGCGCAGCGCCACGTCGCCGATGAGCACGCCCGCGTCCGCCTCCAGCAGCATCTGGGTCAGGTCCGGCGGGCAGCGGAAGTAGTCGGGGCGGACGCCGTAACGCTCGCCGAGCAGGAGCTGGGCGAGGAGCACCCCGGTACGCGAGGTGGAGCCGAGCGCGACCCGGCCACCGTCCAGCTCGGTGAGCGGCTTCGTGGAGACCACGTTGACCGAGAGCACCGGCCCGTCGCTGCCGACCGCGAGGTCGGGCAGGAGCAGCAGCTCGTCGGCGTGCCGCAGGTACTCCACCTGCGAGATCGGCCCGATGTCCAGGTCACCGGCGACCAGCGCGGCGCTCAGCCGGTCCGGCGAGTCCTTGTGCAGGTCGACGTCGAGCAGCGCGCCGGAGCGCATCAGCCCCCAGTAGATGGGCAGGCAGTTCAGGAACTGGATGTGCCCGACCCGGGGGCGTGCCACGCGTTCAACCATGACCCGACCGTAGCCCCGTGCTCCGCGGCCTGCTCAGCGGCCCGGCACCGGAGTGGCCAACTCCGCATCCACCGCCCGTCCACCGGGCTCGGCCGCCGCTGCCGGCTCGACCGGGCCGACGGCCGATCCCGCGCGCCGGACGGCGGGGACGACCACGGGCACGAACGCGAGCACGACCAGCAGGCCGGCGGCCCCGGCCACCGCGATCAACGGGCGGGGCGGCAGCACCGCCAGCAGCGCGCCGCCGGCCAGGTACCCGGCCATCGAACCGCCCTGGACGGCCGCGCCGTAGGTGGCGTAGGCCCGGGCGCGCAGCGCCTCGGGGGCCCGCCGGGCGGTCAGCACGGTGGCGAAGACGTTCTCCCCGCCGTTCGCCGCGCCGCCCACCAGCCAGAGCGGGACCAGCAGTCCGGCCGCCGGCACGGCGGAGGCGAGCACCACCATCAGGCTGCAGGAGCCGAGGGTGGCCAGCACCCCGTACACCAGGGCGCCGTCGTCGGTGAGCCGGCGGGCCAGCCGCGCGGCGAGCCAGCTGCCCGGCAGCATGCCGGCCATCCAGGCCGCGCCGACCAGCCCGTAGACGGTGGCCGAGCTGTCCAGCGTGTCGCGGATGAAGAACACCTCGATCACGTTGATGCCGCCGATCGCGGCGATCACCGCGGCCGTGGTGACGACCATGGCCAGCAGCAGCGGGTCGCGGCGCAGCCGCCAGGCCGGCGCCGGTCCGGTGGTGGTCGCGGCCCTGGCGGTCACGGTCCGCCGGCCACCCCGGCGGGTACGCAGCAGCAGGCCGGCGACCACCAGCGCGAGGTAGCTGACGGCGTCCAGCAGCAGCGGTACGCGGGTGCCGAACTGCCCGACCAGCAGCCCGGCGAGCACCGGGCCGGCGAGCGCGCCGAGGGAGACGGCGGTCTGGTTGACCGCGCTGGCCCGGGGCAGGTCGTCGGGGCGCACCATCGCCGGCAGCAGCGCGGCCAGGCAGGGCTGGGTGACCGCGAGCCCGCAGGCGAGCAGCGCGACCAGCCCGATGACCAGGACCGGATGCTCGGCGAAGGCGAGCAGGGCGCAGAGCGCGGCCTGCACCAGCCCAACGCTGACCAGCAGCCGGCGGCTGTCCACCCGGTCGGCGAGCCGCCCGGCGAGTGGGGCGAGCACCACCAGCGGCAGGGTCGCGGCCAGCAGCAGCCCGGAGACGGCGAGCCCGCTGGCGCCGGCGGCCTGGAGGGCGAGCGCGAGCGCGGTGGCGGCGAGGAAGTCGCCGCAGATGGTGGTGCCGCGCGCGGTGGCGGCCAGCCAGACGTCGGACCAGCGCGAACCGTCAGGTGTGAAGGACATACTTCGAAAATAATCCTTCACACCTGATCGACTCAACCCCCCTACGCCAGCGGCACCGCCTTGTACTGGATCGCCACCGAGCGCGCCCCGGCGGGCGGGTCGGCCTGCCGGTTCCGTTGCCGGTACGGCCGGAGCAGGGCCAGCACCGCCTCGTTCAGCTCGGCCAACTCGGCAGCGGTGAGCAGCAGCAGGCTGTCGTTGAACAGCGCCACGTCGTACCACTCGGGAGGCTCGTCCCCGGCGCGTCGCAACCAGTCCCGGGTCCGCTCCATGTCCCGGGCGGCGTGCGCCTCCACCAGCGCCTGCTCGGCGGCGCGGGCCTCGGGGCCCGCGTCCTGGCCCGCATCCACCATCCAGGCGTGGCTGAAGGTGCGCCAGACCCGCTCCCGCGCGTCGCCCCGGCTGGGCGCCTGCTCCACCAGGCCGGCCTTTGCCAGCGCCCGCAGGTGGTAGCTGGTCGCGCTCGGTGACATGCCGACGACCTCGGCGCACTCGGTGGCGGTCGCGCCGCCCTCCCGGGTGCTCAGGTGTTCCATGATCGCGATTCGGGCCGGATGGGCCAGCGCCCGCATCACCTGCGGGTCGCTGATCGTCATCCGGCGCTGCTCGGGCCGCGCCTCCGTCATCCCCACATGATCCCGCCCCGCCGCCCGGCGGGACCAGCACCGGTCCGTCCCGCCCGACACGGCCTGCCGCTCCACGCCCCTGCCGACTGCCCGCACCCACCGGCTGGGTCCTCGCAGCATGCTGTGGACCTGATGACGCAAACGACTCACCGGACCGGGTGCCGTCACGACTGTCGCCCGCCCTGTGCGATGCCCAGGTCGTGCCGAGCCGGGGCTGAACCGTTTGCGACATCAGCTCCAAAGCGACGTGTAGAGCACCGCAACCTCCCGAGGGCCGGGCTGCCGCCCGGCTCCCGACGCCGGCCAGTAGCTCGGGCGCAGGCGCCGGACCGGCGAGGGCGGCATGTGCGACCGGGGGTCGGCGTAAATGCGTGGCCGCCGTCGAGGGCGGGGCGTAACGTGGAGCGCCGCGCGCGGACCGCGCGCCTCTTTCTCACCGGGCACAGCCGGTACCGCGTCTGACGGAGCGCCGGGCGGCCCAGGTCAACCGATCACACGAACGCCACCGGAAGGTCGCCTCGGATGACCCGTGCCGCCACGCCCACCACCGACCCCGTCCGACCCTCGACAGCCGCCGACACCGACCCGGCCGACACCCTGGCCGCGCAACTCGCCGCCGAGCGGGCCCACCTGGACACCTCCCGCGCCGCGCTGCGCCGGATGCGCGAACGCGCCGAAGCCCTCTTCGCCACCGGCGACAAGGTGGCCGGGGACGCCTACACCGCCGAGCAGCTCGGCCGGCACATGGCCCGGCGGGTCAAGGAGCTGGCCGACGACCCGACCACCCCGCTCTTCTTCGGCCGGCTCGACTTCGGCCACACGGATCCCGACCATGCCGGACGCGAGTACCACGTCGGCCGGCGGCACGTCACCGACGACCGGGGCGAGCCGCTGGTGCTGGACTGGCGGGCCCCGATCTCCCGGTCGTTCTACCGGGCCAGCGCCCGGGACCCGCAGGGCGTCGCCGTCCGGCGGCGGTTCGGGTTCAGCGGCGGCGCGCTGACCAGCTTCGAGGACGAGCACCTCGACCGGGGCGAGGAGCTGGGCACGGCCAGTCGGATCCTCACCGCCGAGATCGAGCGCCCGCGCGTCGGCCCGATGCGCGACATCGTCGCCACCATCCAGCCCGAGCAGGACGAACTGGTCCGGGCCGACCTGGCCGACTCGATCTGCGTGCAGGGTGCGCCGGGCACCGGCAAGACGGCCGTCGGGCTGCACCGGGCCGCGTACCTGCTCTACCTGCACCGGGAGCGGCTGCGCCGCTCGGGAGTGCTGATCGTCGGGCCGAACCGGGCGTTCCTGTCGTACATCGCGGCGGTGCTGCCGGCGCTCGGCGAGGTCGAGGTCGAGCAGGCCACGGTCGAGGACCTGGTCACCCGGGTGCCGGTGGGCGCGGTCGAGCACCCCGCCGTGGCCACGCTGAAACACGACGTCCGGATGGCCGCGGTGCTGCGCCGGGCCGTCGACGCCCACATCGACGCGCCGACCGAGCCGATCATGGTGTCCGACGGCTCATTCCGCTGGCGGATCGGCCTCGACCCGCTGCACCGGGTGGTCGAGGAGACCCGCCGGGAGGGCCTGCCGTACGCCACCGGCCGCGACCGCGTCCGGGCCCGGGTGGTGGGGCTGCTGCAACGCCAGGCCGAGGCGCGCCGGGCCGAGTCACCCAGCGACGCCTGGCTGCGCCGGATGGCCAAGGCCCGGCCGGTCACCGCCTTCCTGGACGCGGTCTGGCCGGCGCTCACCCCGGAGGGGCTGGTGCACACGCTGCTCGGCGACCCGCAGGCGCTCGCCGCCGCCGCCGACGGGCTGCTCACGGCGGAGGAGCAGGCGCTGCTGGGCGGCACCGACACCACCGCGCGGACCGGGACGAAGCTCGGGCGCACCCCGCGGACGACGAAGTGGACCGCCGCCGACGCGGTGCTGATCGACGAGGCCGCCGGCCTGATCGAACGGCCCGCCGGCTTCGGGCACGTGGTGGTCGACGAGGCGCAGGACCTCTCCCCCATGCAGTGCCGGGCCATCGCCCGGCGCAGCGAGCACGGCTCGATCACCCTCCTCGGGGACCTGGCCCAGGGCACCGCCCCGTGGGCAGCCACCGACTGGCGGGAGTCCCTGACCCACCTGGGCAAGCCGGACGCGGTGGTGGTGCCGCTGAGCGTCGGCTTCCGGGTGCCGGCGGCGGTGGTCGCGTTCGCCAACCGGTTGCTGCCCGCGCTCGCCGTCGACGTACCCCCGGCGCGGTCGCTGCGCCGCGACGGGGCGCTGGACGTGCGTACCGTGACCGACCTGGACGCGGCGACCGTGGCCGAGGTGCGGGCGGCGCTCGCGCACGACGGTTCGGTCGGCGTGATCGCCGCCGACGACGCGGTGGACCGGCTCCGCGCGGCGCTGGCCGCCGCCGGTGTCCCGACCGCCACCGCCGACGACGTCGAGACCGCGGCGCGGGTCACCGTGGTCCCCGCGACGCTGGTCAAGGGCCTGGAGTACGACCACGTCGTGGTCGTCGAGCCGGCCGCGATCGTCGCCGCCGAACCGCGTGGCCTGCACCGCCTCTACGTGGTGCTGACCCGGGCGGTGTCCCGGCTGGCCGTGCTGCACACCGCGCCGCTGCCCGCCCCGCTGACCGACCCGGCCGGCTGACCGACCCGGCCGGCTGACCGACCCGGCCGGCTGACCGACCCGGCCGGCTGACCGACCCGGCCGGCTGAGCGGGCTGGCGCGGGCCCACGGGGCAGCGGGGCTGGCACCCGAGGGGTACAACCGGAGTCGGTACGTCCGTCCGGGTCCGCAACCCCCGAGGAGCCCCGATGATCCTGGCCCGCGCCGAGCAGGCCACCCGCCGGTACGGCGACGTGCTCGCCCTCGACCGGCTCGACCTGGAGGTACGCGCCGGCGAACTGGTCGGCCTGCTCGGACCGAACGGCGCCGGCAAGAGCACCCTGATCAACCTGCTGGTCGGCCTGCGCCGCCCCACCGCCGGCCGGGTGGAACTCTTCGGCGGCGACCCGCGCGACCCGGCGTCCCGCCGGCACCTCGGCGTCACCCCGCAGGAGACGGGCCTGCCCGGCACGCTGCGCGTCGGCGAGGTGGTCGACTTCGTCGCCGCGCACTTCCCCGACCCGGTGCCCAAGGCTGAACTGCTCGACCGCTTCGGCCTCACCGAGCAGGTGAAACGACAGACCGGTGGCCTCTCCGGCGGCCAGCGCCGGCGGCTCGCCGTCGCGCTGGCCTTCCTCGGCCGGCCCCGGCTGGTGGTGCTCGACGAGCCGACCACCGGGCTGGACGTCGAGGCGCGGCACACCCTCTGGGAGGCGATCCGGGCCTTCCACACCGACGGCGGGACGGTGCTGCTGAGCAGCCACTACCTGGAGGAGGTGGAGGCGCTGGCACACCGGGTGGTGGTGATGGGCCGGGGTCGGGTGCTCGCCGACGACACGGTGGCGGCGATCCGCGGCATCGTCGGCGTACGGCGGGTCAGCCTGGTCGCCGACGCGTTGCCCGCGCTGCCCGGCGTGGTCGGCACCACCCACACCGACGGGCGTACCCACCTGCTCACCACGGACGCCGACCAGCTGGTGCGCGACCTGGTCACCGCCGGGGTGGCCTTCCGCGACCTGGAGGTGCGCCCCACCTCGCTGGAGGAGGCGTTCCTGGCCATCACCGCCGACGACGGGTCGACCCCCGCCCAACCCACCACGGTCTGAGAGGGGCACCCGTGCAGCTCGCCCTGGTCCACGCCCGCTACCAGCTGCTGGAGATCATGCGGATCCCGGTCGCGGTGGTGGGCAGCGCGTTCTTCCCCGCCGCCTCGATGCTCTTCTTCGTGGTGCCGTTCACCGGGGACGACCGGACCGCCGCCACCTACGCGACCGCCGCGATGGTCACCTTCTCGGTGCTCACCGCCAACATCTTCCAGTACGGCGTCGGGGTCTCCGAGGACCGCGCGCTGCCGTGGAACCCGTACACCCGGACGCTGCCGACCGGTCCGGCGGCGCGCTTCGCCGGGCGGGTGCTGGCCGGCCTGGTGCTGACGTACCTGTCCATGCTGCCGGTGGTGGTGATCGCGGCGGTGGCCACCTCGGCCCGGGTCGGCGCGGTGGAGTTCCTGCTCGGCGCCGCCACGGTGGCCGTGATCTCGGTGCCGTTCACGCTGCTGGGCCTGGCCATCGGGTACGCGCTGCCGAGCAAGGCGGCGATCGTGGTCGCGCAGGTGGTCTTCTTCCCGCTGGCCTTCGGCGGCGGGCTGCTCTCCGGCCCCGACACCGCGCCCGGCTTCATCCGGGCGATCGCCCCGTACCTGCCCACCCGGGGTGCCGTGGAGCTGATGTGGGCGGCGGTCACCGACTGGTCCCCGGACCCACGGGCGCTGGTCTCGCTGGGCGTCTGGGTGGTGGCGCTGGCGGCGCTCGCCGGCTGGGCGTACCGGCGGGACGAGGGTCGCCGGTACGGCTGACCTTTCGTCCGTTTCCCCCGCACCCGACGGCGGGACGGTGCCAGGATGCCGGCAGGGCGTGCCGTCGACGGACGCCACCGGCGGAAAGGGGCCATCGTGAGCGGCGTCGAGCCCGGCACGCCCTGCTGGGCCGACCTGGCCACCCCCGACCTGGAGGACGCGAAACGCTTCTACCCCGAGCTGTTCGGCTGGACCGGCCGGGTCTCGCCGCAGCCCGAGGCGGGCGGCTACACCATTTTCCTCAAGGACGGCCGGGCGGTGGCGGGCGCGGGACCGCCGGCCACCCCGGACCAGGTGCCGATCTGGTCCACGTACGTGGCCACCGACGACGCCAACCTGGCCGCCACCCGCGTCGAGGCGGCGGGCGGGCAGGTGCTGGTCCCCCCGTTCGACGTCTTCGACCAGGGCCGGATGGGAGTCTTCGCGGACCCGGCCGGCGCGGTGTTCAGCGTCTGGCAGCCGATGGCGATGAGAGGTGCGGAGCTGTTCAACGTCCCCGGCGCGATGTGCTGGAACGAGCTGGTCACCCCGGACCCGGAGGGTGCCAAGGCCTTCTACGAGCTGGTCTTCGGCTGGCACCCGGAGGACGAGCCGATGGATGCGGTCCCCTACACCGGCTGGCGGTGCGGGGCGCGGATCGTGGCCGGCATGATGCCGCCGCTCGGCGACGAGTTCCCCGCCGACATGCCGGCCTACTGGTCGGTCTACTTCGCGGTGGCGGACACCGACGCGACCGCCGCCCGGGCCGCCGCGATCGGCGGCACCATCCTCGTCCCGCCCCGGGACATCCCCCAGGGCCGCCTGGCCGCCCTCCGCGACCCGCAGGGCGCCCTCTTCTCCGTCATCACCCTTCCCTGACCCCGCTGTCGGCGATCCGGGACGCCGGGGCGCCGGTCCGAGGCGGTCTCAGGACCGCGCGGGGGGGGTCAGTGGGGACGGATCGGCACCACCAGCGGGCCGTGGTCGCCGTCGATGACGCGCACGTGGGCGCGGTAGTACGTGGCGAGGAGTTCCTGGGTGAGCACCTCGCGGGGCGGACCGGCGGCGACCACCCGGCCGTCGGCGAGCAGCACCAGCCGGTCGGCGTACTCGCCGGCGACGGAGAGGTCGTGCATGGTGGCGAACACGGTCAGCCCGTGTGCCCGCCGTAACTGGTCGACGAGCTCCAGCACCTCCTGCTGGTGGCCGATGTCCAGCGCGCTGGTCGGCTCGTCCAGCAGCAGCAGGGTGGCGCCCTGGGCGAGCGCCCGGGCCAGGAATACCCGCTGCCGCTCGCCGCCGGAGAGGGTGGCCAGCTCCCGGCCATGGAACGCGGCCAGGTCCAGCCGGTCCAGCACCTCCCACACGGCGGCCAGGTCGGCGGCGGACTCCCGCCCCAGCGGCGGGATGTACGGGGTGCGGCCGAGCAGGACGTAGTCGAGCACCGACATCCCGGCCGGCACCACCGGGGACTGCGCGACGGTGGCCACCACCCGGGCCCGCTCCCGGGGGCGCAGCGCGCGCAGCGGCGTACCGAAGAGGGAGACGGCGTGCCGCGCGGGCAGCAGGCCGCCGACGGCGCGCAGCAGGGTCGACTTGCCGGCACCGTTCGGGCCGATCACGGTAACCCACTCGCCGGCCGCGACGGTCAGGTCGACCCCGGCGAGGATGGGCGCGCCGCCCAGCCGCACGTGCAGGTCGCGCACCTCGACCGCGGGCGTCACGACAGCACCCGTCGGGAGGTACGCAGCACCAGGACGAAGAACGGGCCGCCGAGCAGCGCGGTGACCACGCCGATCGGGATCTCGGCCGGGGCGGCGACGGTGCGGGCCACCACGTCGGTCAGCGCCAGGAACGCGCCGCCGAAGAGCATGGACAGCGGCAGGATGACCCGGTAGCTGGACCCGGCGAGCAGCCGCACGGTGTGCGGGACGATGATCCCGACGAAGCCGATCAGCCCGGAGGCGGAGACCGCGGCCGCGGTGCCGAGCGAGGCGGCGGCGATCAGCAGGTAGCGGGAGCGCTGCGGGTGCAGCCCGAGGCTGGCCGCCTCGTCGTCGCCGAGCGACAGCACGTCCAGCTCGCGACGGTGCAGCAGCACCACGACCGCGGTGAGCGCGAAGTACGGCAGGACCAGCAGCACGTCGTGCCAGCCGGCGGTGGCGAGCCGGCCGAGCAGCCAGGAGTAGACCAGCTGGATGCTGTCCGAGTGCCGTTGCAGCAGGTACGTCTGCCCGGCCGAGAGGAACGCCGAGACCGCCACCCCGGCCAGGATCAGCGTCGCCGGGGACCGGCCGCGCGCGCCGGCCACGCCGAGCACGTACGTCATCGCCACCGCGCCGAGCGAGCCGACGAACGCGGCCAGCGGCACGGTCAGCGACAGCCCGGTCAGCGCCGCACCGGCCGCACCGAGGGAGATCACCGCGGTGACCGCCAGCCCGGCGCCGGCCGCCACGCCCAGCAGGTACGGATCAGCCAGCGGGTTGCGGAACACCCCCTGGTACGCGCCGCCGGCCAGCGCGAGCAGCGCGCCGACCAGCAGGCCGAGCACCACCCGGGGCAGCCGCAGCTCGGTGACGATGGCGATCTCACCGGCGGTCAGGCCGCTGTCCAGGTGCACCCCGGGCAGCAGGTTGAGCAGTTCGGCGGCGACGCTGCCGGGCGGCATGCTGACCGGGCCGAGCGACACTCCGGCGACCACGGCGACCAGCACCGCGGCCAGCCCGGCGGCCAGCCAGCGCCGGCGCAGCCCGGCCGGCCTGGCCGTACCGGCGGTCGCCGGCTCGGTGACCGGCGGCGCGACGGACGGACGGCCGGGTCCCGACGCCGACGCCGGGCCGTCCGACGCGGGGCCGGCGGGGTGGCGGGAGGCGGGTACGCCGGTCGGCCGGGACGCGTCGGGCGTCCCGGCCGATCGGGGTTGCGTGGGTCGCACGGTCACCGGCGGCGAACGGTCACGCCGGCACCTTGGCGACCGCGTCGACGACCGTGCGGAGCTGGTCGACCACGCGCGGACCCCAGCGCGAGGCGATGTCGTCGTCGAGGACGACCACCTGGTTGTTCTTGACGGCGGTGATGCCGGCCCAGCCGCTGCGGGCCTTGACCGTCGCCGGGGTCTGCTGGCAGCACTTGGTGTCGGCCAGGAAGACGAAGTCCGGGTCGGCCTTGACGATCACTTCCTGGGAGAGCTGCGGGTAGCCGCCGTTCTTCCCGTCGGCGTCCGAGGCGTCGGCGATGTTCTCCAGGCCCGCGAGGGCGTAGATCGAGCCGATGAAGGTCTTGCTGGTCGCGGTGTAGAGCTCCGGACCCAGCTCGTGGTAGTAGGTCAGCTTCTCCGACCGCTGCGGCAGGTCCTTGACCAGCTTGGCGATGTCGTCCTTCATCCGCTTGGTGACGTCGGCGGCCTCGGCCGGGTGACCGGTCAGCGCGCCCAGGTCGGTGATCTGCCGGTAGGAGTCGTCCAGGGTGGCCGCCGCCGGGGTGAGGAGCACCGGGATCTTCAGCGTGGTGAGCTGGTCGACGATCTTGTTGGTGTCGTTGGAGAGCACCACCAGGTCGGGCGTCTTGGCCGCGATCGCCTCGGCGTTGGGCTGGAAGCCGGACAGGTCGCTCTTCGGCGCCTCCGGCGGGTGGTTCGAGTTGTCGTCGACGGCGGTGACCTGCTTGCCGGCGCCGATGGCGAAGAGCATCTCGGTCACGCTCGGCGACAGCGAGACGATCTTCTCGGGACGCTTCTCCAGCGTCAGCTTGCCGACCGTGACGGGAAAGGTGGCCGCCGCGCTGCTGCTGCCGGCGGCGGGGGTGTCGTTCGAGGTCTTCTCGGCGCAGGCGCCGAGGGTCAGTGCGGCCACCGCGAGGGTCGCGGCGAGCAGCCGGGGGGTACGTCCGGACATGTGTCCTCCTGTCGGTCGAGGAGCGTGGTGCTTCGCCGACAGGAACCTGGGTACCCGCCCGCGAGGCGCCCTTCCTCGAGAGCGCGTGTCGCGACCACCGACGCAGGCGACCTGGCTCGTCCCCGCGCGGGGCGGGGCATCACAGTTGCGGGACAGCGCCGGTTTCGCACCGGCTTCGCTGCGGTTGGTCGGAGCCACGGTAGCGCACGACCAGCGGAGATCGTCCGGACGGGAGGGGTGGGCGGGGTCCCGTCGGGGACGGACCGGGACCCCACCCGGCTGTCAGGAGCTGGTGATGGTGACGTTGTCCACAGCCGCCTCGACCAGGCTCGCGCCGGAGGCGTCCGCGGCCTCCACCACGATCCGCACCGACTGCCCGGCGTACGGCGTCAGGTTGAGGTTCGCCACCGCCCAGGCCGCGTCCCGGTCGGTGGCCGCGCCCGCCTGGTTGAGCAGGGTGCTGGTGCCGCCGTTGTGCACCACGCTGACCCGCAGGTAGTCCGCCGACGAGGCGTTCGACCCGTGCGCCAGGTACCAGGCCAGCGAGAGGGTGAGCGTGCCGGTGGCCGGCAGGGTCACCGCCGGGGAACGGGCGCTGGTGGCCCCGCCGTCGACGTCGTGGTCACCCGCCCCGGTGCCGGCGAGCCGGCCGGTGACCAGGTCGTTGGCGCCGGCGTACGGGACGAGCTGCTTGGCCCCGGAGGAGTTGGTCGCCTGGGCGGCGCCCCGCTCCCAGACCCCGGTGGTGGCGGTGTCCGTGCCGGCCGGGTTGGTGGTCCACCCGGTGGCCGTCTCGAAGGTGTCCGACCAGACCGTGGTGCCGCCACCGCCGCCGCAGTACTGGGACTGCTTGCCGATCGCCCGGTACGGGCAGTCGGCGTACTCGGAGAGCAGCAGCACCGCCTCCCGGTTGCGGGAGGTCTGCGCGGGGATCACCTCGTCCGGCGGGTAGAAGCCGCCGCCGGTGGCCGAGCCCGGGTACATCTCGAAGGTGTACGCCCAGATGCCGTGGGCGGCCCACATCCAGTCGATGCTGGTGCCGTCGGCGATGTAGAGGTCGCTGGACTGCTCCGGGGTGTAGCCGTTGGTGTTCGCCATCTGCTGGCCGATGGTGGCGAAGGTGCTGTACTGGTCGGCGCTCATTCCGGTGGGGGTGTTCGCGGTGGTGTAGCCGAACGGCCAGAGCACCAGCTGCGAGTAGGTGTGGAAGTCGATGTTCGCCTTGATCTGCTGCGTCCCGCCGACCACCCGGCTGTTGACGAAGTTGCGCAGCGCGCTGGTCTCCGGTGCGGAGAAGGCGGACGGGCCGCGGTAGGTGTCCGACGAGGTGGTGCCGGACGAGCCGCCGCAGCAGCCCCACTGGTACGACCAGTTCCGGTTGAGGTCCGTCCCGACGGCGGTGGAGCCGCTGTTGGGCTGCCGGTTCTTCCGCCAGGAGCGGTACGAGCCGGTGGCGATGTCGTACTCGCTGCCGTCGGGGTTGACCGTCGGGACGATCCAGATCTCCCGGGAGTTGACGACGTTGGTGATCCGGGAGTCGCTGCCGTAGCTGTCGGTGAAGAGGTTGAGCAGGTAGATCGCCATCTCGACGGTCAGGTGCTCCCGGGCGTGCTGCTGGGCGTTGAAGAGGATCTCCGGTTCGTTCTCGTCGGTGCCGACGTTGTCGGAGATCTTCACCGCCATCAGGTCGCGGCCCTCGTACGACGTACCGATGCTGATCTTGCGGGCGATGGCCGGGTGGTCCGCGACCGCCTGGTTCACGACGGCGGTCAGCTCCGCGTAGTCGTGGTAGTTGGAGTCGGCCGGCGGGAAGGCGAGGGTGCCGGCCTCGTCGTGGGAATGCGTCGGCGCGGGCTCCGACTCCAGCCGGAAGCCGAGCCGGGTGATCGCCGCCGCCTCGGCCCGGGTGGCCGAGACGTGCAGGATGCCGTGTTCGGAGTAGTCGATCGCCGCGCCGGTGCGGGCGACGGAGTTCCGGTCGGCCAGGGTGCGTGGTCCGAGCACCCGGTAGCCGGCGGCGGCCGGTTCCGGGTCGGGGGCGGGGCGGGCGGAGACCGGGCCGGTGGCGACGGTGACGAGGCCGAGCCCGACGGCGACGGCCAGCGCCAGCCGGCGGCGGAGTGGGGACATGCGGAGGGCCATGGACAACCTCCTCGGGGTACGGGAGATCCCGTTGTCCGCACACTTCACCAGGAGTCACATGGTCATATCAACATTCATCACTTCCATGGTCCATCTCAGCCGGATCCTCCTGCCGGCAATAATTTTCCATGTCCAGACATCTGGCGGAACTTCCCTCCAGGCGGGACAGTGAACGGCAACGGTTCCTCACCTCGCGGAGTTGCCATGGCCAGCAAATCCCTGCGCGCCGTCGCCCTCGCCGGCGTCGCCGCGCTCACCCTCCTCGGCACCGCCGTTCCGGCCCAGGCCGACAACAACCTGCCCGTCGTCGCGCACGACGAGCAGATCACCTTCCAGGAATGGTCCAGCCACCCCGACTGGCACGCCGGCAGCCACCAGGGCACGTACGCCATCCCGGGCCACCGCACCGGGATCACCATCGACCGTCCCGCCGGGACCACCACCCGCACCGACCCGCACGGTGGCGCCACCCGCACCTGGGAGTACGCCACCTGGACCTCACCGCGGACCCAGATCGGCTTCGACGCCACCGAACTGGTCGCCTCCTGGAACGCGGACACCCCGGCCGGCACCTGGATCCAGGTCGAGCTCCAGGGCACCTACAACACCGGTGCCGCGACCCCCTGGTACGTGATGGGTCGCTGGGCCTCGGGCGACCAGGACATCAAGCGGGCCACCCTGGACGGTCAGGGCGACCCCTGGTCGACCATCTGGACCGACACGTTCTCCATCGACGACGCGAAGGCGGGGGTGCTGTTGCGGTCGTACCAGCTGCGCCTCAACCTCTACCGCGCGCCCGGCCAGGCGGCCTCCCCCCGGGTCCGAATGCTCAGCGCGATGAGTTCCCACGTGCCGGACCGGTTCACCGTCGCCCCCAGCAAGGGCGGCATCGCCTGGGGCACCGAGCTGCCCGTGCCGGCCCGGTCGCAGATGATCCATCGGGGCAACTACCCCGAGTGGGGCGGCGGCGGGCAGGTCTGGTGCAGCCCCACCTCGACCACGATGGTGCTGGAGTACTACGGCCGCGGCCCGTCGGCCGACGACCTGTCCTGGGTCACCCCCGGCTACACCGACCCGCAGGTCGCCCACGCCGCCCGGATGACCTGGGACTACGAGTACGAGGGCGCCGGCAACTGGCCGTTCAACACCGCGTACGCGGCCAGCTTCCCCGGCATCGACGCCCGGGTGACCCGCATGCACTCGCTCGACGAGGTGGAGCGCTTCATCGCCGCGGGCATCCCCGTCATCACCTCGCAGTCCTTCCTCGGCACCGAACTGGACGGTTCCAACTACGGCACCTCCGGCCACCTGTTCGTGGTCGTCGGCTTCACCGCCGACGGTGACGTGATCGTCAACGACCCGGCCTCCTCGTCCAACGCCGAGGTGCGCAACGTCTACAAGCGCGAGCAGTTCGAGCAGATCTGGCTGCGCACCAAGCGCTACCGGGCCAACGGCACGGTGGCCGGCGGCTCCGGCGGCATCGCGTACCTGATCAAGCCGGCCCACCGGCCCTGGCCGGTGGTGCCCGGCTCCACCAACTGGTAGGTACCGACGCGACGGGCCCGGCACGGAGTTCCGTGCCGGGCCCTTCGGTCGAATTCGCGGGTCGGTCGGGTCGCCGGTCCTCAGTGGGACGGGGCGAACGGCGCGGGCGTCTCGGCCCCCTGCCGCCGCCGGCGGACCATCCGGACCACCATGACCACCCAGGCCACCGCGGCGACCACACCGGCCAGGGTCAGCCCCGTGGCCAGCAGGTACGTGGATCCGCCCGTGGTGGAGAAGACGCCCTTGCGGGCGCCCGTGTCGCGCGCCGGGGCCGGGTCGCCCTTGGCCAAGCCGTCCGGCGCGTCGTAGAGGATGACGTCGGTGCGCCGGGCACCGCCGTCGGTGGCCACGAAGTCCCCGTGCCACTCGCAGTTACGCCGTGAGCATTCCTCGTTCACGGCCGTGAAGGTTCCCGCCGTACCGCTGCCGCCCTTGGCCTGCCAGGCCGGCACGAGGTCGGTGGCGCCCATCATCAGCCCGATGGCGGCGATGACCGGCAGCCCGATCCAGACGAAAACCTTCGTCCGCCACCCGTTGATCTTGTCCATGGCGGCAGACCCTAGTCGGGACGCCCCGGTTTCGCTGCCCCGTCGCCGGCTATCCCTCGCGGTGCGGATCCGCCTGGTCGGGCTGGTCGTCGCCGGCCAGCGCCGACCGGAGCCGCTCCTTCTCGGCGCGCCGCCGCTCGGCCGCGGCGGCCATCTCCTCGGCCATCTCGTCCCGCCAGCCGCGCAGCAGGAAGAACGAGGCGGCGGCGGAGAACGCCAGCGCCAGGATCAGCTTCAGGAAGATGTCCATGTCCACCGGCCAGAGGGCCAGCACGACCACCACGAACAGCCCGATCCGGCCCAGCGTGTACTTGACCGCCGCGCTCACGTTTCCACTCCGTTCTCCGCCACCGGGGTGACCCGGGTCGGGTTCAGCCCGTGCGTCGGGCCAGCCAGTGCACGCCAGGGAACCAGAGCACCGCGTACACCAGGGTGAACGCGAGGGCGGCCAGGCCGCCGGTGAGCAGCGGCGCCAGGCCGCCCGCCACCCCGGCGACCAGCAGCCCGCCGACCACCGCGACCACGGCGGCGACCAGCGCCGCCACCACCCGGGCCGCGCCGAACTCCCAGGCCCGGAAGTCGTCCCAGTACAGCCACGCCGGCAGGATCACCGCCAGCCAGCCGTTGGTGCGCCCGAACTCGCCCGCGCCGATCGACGCGAAGGCCCAGTCGAACAGCACCAGCGCCAGCATCCCGATGACCCACCCGGCGAGGCTGACCCCGAGCAGGTCGCCCAGGGTGAGGACGCGCCCCTCGGCGTCCCGCCGGGGGAATCCGCTCCGCTGCTCGGTCATGGTGCTACGAGGATACGGCCGGATCAGGCCCAGACCTGCTGGGGCTCGGAACGCCGCTCGGCCAGCGACGGGGCCTTGTCGTACTCCCGGACCACGTTGTAGCGGGTGTCCCGCTCGACGGGCTGGAAGCCGGCGTCCCAGATCAGGTGCAGCAGGTCGTCCCGGTGCATCGTGTTCGGGGTGCCGTACGAGTCCGCGTCGTGAGTGATCTTGTATTCCACGACGGAGCCGTCCAGGTCGTCCACCCCGAAGTTGAGCGACAGCTGGGCGACCGAGAGGCCGTGCATCACCCAGAAGCACTTCACGTGCGGCACGTTGTCGAAGAGCAGCCGGGAGACCGCGAAGGTCTTCAGCGACTCGGCCGGCGACGCCATCGTGGTGCGGGCCTGGATCCGGTTACGGATCTTGCCGTCCGCCGAGTCGACGAAGTCGTGCTGGTAGCGCAGCGGGATGAAGACCGCGAAGCCGCCGGTCTCGTCCTGCAGCTCGCGCAGCCGCAGCACGTGGTCGACCCGGTGCCGGGGCTCCTCGATGTGGCCGTAGAGCATCGTCGACGGGGTCTTCATGCCCTTCGAGTGGGCCAGCCGGTGGATCCGCGACCAGTCCTCCCAGTGGCACTCGTGGTCGACGATGTGCTGCCGGACCTCCCAGTCGAAGATCTCGGCGCCGCCGCCGGTCAGCGACTCCAGGCCGGCGTCCATCAGCTCGTCGAGGATCGCGTCGGCGCTCAGCCCGCTGATCTTCTCGAACCACTGCACCTCGGTGGCGGTGAAGCACTTGAGCTTGACATTGGGCAGCGCCGCCTTCAGCTCGCGCAGCACCTTCGGGTAGTAGCGCCACGGCAGGGTCGGGTGCAGGCCGTTGACGATGTGCAGCTCGGTGAGCTGCTCGTCCTCCATCTCCTTGGCCTTGCGTACGGCCTCGTCGATGCGCATCGTGTACGCGTCCTTCTCGCCCGGCTTACGCTGGAACGAGCAGTACGCGCAGGAGGCGGAGCAGACGTTGGTCAGGTTGAGGTGCCGGTTGACGTTGAACATCACCCGGTCGCCGTTGAGCTCGGTACGGCGGTGGTGGGCCAGCCGCCCCAGCCAGGCCAGGTCGTCGCTGTCGTAGAGCGCGATCCCGTCCTCCCGGGTCAGCCGCTCACCGGCGTACACCTTCGCTTCGAGCTCGCGCTTGAGTCCGGCGTCCATCGAAAGCCACGTCCCTTCCACCTGTGTCCCGGTCGAGCCTACGTCGGGCCCCCGACGAGCCGGCAGCACGGGCACCGCCAGCGACGTACTTCACCGGACTCTCAGGTTCCCGTGACCGGGCGATGCATCGACATCGCTGCCTCGGTGCGGTAAGACAGGGTGGGGCGCGACACACACTGGTAGCGTCCCGGTCGCCGCGCCCACCGTGCGCGGCACGAGCGCGCCGGACGGGGAGCGGAATGGTCGACAGCGGGCACGGGCGACGGCAGCGACGACGCAGGAGTCCGGTGATCTCGCCGGTGCTGCGTCCCGCGCTCTGGTCGGCCCTGCTCGGCGCCGTCGCCGCGATGGCCCTGGCCACCCCCGCGTACGCCGAGCCGGCGCTGCCCAACGCCGTTCCCGACACCGGCTCCCGCCCGGTGGCCACCGGCGGCCTGCGCCTGCCCGGTGCCGCCCCGGGCCTGTCCGGCGGCGTGACCGGCCTGCCCACCGGCGGGCCGACCCTGCCGGTCGGCGGGGTCGTCGCCAGCCCGCTGCTGGCCCAGATCACCGCCCTCGAGACGCAGAACGGCCAGCTCGGCGACCAGCTGCTCGGGCTCCGCCAGCAGCGCGACGACGCCCGCACGCAGCTCACCGCAGCCGAGGGTGAGCTGGCCCGGGCCCGCGACGCCCTGGCCGCCGCCCAGCAGCGCGCCGACGCCGTGGCCGCCGACGCCTTCAAGGCCGCCGCCGCCCTGCCGCCCGGCGAGATCGCCGAGGACCTCGAGGGGCTGAGCCGCCTGTCGCGGATCTCCCGCGGCGAGCAGGCCGAGGACACCACCACCGCCGCCGCCGGCGAGCTGTCCCGTACCCGCACCGCCGAGCAGGTCGCCACCCAGGCGGTCGCCTCCGCGCAGGACCGGGTCCGCCGGGCGGAGGAGCAGTTCACCGCGGTGGAGAAGGCGCTGCGGGAGAACGAGCGGAAGCTGGTCAAGCTCCGCGCGGACAACCAGGCCCAGCTGATCGAGCTGGAACGGCAGCAGGAGGCCGCCGAGCAGAAGCTCGGTGCCGCGTACGTCGAGGGGCAGAGCGCCACCGGCCTGATCGCCAGCCCGCAGGCCCTCGCCGCCGTCCGGTACGCGCTGGCGCAGCTCGGCGACCCGTACCTCTGGTCGGCCGAGGGGCCGGACCGGTTCGACTGCTCCGGTCTGATGTGGGCGGCCTACCGCTCGGCCGGCTACTACGACCTGCCCCGCGTCTCCCGGGACCAGTACTACGCCACCCGGGCCCGCTCGGTGGACCGCAGTGCCCTGCTCCCCGGCGACCTGCTCTTCTTCGCCTCGGGCAGCAGCTGGACGACGATCCACCACGTCGGCATGTACATCGGCGGCGGCAAGATGGTGCAGGCACCGTCCACCGGCGACGTCGTCAAGATCTCCACGGTCCGGTGGTCCGGCCTGTACGCCGCCACCCGGGTCGTCGGGGCGGTAGCCGCGCCGGCCACCCCGCAGCCGCCCGTCACGCCCACCACGCCGGCCCCCAAGCCGACGGGGTCGACGTCGCCGAAGCCGACCACCCCGGCGCCGAACCCTTCGCCCACCTCCACGAAGGCGCCCACCCGGCCGCCGACCACGCCCACCACGCCGCCGGCGTCGCCGTCGCCGTCGCAGAGCCCGTCGCCGTCGCCGAGCCCGTCGAACTCGGGCGCGCCGAGCCCGTCGACCAGCAGCGCGGTGCCGAGCACCGCGCCGAGCAGCCTGGCCCCGGAGACCAGCGCCCCGGCGTCGACCTCGGCCTCGGCCTCGGCGAGCACCGGCGCCTGACCCGGCCGATACCCGCCCGGTACGCGCTCCGGCTGTGCCGGCGGGGAGGAATGTGGCACCGTGACATCCAGGCACATCCGACCCGGTGTCACGGGCGCGGGTGCGAGCGCGGCGCGGAGGGCGAGCATGGGCGAGCGACAGATTCCGGCGGAGACCGTCGACCCCGGATCCGTGCCCGAACCGGCCGCCCCGACCGGACGCTCCGAGGTCGACGGGCCGCGGGCGGACGTGGCATCGAGCGCGCCCGACGCCGCCCCGGCCGCACCTGATGCCTCGCCGGCCGCCCCCGACACCGGGCCGGCAGCCCCCGACGCCGGGCCGGCAGCGGACCGCCCGGAAGGAGGCGCGAACGCGGACGCCCCGCCGGCCGTGTCCCAGCCGTCGCCGTCCGCCACGCCCGCCCGCGCCCGGGCCAGCGTCGCCACCGTGACCGCGCCACCACAGGACGGAGACCTGCCGGGCCCGCCCGCCGCCGGCACCACCTACCGGGCCGGCGCGCCGGAGAGCGCCCGGGCCGGCGGGGAGAGCGCCGCCGACCCGGCCGAGGGTTCCGGCTGGGCACGCGTCCCGACCGGCTCCGCGCCCGTGGTGGGCGCCGCGTCGGTACCCGGACAGCGCGGCGGTAGCTCGACGCCGGGCACCCGGGCCAGCGCCTCCGTGCCGGGGCTGAGCCGGGTCTCGGCCGAGGAGGCCGCCGCCGGCGCGGTCGCCCGGGCCGGCGGCGGAGCCGCCACCGTCTACCGGTCGACACCGGTCAACCCGGAACCGCCCGAGCCCGCCCAGCCCCCGGAGCCGGCCCAGCCGCCCACCCCGCCGACGCCCGAGCCGGAGCCCGCACCGACCCCGGAGCCGCCCAGGCCCGCGCCCCCGCCCCCGCCCGCCCCGCCCGCACCGACGCCGATCCCGGAACCGCCGGCGCCCGGACCGTTCCCCCCGCCGGCGCCCCCGCTGCCGCGCCCGACCCCGCCCGGCCCGCGCCCGACCCCGCCCGGCCCGGTTCCGCCCGTGCCCGGCCCGCCGGTACCCCCGCCCGGGCCGGCGGTGCCCCCGCCGCCGCCCCCGCCGGGCCCGATGCCGGCCCCGCCGTTCCCGCCGCCGCCAGCCATGCCGGGCGCAGGCAGGCCGGTCTCCGCCCCGCCCGCCGCCGCGCCGCCGTTCCGGGCCGCCGCGCAGGTCTCCGCGCCACCCGCCCGGGCCGCCGCGCCGCTTTCGGCCCCGCCGGCCCCGCCGGTCCGGCCGGCGTCGACCCCCGTCGAGCGCCCCGCCTGGGGTACGCCGGCCGCCGGCGCCCTCGGCCGGCCCGGTACGCCCTACCGGGGCGGCCCGGACCTGGCGAGCACCGTCTACGGCGGCACCGAGGGGCCCGGCTTCGCCACGGTCTCCTTCCCGGCCGGCAACCCGCTGGAGAACTCCGGCTCGCTGACCGGGCACATCCTGGCCCAGGGCTGGGCCGACACGCCCGCCGAACGGTCCCGCACCACCCGGGTGGTGGTCGTCCTGGCGGCCTCGCTGGGGCTGCTGGTGGCGATCAGCGTGCTGATCGTCCTGCTCGCCAACGACGCCATGGACGGCCTGGTGGGCAACATCCTGAACAAGTGACCACGGGCGGTCCGGGCCACGCCGTCCGGTCCGTGGGCGTACGCGGGGCGAGGGTGAGCCCGCCCACTACCCCCTCGCGATCGACTGGCGGCGTCGCCGGGCCGCCGTACACTTGTGGAGATCACTGACCTGGCGCGCGTGGTGCGCGCCCATGGGCGATCTTGCGGGCGATTCGGCGGCGTGCAGCCGCAGCGGGCCATCGCGAAGATGCGCCCCGCTCGAAAGGCATTTCTTGACCACCTTCGCTGACCCCGGCACCACTCCGTCCGTCCTCGACCCGACCGTCGGGGACACCCCCGCCGCCGACGTCGACTTCGCCGACCTCGGCCTGCCCCGGCCGCTGGTCGAGGCGCTCGCCCGACAGGGCATCACCACCCCGTTCGAGATCCAGCGGGCCACCATGCCCGACGCGCTCGCCGGCCGGGACGTGCTCGGCCGGGGCCAGACCGGCTCCGGCAAGACCCTCGCCTTCGGGCTGCCGCTGATCGCCCGGCTCGCCGACCGCAACCGGGCCCGTCCGCTGCACCCCCGGGCCCTGGTGCTGGTCCCCACCCGGGAACTCGCCATGCAGGTCAACGACGCCCTGATGCCGCTCGGCAAGGCCGTCGGGATCTTCCTCAAGACCGCCGTCGGCGGGGTGCCGTACGACCGGCAGATCGACGCGCTGCGCCGTGGCGTGGAGATCGTCGTGGCCACACCGGGCCGGCTCGGCGACCTGATCAACCGGGGCGTGTGTCACCTGGACGACGTCGAGGTGACCGTCCTCGACGAGGCCGACCAGATGGCCGACATGGGCTTCCTGCCCGAGGTGACCCAGCTGCTGGCGAAGACGCCGGCGGACGGCCAGCGACTGCTCTTCTCGGCCACTCTGGACGGTGACGTGGACTCGCTGGTCAAGCGGTTCATGACCGACCCGGTGACCCACTCGACCGCCCCGTCGACCGCGTCGGTGTCCACCATGGACCACCACATGCTGCTGATCCCGCCGCACGACAAGTTCGCGGTGGCGGCGTCCATCGCGGCCCGCGACGGCCGGACCATGCTCTTCGCGCGTACCCAGCTCGGGGTCGACCGGCTGGTCGAGCAGCTCGCCGCGGTGGGCGTACGGGCCGGTGGCCTGCACGGTGGCAAGACCCAGCGGATGCGTACCAAGACGCTGGCCGAGTTCCGTGAGGGCCGGATGAACGTCCTGGTCGCCACCGACGTGGCCGCCCGGGGCATCCACGTCGACGGGGTCTCCCTGGTGCTGCACATCGACCCGCCGAAGGACCCGAAGGACTACCTGCACCGCGCGGGCCGTACCGCCCGGGCCGGCGAGTCCGGCGCGGTGGCGACCCTGGTGCTGCCCAAGCAGCGCCGCACCACGCTGGCGATGATGGAGAAGGCCGGCGTCGCGCCGGCCGAGACCCGGGTCCGCGTCGGCGACCCGACCCTGGCCGAGCTGACCGGTGCCCGCGAGCCCAGCGGCGTCCCGGTCCGCGAGGAGCCGGAGCCGCGCCGCGCCGCCGGGCAGCGCCGCTACGGTGACCGCCCGGACCGGGGCGAGCGCCGGTTCGGTGACCGGCCGACCGGCGAGCGCCGGTTCGGTGACCGGCCGACCGGCGAGCGCCGGTTCGGTGACCGGCCGACCGGCGAGCGCCGGTTCGGTGACCGGGACGGGCGCGGCGAACGCTTCGGCGAGCGCCGCTTCGACCGCCCGGCGGGCGAGCGTTCCTTCGGCGACCGGGGCCAGCGCGGCTTCGACGGCCGGAGCGACCGCCCGGCGGGCGAGCGTTCCTTCGGCGACCGGGGCCAGCGCGGCTTCGACGGCCGCAGCGACCGCCCGGCGGGCGAGCGTTCCTTCGGCGACCGGGGCGACCGGGGTTACGCCGACCGCCCCCAGGGCGAGCGGCGCTTCGACGGCCGGGGCCAGCGCGGCTCCGACGGCCGGGGCGACCGGCCGGCCGGCGACCGCTCGTTCGGCGACCGGGGCCAGCGCGGCTTCGGCGACCGCACCGACCGGCCGGCCGGCGAGCACCGCTACGGCGACCGCGGCGAGCGCTTCGGCGACCGGCCGCAGGGCGAGCGGCGCTTCGGCGGCGAGCAGCGCGGCACCGAGCGCCGGGGCGGGTTCCGCCCCGAGGCGCGGGGCGACGACCGTCCGCGCGACGACCGGCGTGGCTTCGGCGGCCGGCCGCCGGCGCGTACCCACTGATCCGTCCGAACACCCGGAACGCCGTCGCGGAGCTCGCGCTCCGCGGCGGCGTTTCCGCATGCGCTGCCGGTGTCGGCCGGCTGGCGTAACGTCCGAATCATGCCGAGGTCACTCTTCTGGAGCCGGACGGACATCGCCGGCGCCGAGCACGCCGTCCTCGACGACGGCCCCGGATTCGTCGCGCACGGCACCCAGGTCGCCGTGGACCCCATCGGATGGACGTGCCGCTACCAGCTGACCGCCGGCGCGGACGGGGCCACCAAGTCGCTGGAGGTGACGACCGAGGGGGCGGGCTGGTCGCGGCGGGTGCGGCTGGAGCGCGGCGGGGACGGCTGGCGGGTGACCACCGCCGAGCAGGGCGACCTCGACGCGGCGCTGCGGGCCGCCGGGCAGCCGCCGGCCGGGCTGCCGGGCGCCGACGACCCGGACCGGCTGTACGACGCCCTCGACGTCGACCTGAGCGGGTCGCCGCTCTTCAACGCCCTGCCGGTCCGGCGGCTGGGGCTGACCGGGGCGACGCCGGACCTCCCGCACACGGTCACCGTGGCGTGGGTGCTGGCGCCGAGCCTGGAGGTGGTCCCCGCCGAGCAGGTCTACACCCCGCTCGGGCCGGGGCGGGTCCGGTTCGCCAGCGACGGCTTCCGGGCCGAGCTGACCCTCGACGCCGACGGCCTGGTGCGGCACTATCCCGGCCTGGCCGAGCGGGTCGACGCCCGCTGAGCCGGCCGGTTCAGACCGGCCAGGCGCCGCTGTCGAGGAACCGTTCGATCGTGGCCAGGTGCGGGGCCAGGTCCAGCCCCTGCGCGGACACCCAGGCGTCGTCGTAGTAGGTGCGGGCGTACCGGTCGCCGGCGTCGCAGATCAGGGTGACCACCGAGCCGGTCCGGCCGGCGGCGAGCATCTCGGCGATCAGCCCGAAGGCGCCCCAGAGGTTGGTGCCGGTGGAGCCGCCGACCCGGCGGCCGAGCACGGCCGAGCCGGCGCGCATGGCGGCCAGCGAGGCGGCGTCCGGGACCTGGGTCATCCGGTCCACCACCGAGGGCAGGAAGGACGCCTCGACGGTCGGCCGCCCGATCCCCTCGATCCGCGAGCCGCGACCGGTGCGCACCGACCAGTCGGCGGCCTGCCAGGCCGGGTAGAACGCCGAGTTCTCCGGGTCGACCACGCAGAGCTTGGTGGGCAGCCGCCGGTAGCGGGCGTACCGGCCGATGGTGGCGCTGGTGCCGCCGGTGCCGGCGCCCATCACGACCCAGGCCGGGATCGGGTGCCGCTCCAGCGAGAGCTGCGCGTAGATCGACTCGGCGATGTTGTTGTTGCCCCGCCAGTCGGTGGCCCGCTCGGCGTAGGTGAACTGGTCCATGAAGTGCCCGCCGCTGTCCTCGGCCAGCCAGCGCGCCTCGATCACCACCTTGGCCGGGTCCTCGACCAGGTGGCAGCGTCCGCCGTGGAACTCGATCTGGGTGATCTTCTCGGGTGAGGTGGAGGCGGGCATCACCGCCACGAACGGCAGCTCCAGCATCCGCGCGAAGTACGCCTCGGAGACCGCCGTGGAGCCGGAGGACGCCTCGATGATGGTGGTCTCCGGGCCGATCCAGCCGTTGCAGAGCCCGTACAGGAAGAGCGAACGGGCCAGCCGGTGCTTGAGCGAGCCGGTGGGGTGGACCGACTCGTCCTTGAGGTAGAGGTCGATCCCCCAGGCCCGGGGCAGCGGGAAGGGCAGCAGGTGGGTGTCGGCGGAGCGGTTGGCGTCCGCCTCGACCGTGGCGATCGCCTCGGTCACCCAGATCCGGCTGGCCTCGTCGCACCGGTCGAGATGAGTCACGCCGGCAACGTTACAAGTGAGCTCAGCTCCCGTCCGGCCCGACCCGGTGCCGCTGCCGGCGCTGCCCGGCCCGGCCGACGGCCCGGACCACCGGGGTCAGCGCGAGCGCCAGCCGCGGCAGCGCGTCCAGCAGCCGTACCTGCGCGCCGCGCCAGCGGGGCAGGCTGACCACCGGACGGGGGTGGCGGGCCAGCCGGGCGGCCCGCGCCGCGACCCGCTGCGGGGTCAGCATCGTCCCGGTGAAGGAGGCCAGCGCCCCCGGGTCGTCGAGCCGGTCGTGCAGCATCGGCGTCCAGATCCCGTCCGGGCACAGGCACGACACGTGTACGTCGGTCAGGCCGGCCATCCGCAGGTCGGCCAGGGTGCCGAGGCTGAACGCCAGCAGCGCGTGCTTGCTGGCCGCGTAGACGGTCTCGCCGGGCGCGGCGATCAGTCCGGCGAGGGAGACGACGTTGAGCACGTGCCCGTGCCCCTGCGCGCGCATCACGGCCAGCGCGGCCAGGGTGCCGGTCATCGCGCCGAGCGCGTTCACCTCAACCACCCGTCGCCGGGTCGCCGCGTCGTGCTCCCAGGACGGCCCGGTGACCAGGATGCCGGCGTTGTTGACCCAGAGCCCGAGCCCGCCGGCCGTCCCGCCGGCCGCCTCGGCGGCGACCTCGGCGCAGGCCGCCTCGTCGCGCACGTCCAGCGCCCGGGACCAGCCACCGAGCGGCGCGGCGGCGGTGGCGGCCGCGCCGGCGTCCAGGTCGGTCAGGAGTACGGACCAGCCGTCGGCCTGCAGCGCGGCGGCGATGGCCCGGCCCAGCCCACCGGCCGCACCGGTGACCACGGCGGCGCCGCGTACGGGGGTCGTCATCGGCGCAAGGTATCGCTGCCGGGCGGGCGACGCCAGAGCCGGACGGTCAGCTCCCCGGCGTCCCGAGCGGCTGCGGGCGGTTCTCCCACTTGGTCGACAGGGCGATGCCGGTGCGGGTGGACGCCACGCCCGGGGTGCGGTTGAGCCGCACGATCAGCGCCTCCAGCTCGGCGATCGTGCCGACCCGCGCCTTGAGCAGGAAGGACTCGACGCCGGCCATGAAGTAGCAGGACTCGATCTCGGGCATCTGGCGGAACGCCTCCAGCACGTCCTCGGCGTCCCCGCCGGAGTCCTCGACGATGCCGATCAGCGCGGTCACGCCGAGCCCGACCGCCTCCGGCTCCACCTCCGCCCGGTACGCCCGGATCACGCCGCCGGACTCCAGCTTGCCGACCCGCTCGTGCACGGCCGGGGCGGAGAGGCCGACCTGCCGGGCGAGTTCGGCGTACGACAGTCGGGCGTTGCCGCGCAGCAGGTCGACGAGGCTCAGGTCGATGGCGTCCACGGAAGGTGACCCTAGCTGTCCGGGCGTAACGTCGGGCGGCCGGCACCCGTTGAACATGACAACACGTAACTATTTGCAGACTCAGCGTGATGGGGGCCGGACCCGGGTAATATTTCCTAACTTCCCACTCAGTGCGTTTTTCGCGTTTGGCGGACAGGCCAGGTCGCTGGTGCTGTAATTGCCATACGTCCCTCATGACGGCTCTGGGCTCGCACCGGCCGGGGGCAGTGTGTTCAGCCGAGGGCTTCGTCGACGCGAGGAGGGGGCTGTGGACACTGGAGATCGCCTGCTGACACCGGGTGAGGTCGCCGCGTTGTTTCGGGTTGACCCGAAGACTGTGACGCGATGGGCGGCGGCCGGCCGGATCGGCAGCATCCGGACTCCAGGCGGGCATCGCCGGTTTCGGGAATCCGAGGTGCGGGCCCTGCTGGAAGGGGAGGGCATGCTGGACGAGGGGGAGGACATCGGCAAGCCGCGCAATGTCGGTCCCGCCGCCTCGACCGGACCGGGGCCGGCCAACGCCGGGATGTACTGAATGGTGCGAGACGGATCGCGGGCCGGCCGACAGGTCCGGTCCGCGCCCGTCTGAGGCGAGGTTCCGCTCCCGCTACGACCGGTCGGCGGCCAACTGCCCCGACCACCGCCGGAACAACGTGTGCGGCACGCCGAGCGCGTCCAGCACCTTGCCGGCCACGAAGTCGACCAACTGCTGTGCGGTGGCCGAGGCTCCGGAGCCGTAAAAGCCCGGACTGGCCGGCAGCACCACCGCCCCGGCATCGTGCAACGCGATCAGGTGTTCCAGGTGGCTGCGGGTCACCGGCGTCTCCCGGGGCACCACCACCACCGGCCGGCGCTCCTTGAGGTTGACCTCGGCCGCGCGCTGCAACAGGTCCTTGGAGAGCCCGACGGCGATACCGGCGCAGGCGGCCGTGCTCGCCGGCACCACCGCCATCCCGCGTACCCGGTAGGAGCCGCTGCTGGGGCCGGCGGCGATGTCACCGGCCGGCCAGTGCCGCACGTCGGCATCGGCGAGGTCGCGACCCAGCCAGGCGGCCAGGTCCTCGGCCCAGTGGCCGTCCCGGAACGGGCGGCCGGTCTCGTCGAGCACGGTCAGCCGGGCGGCCCGGGAGACGATCAGGTCCACCGGCTCGCCGGCGTCGAGCAGCCCGTTGACGACCGCCGCCGCGTACGGGGTGCCGGACGCGCCGGAGACCCCGACCACCCATGGTTCGCGCATGTCGTCCAGCCTGCCTGGTCGCCGCCGCGCCCCGCCCGGCGACCCCCCGACCGCTGCGCTGCGTGTCGCCGCGGCACCCCGCTGTGCGCGGGGACGGCGGGAGCGTGGCGGACCTGCCATGCTGCCGTCGGCGGCCCACGCCGCACGGGAAGGGATCGAGCCATGGTCGAGGAGGTGCTCCGGTCGCTGCGGGCCGGGTGCCCGATCCCGCCCCGGCTCTCGCCGTACGCGGACCCGGTGCAGGAGTGGCTGCTGGACCGACTGCCCCGGCTGGGCGTACCGCTGGACTCCAGCGCCCGGGAGCGGCTGGACCGGGCCGGCTTCGCCCGGTACGCGGGCCGGCTCTACCCGGACGCCACCGAGCCGGACCTGCGTACCCTGGCCGCCCTGTTCACCTGGTTCTTCCTGGTCGACGACGCCTGCGACGGGCCGGACCGGCTCGCGCCGGAGCAGATCAGGGCGCTGCGGGCCGGGGCTTTGAGCCTGCTGCGGGACGGCCCACGCCGGCGGCATCCCGGGTTCGGCGGGCCGCTGCGCCGGCTGCTGGTCGACGCCTGGCGGGTGCCCCGGCGCCGGATGCCGGCCCGCTGGCGGCTGCGCTTCGCCGACGCGGTCGCCGACCACCTGGACGGCACGTGGCGGGAGTCGGTCGCCAAGGACCTCGGCCGGCGCCCCTCGGTCGCCGAGTACGTCCAGCTGCGCCGGGCGACGTCGGCGGCGTACGTCTCGTACCCGCTGATCGAGTTCGCCACCGGGCGGCCGTTGCCGGACCCGGTCTACCACCACCCGGCGCTGCGCCGGATCGGCGAGCTCGGCAACGACCTGCTCTCCTGGTACAACGACCTCGCCTCGCTGGAGCGGGACCGGGCCACCTCGGGCGGGCACAACCTGGTGCTGGCGGTGGCCGGCGAACGGGGGGTGCCACTGGACACCGCCGTGGACCTGACCGCCGAGCGCTGGCAGGCGGCGATGGACCGCTTCGTCGCGCTCCGCGCCGACGTGCCGTCGTTCGGCCCCGCCCTCGACCCGGCCGTCACCACCCACCTCGACGGCGTCGCCAACGCCGTCCGCGGCACCCTCGACTGGACCCTGGAAAGCGCCCGCTACCCCACCCCCTGACCCCGCCTTCCGGCCGGGTGGGGTCGGTCAGGGGTGGAGGTGGAGGCGGATGGTGAGGTCGAGCAGGGCGAAGAGGAAGAGGGCGATGCCGACGAAGCCGTTCGCGGTGAAGAACGCCCGGTTGACCTTGCTCAGGTCGGTGGGGCTGACCACCACGTGCTGGTAGCCGAAGGCGAGGGCGGTGAACGCCAGGCCGATCCACCACAGCCAGCCGAAGCCGACCAGCGCGCCGAACCAGATGAACAGCGCGAAGGTGACCACGTGCGCGACGGTGGAGGCGTGCAGCGCGAAGCGCAGCCCGTACCGGGCCGGGACGCTGTGCACGCCGATCTCCCGGTCGACGTCGGCGTCCTGACAGGCGTAGATCAGGTCGAAGCCGCCGATCCACAGCCCCACCGCCACGCCGAGCAGCCAGGCCGGCCAGGAGCCGTCCAGGGTGCCGGTGACCGCGAGCCAGGCGCCGACCGGTCCGACCGCCTGGGCGATCGCCAGGATGGCGTGCGGCCAGTTGGTGAACCGCTTGCCGTACGGGTAGACGACCAGCGGGATCACCGCGAGCGGCGCGAGCACCAGGCAGAGCGGGTTGAGCAACGCGGCGGCGGCCAGGAAGACCACCAGCGCGACGGCCGCGCCGGTCCAGGCCGTGCGCACGCTCACCGCGCCGGTGACCAGTTCCCGGTTCGCGGTACGCGGGTTCCGGGCGTCGATCCGCCGGTCGAGGATGCGGTTGGCGGCCATCGCGAACGTCCGCGCCCCCACCATCGCCACGGTGATCAGCAGCAGGTCGAGCCAGCGCACCCGCCCGCCGTCGACCCGCATCGCGGTCAGCGCCGACAGGTACGCGAAGGGCAGCGCGAAGACGGAGTGCTCGATCGCGACCAGCTTGAGGAAGGACTTGACCCGGCCCGGGCGTTCGACGGGCTCCAGCACGGCCGTCATCAGATTCCGTACTCCTTCCAGCGCTTGTCGACCAGGGAGGCGACCTCCGGCGACATGGTCATCTCCTCCGGCCAGCCCCGGGTGTAGCCCTCGGCGGGCAGCTTGCGGGTCGCGTCGACGCCGGCCTTGCCGCCCCAGAACTGCTGGTACGACGAGTGGTCGAGGTGGTCCACCGGGCCCTCGGTGAGCAGCAGGTCGCGGGCGTAGTCGACGTTGCCGAAGGCGCGGAAGGCGACCTCGTTGTAGTCGTGCACGTCGCAGTCCTCGTCGACGATCACGATCAGCTTGGTCAGCGACATCAGGTGCGCGCCCCAGATCGCGTTCATCACCTTCTGCGCGTGCTTCGGGTAGCGCTTGCGGATCGACACGATCGCGCAGTTGTGGAACACCCCGGCGGCCGGCAGGTCGTAGTCGACGATGTCCGGGATCAGCAGCTTGAGCAGCGGCTGGAAGATCCGCTCGGTGGCCTTGCCCAGGCCGTGGTCCTCCTGCGGCGGCTTGGAGGTGACGATCGAGTGGTAGACCGGGTCGCGCTGCATGGTCATCGCCTCGATGTGCAGCACCGGGAACGGCTCGACCGGGGTGTAGAAGCCGGTGTGATCGCCGAACGGCCCCTCGGGCAGCCGCTCGCCGGGCTCCAGGTAGCCCTCCAGCACGATCTGGGCATGCGCGGGCACCTGCAACGGCACGGTGAGGCAGTCGACCATCTCGACCCGCTCGCCGCGCAGGAAACCGGCGAACAGGTACTCGTCGATGTCGCCGGGGAGCGGGGCGCTCGCCGCGTAGCTGACCACCGGGTCGCAGCCGATGGCGACGGCCACCGGCAGCCGCTGCCCGAGCCGCTCGGCGACGGCGTGGTGCGCGGTGGAGTCCTTGTGGATCTGCCAGTGCATGCCCAGCGTGTTGCGGCTGTGCTGCTGGAGGCGGTAGAGCCCGAGGTTGCGCTTGCCGGTCTCCGGGTGCTTGGTGTGGGTCAGCCCGTAGTTGTGGAAGATCCCGCCGTCGCCGGGCCACACCTGCAGGCCGGGCAGCCGGTTCAGGTCGACGTCGTCGCCGCGGTAGACCACCTGCTGGCAGGGGGCGGTCTTCACCTTGCGCGGCGGCACCGACTTGAGCTGCATGACCTTGCCCAGGCCCTCGCGGATGCCGGACCAGCCGACCGGCAGCTCCGGCTTGACCAGCGCGCCGATCCGGTCGCCGATCTCGTCCAGCGACTCGACGCCGAGCGCCATCGCCATCCGCTTCTCGGTGCCGAAGAGGTTGATCGCCACCGGCATCTCGCCCCGGGTGGGCCGCTCGAAGAGCAGCGCCGGGCCGCCCGCCCGGACGGTCCGGGTGACCACCTCGCTGATCTCCAGCGTGGGGTCGACCGGGACGCTCACCCGCCGCAGCTCGCCCGCGCGCTCCAGCGCCGCGAGGAAGTCCTTGAGATCGGTGTACGGGAAGCCACGAGCCGCCATGCCGCCAGTCTCCCGCACCCCGGGACGCCCCGCCCACGCCGGGTCGGCCCGGGCGGTGTGCGTCTCCCCACGCCTCCCGGCGCACGGCGCGGCGGCGAAGTCCCGTCCGGTCCGGGCCCCGGACGGCCCGCCACCTCGCCCGGCGGGCGTCCGCCGCCCGCAGGCTCGACGAACCACCGCCCAGCCGCGAGGCGCGCGTCGGCATGGGTGGTGGCCGGCCGGGTAGTCGAGCCGCCGGTCGAGACGGGGAGCGGCGATGGGCGACGGGCGGGTACCGGCGGGGTTCTACGAGCAGCGAGCCCAGGTCGGCGATGTGGCGATCAACTACGTCCGGGGCGGCCGGGGGCCCACCCTGGTGCTGCTGCACGGCTATCCGCAGTGCTGGCGGATGTGGCGGGGGCTGCTGCCGCAACTGGCCACCTCGTACCAGGTGGTCGCGCCCGACCTGCGCGGCTTCGGCGACAGCGACGCGCCACCCGACGGGTACGACAAGAAGACCCTGGCGGCCGACGTGCACGGGCTGCTGACCGGGCTGGGCCTGGCCGGTGACATCCGGCTGGTCGGCCACGATCTGGGCACGATGGTCGCGTACGCCTACGCCGCCGCCCATCCCGACGCGGTGTCCCGGCTGGTGCTGACCGAGGCGCCGATCCCGGACGAGAGCGTCTACGCGTTCCCCGCGCTCACCGCCGCCGGGCCGGCGCTGTGGAACTTCGGCTTCTTCAACGTCGCCAACGGCCTGCCGGAGGAGATGGTGGCCGGCCGGGAGGCGCTCTGGGTGGAGCGCTTCACCGACTCGATCATGGTCAACACGGGCAGCATCAGTGCCGACGACGTCGACGAGTACGCCCGGCACCTGAGCGACCCCGCCCACCTGCGGGCCAGCTTCGCCTGCTTTCGGGCCTTGAGCCAGGACGTCGCGGACAACGCGGCGTACCGGGAGACACCGCTGGCCATGCCGGTGCTCGCGGTCGGCGCGCAGGCCAGCCTGGGTGAAGGGGTGGCCGACCAGGTGCGCCGGTACGCCACCACGGTCACCGGTCAGGTGATCGAGGACAGCGGTCACTGGATCTTCGAGGAGCGGCCGGTGGAGACGAGCGCCCTGCTGGTGACCTTCCTACGGGAGTGAGCCCCGCCGGTCAGGCGGCCGGCTCCCAGGCGTATCCGGCCAGGGCGGGGTCGAGCGGGGCGTCGGTGAGTCGGTTGGCGAAGGTGGAGATCGTGTACGTGCCGACGCCGAGCACCACGTCGAGGGCGTGCCGGGAGCGCCAGCCGGCGGCGAGGAACGCGTCCAGCTCGCCCTGGGGCACCGCGCCCCGGTGGTCGAGGACGGCGACGGTGAACCGGCGCAGCGCCTCCAGCCTCGGATCGGCCAGCGGCGCGCCGGCCCGCAGCGCGGCCGTCAGGGCCGGATCGGCACCGTGCCGGGTGAGGGTGGCGGTGTGCATCGCCACGCAGACGTGGCACTCGTTGCGGGTGGCGACGGTCAGCACCACGACCTCCCGCTCGACCGGGTCGAGGTCGGTGGACTCGAAGGTGGCGTTGGCGGTGAGGAAGCCCTTGAGCAGCTCGGGCGACTCGGCCATCCGGGCGACGGCCTCGGGGAGGTGACCGAGCCTGCGCTGCACGCCGGCCATGGTGGGGCGGGCGGCGGCGGGCGCGGTCTCGGGAGTGTGGGCGGTGAAGACGGACATGGCGAAACCCCTCGGGTACGATCGTCAACGTGGTTGACCAAATAGTAAACGAGGTTGTCGAACATGACAACGCCTGAGTCTGACCGTCCCGGCTTCGTGCTGCCCCTGCTGCTGCTCGCCGGCTTCCGTACCCTGATCGACGACCTGCACGCCGAGCTGGCCCGGCAGGGGCACCCGGATCTGCGGCCACTGCACGGCTTCGTCCTCCAGGCCGTCGGCGTCGACGGCACCACCGCCGGCGAGCTGGGCCAGCGCCTCGGCGTCTCCAAGCAGGCGGCCGGCAAGACCGTCGACCGGCTGGTCGCGCTCGGCTACCTGGAACGCGCCGACGACCCCACCGACGCCCGGCGCAAGCTGGTCCGGATGACCGAGCGGGGGGTCGACGGGCTGCGCCGCTCGGCGGTCGTCTTCGACGCGCTGCGCGAGCGCTGGGTGGCCACCCTCGGCGCGGAGCGGGTCAGCGCGATGGAGGACGACCTGCGGCGGGTGACCCCGGACCAGTTCTTCCGCCTCGACGTCCCCGGCTGGTTCGGCGGCTGACCCGCCGAGCCCTGATCGCCTCAGGCCCTGGCGTAGAGCATGTCGAGATCCACCAGAACGACGTCCTCGCGACTGCTCGCCGCACCCGTCAACTCCTCCGTGAAACCCTCCGCGCTCGCCAGCAGCAGTCGGGTATCGCGCGCGTCGAAGCCGGGTCGCGGAAGCAGCAGCTCGCGCAGCCGCCCGAGCCGTTCCAGATCGGGTACGCCCAGCCGGCGGCCCCACTTCACCTCACCGATGGCGAGCAGTGGGCGGGGGCCGTCGCCGAGGGGCGGCTCGCCGAGCGCGACGAGGTCGAGTTCGTGACTGGTCCGGGTGGCGGGATCGGTCAACGTGGCCGCGCTGGCCTCACCGACCAACCCGCCCAGGACGTCCGGATCGGCGAAGCGCAACGACCACTGCCGGACGATCTCCTCGAACCGCGGCCCGAGCACCGCGCTGGCGTACCGGCGCTGTGATCGACGCCAGACGTCTCCGCCCCGGCGCTGCTCCAACGCCGTCCAGGCCGGTCGCATGACCGCCTGGTAGAAGGTGATGAGGGGTTCGGTGATCCGGTAACTGCTGCGCCCGCTCCGCAGCGGATCCGGCTCGCGGAGCAGGAGGCCGGCGTCCTCCAGCACGGTGAGGGGGTGTTGCAGCTCATTCGCCTTCCGCCCGATGTAGCCGGCGATTCCGCCACGACTGGCGTTCCCCTCGGCAACTGCGGCAAGCACCGAGTGGTAGAGCGCCGTGTCACGCAGGTCCGGGTCTTCCGCCAACAGGTACCGCGCCTCCCGAAAGAGTGGACGCGCCGGGTTGAGCACCGCGCGGGTGACCCAGGCGTCGAAGTCCTCCAGCCCGGTCGGTGCGTCGTCCTGGACGTACTCCCTCCGGTAGGCCGGTGTGCCGCCGACGATGGCGAACACCTTCACCGCCAGCGCCGGGTCTTCGATGCCCCAGAAGGTCGCCGCCGCGCGGTAGTCGAGGGGCTGGACCGACAGTTCCAGCCCAGCCCGGCCGCGCAGCGGGGCCGAACCGGCAAGGAGATTGCCCATGAAGGACAGGGCCGAGCCGCAGAGCAGGAGGCGGGTCCGCGACCCGACCCGCTCCGGCCGTCCCGGCGTGAGTGCGTGCTGAATGATCGACGGCAGGTCCCGTGCGGCGCGGACCAGGTACGGGAACTCGTCGATCACCACGGTCGTCGGCCGGTCGCGTCCGAGGGCGAGCAGCGCGTCGACGGCGCCGGCCCAGTCGGCAAGGTGGACGGGCCCGGGGGCGCCCGTGAACGCGCCGATCGCTTCGCCGAGCCGTCGGAGCGACTCCGCGGACGTCGCCTCCGTGGCCCCGAAGTAGAAGCCTCTGCTCGCCCGGGCGAGTTCGTACAGCAGCAGCGTCTTGCCCTGCCGACGTCGACCACTGACCACCCCGAGCGTGGCGCCCGGACGCTCGTCGGCGGCGAAGCGGGCCAACTCGGTCCACTCGACGTCCCGATCGAAGATCACTTGCGGCTTCGCCAGCCCGGTCATGCCGTCACCGCATCTCGTAGAAGTACAGTTCTTAGAAGTGTAGTTCTACATTCTGCGGAGGGTGGCGGGACGCGCCGGCGGAGCGGATCGAGCTGGCCGACGTGCCGGAATTGCCTACCAGGTCACGCTGGGCGTGGACCGGGTGCTGACCGGCCGGCTCACTCCACCCCCGCGTAGGAGTGCAGGCCGGTGAAGAAGAAGTTCACCCCGAACAGGTTCATCAGCATGGTCAGGAAGCCGAGCACGGCGATCCAGGTGGCCACGTTGCGCTTCACGCTCGGGGTCGCCCGGGCGTGCAGGTAGCCGGCGTAGACCACCCAGGAGATGAAGGCCCAGGTCTCCTTCGGGTCCCAGCCCCAGGCCCGACCCCAGGCCGCCTCGGCCCAGATCGCGCCGGCGATCACCGCGAAGGTGAAGACCGGGAATGCGAAGGCGTGCAGCGCGAAGGTCAGCCGCTCCAGGCCGGCCGCCGCGGGCAGCCGCCGGGCCAGCGTGTACGGGAAGCTCCGCTTGCCCTGCTCGTACCCGTTGCGGATCAGGAACGCCATCGCCGGCACCACGCCCAGCAGGAAGATGCCCGAGCTGAACACGATCGTCGACACGTGGACGATGAACCAGTAGGACTGGAGCGCCGGCATCAGCGGCACCACCTGGACGTAGAGCTTCAGCTCGGCGAAGGCGAGCAGCAGCACCATCACCAGGGTGAGGAAGAGCCCCAGCCGGCGCAGCGCGGGGCGCTTGACGAGCACTGCCAGCCAGGCCGCCGTGCCGATCCAGGTGACCGTCAGCACGAACTCGTACATGTTGCCCCAGGGCATCCGCTCGGCGGCGATGCCCCGGGTGACCAGCGCCCCGAGGTGCAGCGCGGCGGCCAGCACGGTGACCCCGGCGGCGATCCGCCCGGCCAGCCGGGCCCGCTGCGCCGACCGGCTGCGCCGGGTCTCGGCGGCCACCGGCGCGGCGGAGGCGTCGACCGGGCCGCCGGTGGCGCCCACTCCGGCGCCGACCAGCTCACGAGCGGGGGCGGCCGACACCGCGCGGACGTTGCCCAGCGCGTACTCGACGGCGTGGCTGATCATCGCGACCAGGTACGCCAGGATCGCGAACGTCACCAGCTGGTCGGAGACTGCGGACATCACTCGACTCCCTCTCGCGCCCGCCCGTCGGGCCGTCCGTCGCCGCTGACCGCGGCGACGACCTGCGCGAACTCGTCGGCGAACCCTGGATGCTCGGTGCGCGGCAGCCCACCGGCCTCCACCAAACTACTACCGCTCGTCGGAGATCCACTGCCGGGGTCGACCCGGAACCAGACCCGCCGGCGCCGGGCGAAGAGCGAACCCATCAGGCCGCCCAGCAGCACCACGCAGGCGCCGAGCATCAGCGTCTGGCCGGGGGCGTGCCGCACCGAGAGCGTGATGTACGGCTTGGTGCCCACGAACTCCAGGCTGCTGCCGTCGTCCAGGGTCCACTTCTCCCCGACGCCCAGCTTCTTCTGGCCGATCTCCTTGAGCTTGCCGCTGGTCACCTGGCGCTGGTCGAGCTGGTAGACCGAGCCGGGGATGCCGGCGTCCAGCCCGAGGTTGCCCCGGTAGGCCGTCAGCACCACCGCCGGGTTCCGCTCGGTCGGGTACTTCGACTCGACGAAGGGCGCGCTGTCCGGCGCGGTCGGCAGGTAGAGCCCGTCGAAGGCGACCTGCTGGTCGGCGGCGCGGCTGCCGGTCTTCGGGTCGACGTTGGCGTCCGGGAAGGCGGCCAGACCCTCACTCGTGAGGTTGACGTCCCCGCTGGTCAGGAACGGCACCGTACTGGTCTGGCTGCGCCCGTACCGGTCGGTGTACTTCAGCACCGGGGCGTACCCGTGGCCGAGCAGGTAGACGTTGGCGGAGCCGAGCCGCAGCGGCGAGTTGACCGAGAAGGCGGCCGTCCGCTTCGACCCGTCCGGCTCGTCCACCGTCACCGAGGCCCGGTAGCTCTCCGGCTGGCCGGAGGGGAGGAACCGGGCGTCGAAGCCGTCCAGGGTCAGGCAGAACCCGGGCAGGTCGGCGCTCTCCACCCGCGGGCCGAGCGATGCCTCGGCGTACTGCTGGCGGGTGTTGCAGAAGGCGTTCTCCTCGCCGGCGACCAGCAGCTTGTTGCCGTGCCAGCCGTACCAGGAGCCGAGCGCGACCCCGATCAGCACCGCGACCAGCGAGGTGTGGAAGAGCAGGTTGCCGGTCTCCTTGAGGTAGCCCTTCTCGGCGGAGACCTCGTTGCCGCGTACCTCGACCCGCCAGCGGCGCCGGCGCAGCACGGCGGCGATCGCCGCCGGGTCGGTGGGCGCGTGCGCCGGCAGCACCGTGTGCTGCGGCAGCCGCTCCAGCCGCTTCGGCGCAGCCGGCGGCCGGGACCGCAGCGCGCGCAGGTGGTCGCGCATCCGGGGCAGGATGCAGCCGACCAGCGAGGTGAACAGCAGCAGGTAGATCGCGGAGAACCAGACCGAGCCGAAGACCTCGAAGGCGCCGATCCGGTCGAGTTGCGGGGCCAGCTCCGGGTGCGCCCGGAAGTACTCGTTCACCTTCTCCGGGTTGACGCCACGCTGGGGCAGCACCGAGCCGGGGATGGCGGCGACCGCGAGCAGGAACAACAGCACCAGGGCGGTACGCATGCTGGTGAGCTGCCGCCACGAGTTGCGGAGCAGGGCCAGCACCGGGTTGGGCCGCCGCCGGGGCGCCTCGGCCGGCGGGGTGGCCGGCCGGTCGTCCACGGTCGTCATCAGATGCTCACCTCGCCCACGCCCACGGTCGTCTGCAGCCAGATCACGAAGTTCTGCCACCCGCCGGTGACCAGCGCCAGGCCGATCAGGATCAGCAGGGCCCCGCCGATGCGGGTGACCCAGCGGCTGTTGCGCCGGACGGCGCGGAAGACCCCGAGCAGGCGGTGGAAGCCCAGCCCGAAGACGACGAACGGTAACCCCAGGCCGAGGCAGTAGGCCACGGCCAGCACCACGGCCCGGTCGGTCTTGCCGGCCGCCGTGGCCATCCCGAGCACCGCGCCCAGCGTCGGGCCGGTGCAGGGCAGCCAGCTCAGCGCGAAGACCGCGCCGAGGACCGGCGCCCCGAGCAGCCCGGCGGCGGGCAGCCGCTGGATGCGGAACTCGCGCTGCATGCCGGGGACCACGCCCAGGTAGCTCAGCCCGAGCAGCACGACCAGCGTGCCGATGACGATCTCCAGCGTCCGCTCGTGGTCGAAGAAGACGCGGCCGAAGCTGGCGAAGAGGATCGCGGTGGCGGTGAAGACGACGGTGAAGCCGGCGATGAAGAGCAGCGTTCCGGCGAGCACCCGCCCCTTGACCGCCGCCGCCGGCCGGGCGGCCACGGGCGTCGCGACGGCCACTCCGCCGCCGGCCGCGCCCGCGTCCCCGGGGGCCGCGTCGCCAGCCGGGGGCTCCTCGGCCCGCGCCCGCCCCTCCAGGTCCGCGCCGGCGAGCCCGGTCACGTACGACAGGTAGCCGGGCATCAGCGGCAGCACGCACGGGGAGAGGAAGCTGACCAGTCCGGCGAGCGCCGCCGCCCCGATCGCCAACAGCAGCGGACCCGACTCGGCGACCTGGCGGAACGTCTCGCCCATCAGCGGGAACCGGCGGGCGGCTGCTCGGCCGCGATCCGCTCGACGATCGGTTGCAGGCCGTCCTGCTTGACGGCCGCCCGGATCACGGTGGCGACCCGGCCGTCGCGGTCGAGCACGACGGTGGCCGGGACGGTGTTCGGCGGGATCTCCAGGGCGAGCGCGAGCCGGCTCGCCGGGTCGAACAGGCTCGGGTAGGTGACCCGACCCTCCTCGAAGGCGACCGCCTTGTCCCTGCTGTCCTGCACGTTGATGCCGAGGAAGGTCACCCCGGCGGCCTTGGTGGCCTGGTAGGTGGCCTCCAGGTCGTCGGCCTCGGCCCGACAGGGCGCGCACCACGAGCCCCAGAAGTTGAGCACGACCACCTGGCCACGGGCCTCGGAGACGTCGTACCGGCCGCCGGTGAGCAGCTCACCGGCGATCTTCGGGGCGGCCGAGCGCTGGTCCGGCGCGCACGCGACGATGCCGCCGTCGTTGGCGCAGCGGCTCTCCCCGTTCTCCGCGGAGCAGCCGACCAGCGCCGCCCCGGCGGTGACGGCGGCGAGCAGGACGGCGATCGGCCTCCGGGAACGCATCAGGCCCCCTTGGCCGTCCGGGCTGTCGTCGACATCGCGATCAGGTGCGCGGCGGGCTCGCTGTAGCCGATCCCGGTGACCTTCGCGCCGTCGAAGTGGAACGAGGTGAGGCTGGCCAGGCCGCACTGCCGGCGGCGCGGGTCGTGCCAGAGCCGCTTGCGCTCGACGTGGCGGCGCAGCGTCCAGATCGGCAGCTGGTGGGAGACCAGGACGGCCTCGCGCCCCTCGGCGGCGACCCGGGCGGCGTGCAGCGCGGCGAACATCCGCTCGGCGATGGCCTGGTAGGCCTCGCCCCAGGAGGGGGTGACCGGGTCGCGCAGCACCCACCAGTTGCGCGGGTCGCGGAACGAGCCGTCGCCCGGCGAGACCTTCTTGCCCTCGAACCAGTTGGCGCTCTCGATCAGCCGCTCGTCGACCCCGACGGGGAGCCCGAACTGGGCGGCGATCGGCTCGGCGGTCTGCTGGGCGCGCTCCAGCGGGCTCGCCACCACGTGCACGATCTCCCGCTCGGCGAGCGCCTGCGCCGCCGCCTTCGCCATCTGGATGCCCAGCTCCGACAGGCGGAAGCCGGGCAGCCGCCCGTACAGGATCTGGTCCGGGTTGTGCACCTCGCCGTGCCGCAGCACGTGGACAACCGTTGCGCTCACGTTCCCTACCCCCCGTGCCCCGCCGCTGCCGCCGCGTTCGCCGCCGTCGGCAGCGCGGCCGCGATCTGCTCCAGTGCGGCGTCGTCGATCGCCGCCGAGACGAACCACGACTCGAACGCGCTCGGCGGCAGGTAGACGCCGGCGGCGAGCATCGCGTGGAAGAACGCCTTGAAGGCGGGCACCTGCTGGGTGCGGGCGCTGTCGTAGTCGCGCACCTCGGCGTCGGTGAAGAAGATCGAGAACATGTTGCCCGCGGACGACAGGCGGTGCGGGACCCCGGCGGCGGCCAGCGCGTCGGCGGCGAGCCGGCCCACGGTGGCGGCCGTCTGGTCGAGCCGGCGGTAGAGCGCATCGTCGGCGAGCCGCAGGGTGGCCAGGCCGGCGGCGCAGGCCAGCGGGTTACCGGAGAGGGTGCCGGCTTGGTAGACCGGGCCGGCGGGGGCCAGTCGATCCATGATCTCGGTGCGCCCACCGAACGCGGCGGCGGGCAGGCCGCCGCCCATGACCTTCCCGTACGTCCACAGGTCGGCGTCGGACGGGTCGAGCCCGTGCCAGCCGGCGCGGGAGACCCGGAAACCGGTCATCACCTCGTCGACGATGAGCAGCGCGCCCTCGGCGTGGGCGATCGCGGCGAGCCGCTGGTTGAAGCCGTCGCGCGGGGCGACCACGCCCATGTTGCCGGCGGCGGCCTCGGTGATCACCGCGGCGATGTGCCGGCCCTCGTCGGCGAAGACCTTCTCCACCGCCGTGATGTCGTTGTACGGCAGCACGATGGTGTCGCCCGCCGCCGCACCGGTGACGCCGGGCGAGTCGGGCAGGCCGAGGGTGGCCACGCCGGAGCCGGCGGCGGCGAGCAGCCCGTCGGAGTGGCCGTGGTAGCAGCCGGAGAACTTGATGATCTTCGAACGGCCGGTGAAGCCGCGGGCCAGCCGGATCGCCGACATGGTGGCCTCGGTGCCGGAGTTGACCAGCCGGACCTGCTCCACCGGGGTGCGGTCGACGATCTCCGCGGCCAGCTCGACCTCGCCGGGCGTCGGCGTGCCGAAGCTGGTGCCCTTGCCGGCGGCCTCCCGGATGGCCTCGACCACCTCGGGGTGGGCGTGACCGAGGATCAGCGGGCCCCAGGAGCAGACCAGGTCGACATAGCGCCGGCCGTCGACGTCGTAGAGCCAGGGGCCCTCCCCCCGGACCATGAAGCGCGGGGTGCCACCGACGGCACGGAAGGCGCGCACGGGGGAGTTCACCCCGCCCGGCACGATGGCCTTGGCGCGGTCGAACAGGGCCTCGGAGGCCGGCGCGTCGGCCGGGTAGCGGCCGGATCCGGCGGAAAATATGTCGGTCACGATGTCGCCATTGTGTCAGCGCCGAACGGCCAATCGGCAGCCACCCCGGGGCGGGGTTACCAGACTCACCCCGGCGCGCGCGCCCGGCGGCCGAAGAGGTCTCACCGGGCCAGGGCGTCGAGATCGCGATAGGGTGGCCGGGTGGATCGTGCCGAACTGTCCATCACGGTACACCGGACGGGCGATGAAGTGGTGCTTCGCCTGGCCGGTGAGATCGACATGCTCACGGCCGGCCAGCTGTCGACCGTCGTCAACGAGGTGCTCGCCGACCCCCCGCCGCGGATCGTGCTCGACCTGGGCGGCGTGACGTTCTGCGATTCCCAGGGGCTCGGCACCCTGGTCGTGCTCAGCCGCAAGGCCAGCCACGCGCGGACCCTGCTGGTGCTCAGCAACGTCGGTGACTTCCTGCTCCGCGTCCTGGACATCACCGGGCTGCGCTCCGCCCTGATGATCCGCAACGAGACCGCCCCCTGACCGTCGCCGCGACCCTGAGGTGGACGGCTCAGCCGCCGCCCACCTCACGACCGCATCAGATGGTCGGGACGTCGCGGCGGCGGAAGCCGGTCAGGCCCGCCACGGCCAGCAGGACGGCCAGGGCGGTGAGGGCCAGCAGCGGGGTGGCGGTCCACGAGCCGCCGAGCACCTGCGGGGTGTGGGTGAACGGGGAGACGTCCAGCAGCCACTGGCTCAACTCCAGCACCGCGCCGATCTGACCGAGCAGCACGCAGACCACGAGCACCCCCCAGGCCACCAGCGCGAACCGGGGCAGCAGCCCGTAGAGCAGCACCGCCAGGCCGGCCAGCACCCAGGCCGCCGGCACCTGCGCCAGCCCCGCGCCGAGCATCCGGGGCAGCTGGCCCGGCACGTCACCCACGCTCAGCCCGTAGGTGAGCCCGGTGGCGAGCCCGGAGACGGCCAGCACCACCACCGGCCCGACCAGGGCGAAGAGCAGGTGCGAGGCGAGCCAGCGGGACCGGTGCACCCCGGTGGCCAGCAGCGGCTCCGCCCGACCGGCCGCCTCCTCCATACGCATCCGCAGCGCGGCCGCGATGCCGTAGCCGGCGGCGGCCAGGCCGACGAAGGCGAGCGTGCTGCCCAGGTACGCCTCGGCGAGCGCGGACGACCCGCCCAACCGGGCCATGATCTCCTCGAGCTGGGCGTTGCCCTCGACCGACCGGCCGGCCGCCTCGGCCGCGCCGCCGAGGATCAGCCCGAGCAGCCCGAAGCCGACCGACCAGCCGAGCAGCGCACCCCGGTGCAGTCGCCAGGCCAGCCCGAACGGTCCGGACAACCCACCTCCGGCGTGCGCCGGACCGAGCCGGGGTGGCAGCAGCCCGGCACCCAGGTCACGGCGCACCGACAGCGGGTACGCGAGTGCGCCGAGCAGCCCGGTCAGCGCGACGGGCAGCGCCAGCACCCACCAGCGCTCGCCCTCGTACGCCTGGATGCGCGGGGCCCAGCCCAGCGGCGAGAGCCAGCTCGGCCAGTCCCGCTCCGCGGTGTCACCGGCGAGCCGGAGCGCGAAGGCCAGGCCGAGCACCCCGACGGCGATCCCCCGCGCGCCGCCGGCCGTCTCGGTGAGCTGGGCGGCGAGCCCACCCACGGTGGCGAAGACGACCCCGACCAGCGCGGTCGACAGCCCGTAGGAGAGCGAGCCGGCCGCCGGGAGGCCGGTGGCGGCCAGGCCGGCCGCGGTGAGCAGGCCGAGCAGCAGGTTCGCCGCGTAGGTGACGGTCAGCGCGGCGGTCAGGCCGGCGTACCGGCCGAGCACGGTGGCGCCGAGCAGCTCGCCGCGGCCGGCCTCCTCCTCGGTGCGGGTGTGCCGGATGACGGTGAGCAGGCTGATCAGCCCGACGATCAGGGTGAGGAAGCCGCCCCGCTGGGCGGTGAGCGCGCCGACGCTGTCGCCGTACACCGGGCCGAGCAGGGCGACGATCGAGGGGTTCGTCGCGGTGCCGGTGGCGTACGCGGCCCGGTCGGCGGCGGTCGGGAAGAGCTCGAAGAAGCTCGTCGCGTACGTCATCGGCAGCACCGCCAGCACCAGCACCCAGAGCGGCAGCAGGATGCGGTCCCGGCGCAGGATCAGTCGGACGAGGTGCCGGGTGCCGGTGAGGGTGCTCATCGGTTCGCCCCGGCCGGCTCGTCGGCCGTCCCGTAGTGCCGCAGGAACAGCTCCTCCAGCGTCGGCGGTTGGCTGACCAGGCTCCGTACGCCCAGCTCGGCCAGCCGGCGCAGCGCGGCGTCCAGCGCCGGGTTGTCCACGTCGAAGCGCACCCGGCTGCCCTCCACCCGCAGGTCGTGCACGCCGGGGAGGTCCGCCAGGCCGTCCAGCGGGGCGGAGATCTCGGCGTCGATGGCGGTGCGGTGCAGGTGGCGCAGCTCGGTCAGCGTCCCGGTCTCCACGTTCCGCCCGTTGCGGATGATGGTGACCCGGTCGCAGAGCGCCTCCACCTCGGCGAGGATGTGGCTGGAGAGCAGCACCGTCCGGCCGTCCTGCTTGGCCCGGCGCACCCACTGCTGGAAGACCTCCTCCATCAACGGGTCCAGCCCGGAGGTCGGCTCGTCGAGGATGAGCAGCTCGACGTCGGAGGCCAGCGCGGCGACCAGGCCGACCTTCTGCCGGTTGCCCTTCGAGTAGGCCCGGCCCTTCTTGCGTGGGTCCAGCTCGAAGGATTCCAGCAGCTCGGCGCGGCGCTTCGGGTCGAGCCCGCCGCGCATCCGGCCGAGCAGGTCGATCACCTCGCCGCCGGAGAGGTTGGGCCAGAGGGTCACGTCGCCGGGGACGTACGCCAGCCGGCGGTGCAGCGCGACCGCGTCGCGCCACGGGTCGCCGCCGAGGAGCCGGACGGCCCCCGCGTCCGCCCGCAGCAGGCCGAGCAGCACCCGGATGGTGGTGGACTTGCCGGAGCCGTTGGGCCCGAGGAAGCCGTGCACCTCTCCGGCGCGGACGCTGAGGTCGAGGCCGTCGAGCGCCCGGATCCGGCCGTAGGTCTTGACCAGGCCGGTCACCGCGATGGGAGTTTCCATACATCAGAAGCTACACTCGTTTCACAAACTCGTGAAGACTGTGAGATCCGAGGCATAGTCGACGTCCGACCCGCAGTGAGGAGCACCCACCGATGACCGACGACCGCTGCGCCGCCCCCGACGTCGAGGAGGTCCACCTCTTCGTCGAACGGATGGCGATGGCCTTCGCCGAGGTCGGGTTCCCCCGGATGGCCGCCCGGGTGCTGTTCACGGTGATGAGCGCCGACGAGCCGCTGACCGCCGGCGAGATCGGCGAACGGCTGGGGGTGAGCGCGGCGGCCGTCTCCGGCGCCGTCCGCTACCTCACCCAGTTCGGCATGCTGCTGCGGGAGCCGGTGCCCCGCTCCCGCCGGGACCGCTACCGGGTGCCGGACAACCCCTGGTACGAGGCCACCATCACCAAGACCGGCATCTACAAGAACCTCATCGACGTCGCGACCGCCGGGGTCGACGCCCTGCACGGCCCGGCCACCCCGGGCGGCGAGCGGGTCGCCGAGATGCGCGACTTCTTCGTCTTCGTCCAAGAGGAGATCGACTCCCTCGGCGAACGCTGGCGCGCCCGCCGCGCCGCCACCGGCCACCCCCCGCGCTCCAACTGACCGCACTTACCGAGAAAGAGTGGCCATTCGCGCGGGAACGGCCACTCTTTCCGAGAAAAGTGCGCGGATCTTCGAGGGGTCAGGCGGTGTTGCCCCAGCGGGCCTGCTCCAGGATCTCCACCGCCCGGTCGCGGGTCTCCAGGTCGTCGTTGGCGCGCAGCAGCGAGGACGCCTCGTCCACCGCGTCGGTGAGCACCCGCCACTGGGCGTCCCGCTCCCGCACCAGGTCGGACTGCGCGGCGAGCTGCCGGGTCTTCACCCACAGCTCCACGAAGACCGACACCTTGGCCCGCAGCACCCACGGGTCGAAGGGCTTGGTGAGGTAGTCGACCGCGCCCACCGCGTAGCCGCGCAAGGCGAGCTGCGCATCCTTGTCGGCGGCGGTGAGGAAGATGATCGGCACGTGCCGGGTCCGCTCCCGCCGCTTGATGTGGCTGGCGGTCTCGAATCCGTCCATGTCCGGCATCTGAGCGTCCAGCAGGATCACCGCGAAGTCGTCCACCAGCAACTGCTTCAGCGCCGCCTCACCGCTCTCCACGGCGACCGACTGCACCGGAAGGCCCTGGAGAATGGCCTCCAGGGCCATCAGGTTCTCCCGCCGGTCGTCCACCAGCAGCGCCTTGGCTGTCTGCGTCACGAACTCTCCTCGCCTCGGCTGCCGCTGATCCACGACGCCATCCGCTCGATCAACTCGTCCAGGTCGACCGGCTTGGTGATGTAGTCACTGCCCCCGGCCGCCAGTGCCGACTCCCGGTCACCCGGCATCGCCTTCGCCGTCAGGAAGACGATCGGCAGGTCCGCGAAGCGGTGGTTGCGGCGGATCTGCCTGGTGGTCTCGTATCCGTCCTGATCCGGCATCATCGCATCCATCAACACGATGTCCACCTCCGGATGTTCGGCCAGCAGGCGGACCCCGTCCGCCCCGTTGTCCGAGTACAACACGGCCATGCCGTGCAACTCCAACGCGGAGGTCAGCGCGAACACGTTCCGTACGTCGTCGTCGACGATCAGCACCGTGGCGCCGTCGAGCTGCCGGGTCGCCGGGGCCTCCGCCGGCTGGGGCAGCAGCTCCATCGGCGGCATCAGCAACGACGAGGGCAGGCCGGCGCGCTGCGGCGACGGGGGCTGCGGCGCCACCACCGCGTCCGGCGCCAGCACGTCGGGTACGAAGAGGGTGAACGTCGAGCCCTGACCGGGCGCCGACGTGACGGTGATCGTGCCGCCCAGCAGGCGGGCCAGGTCCCGGCTGATCGACAGCCCCAGCCCCGTCCCGCCGTAGCGGCGGCTGGTGGTGCCGTCGGCCTGCTGGAACGCCTCGAAGATCAGCGACAGCTTGTCGTCCGAGACGCCGATGCCGGTGTCGATCACGGTGAACGCGATCACCTGCCGCGCGTTGGTCAGCGCCGGCACGTCGAACACCGCGTTCTCCGGCGCCGGCGCGATCCGCAACGTCACCGCGCCGTTGTCGGTGAACTTGATCGCGTTGGAGAGCAGGTTGCGCAGCACCTGCTGCAACCGCTGGGCGTCGGTGACCAGCGCCGGCGGCAGCTCCTTGGCCACCCGTACCTGGAAGTCCAGGCCCTTCTCCTCGGCCTGCGGGGCGAACGCCTGCTCGACGTACCCGCGGATCTCGTCGAACCGGATCTCGGTCGGCTGGACGTCCATCCGGCCCGCCTCGATCTTGGACAGGTCCAGGATGTCGTCGATCAGGGAGAGCAGGTCCGAGCCGGCGCTGTGGATGGTGCGGGCGAACTCGATCTGCTTGCGGCTGAGGTTCTGCTCCGAGTTCTCGGCCAGCAGCCGGGCCAGCAGCAGCAGCGAGTTCAGCGGTGTCCGCAGCTCGTGGCTCATGTTGGCCAGGAACTCCGACTTGTACGCCGAGGCTCGGGTGAGCTGCTGCGCCTTCTCCTCCAGGCCGAGCCGGGCCAGCTCGATCTCGCGGTTCTTGGTCTCGATGTTGCCCTTCTGCTCGGAGAGCAGCTTGGCCTTGTCCTCCAGCTCGGCGTTGGTGCGCTGCAACTCCGCCGACTGGTCCTGCAACTCCAGGGCCAGCCGCTGCGACTGCGCCAGCAGCTCCTCGGTCCGCCGGTTGGCCTGGATCGTGTTGACCGCGATGCCGGTGGTCAGCACCAGCCGCTCCAGGAACGCCAGGTGCAGCTCGGAGAAGCGGGCCACGCTGGCGAACTCGATCACGCCGAGCAGTTCGCCCTCGAAGAGGACCGGGAGCACGACCAGGTCGGCCGGGGGCGTCTCGGCCAATCCGGAGCGCAGGGTGAGCCGCCCGTCGGGCAGCGCGTTGACCCGGATCGTGCGGCGGGACAGCGCGGCCTGACCGACCAGCCCCTCCCCGGGGCCGAAGGTCACGTCGTGGCCGCGCGCCACGTAGCCGTACGAGGCGGTCAACCGCAGCCGCATCACGCCCTCGGAGGTGTCCGCCAGGAAGAACGCGCCCAGTTGCGCGTCGACCAGCGGGGTCACCTCCATCATGATCATGCGGCAGACCTCGCCGAGGTCCCGCTGGCCCTGGAGCAGGCCACCGATCCGGGCCAGGTTGGAGTCGAGCCAGCCCTGCTCGGCGTTCTTCTTGGTCGTCTCCCGGAGGGTGACGATCATCTGGTTGATGTTGTCCTTCAGCTCGGCGACCTCGCCCTGCGCCTTGACCGCGATCCGCTGGGTCAGGTCGCCCCGGGTCACCGAGGTGGACACCTGGGCGATCGCCCGCAGCTGGGTGGTGAGCGTCGAGGCGAGCTGGTTGACGTTCTCGGTGAGGTCCCGCCAGGTGCCGGAGACGCCCTTCACCTGGGCCTGACCGCCGAGCTTGCCCTCGATGCCGACCTCGCGGGCCACCCGGGTCACCTCGTCGGCGAACGAGGAGAGCTGGTCCACCATCGTGTTCACCGTCGACTTCAGCTCCAGGATCTCGCCCTGCGCGTCCACCGTGATCTTCTGCGACAGGTCACCCTTCGCCACCGCCGTGGTGACCGAGGCGATGTTGCGCACCTGCGACGTCAGGTTCGACGCCATCGAGTTCACGTTGTCGGTCAGGTCCCGCCACGTACCCGAGACGCCCTTGACCTGGGCCTGACCACCCAGCTTGCCCTCGGTACCCACCTCGCGGGCCACCCGGGTCACCTCGTCGGCGAACGAGGAGAGCTGGTCCACCATCGTGTTCACCGTGGACTTCAGCTCCAGGATCTCGCCCTGCGCGTCCACCGTGATCTTCTGCGACAGGTCACCCTTCGCCACCGCGGTGGAGACCTGGGCGATGTTGCGCACCTGGGCGGTCAGGTTCGACGCCATCGAGTTCACGTTGTCGGTCAGGTCCCGCCAGGTGCCGGCCACGCCGCGCACCTGGGCCTGACCACCCAGCTTGCCCTCGGTACCCACCTCACGGGCCACCCGGGTCACCTCGTCGGCGAACGACGACAGCTGGTCCACCATCGTGTTCACCGTCGACTTCAGCTCCAGGATCTCGCCCCGGGCGTCCACCGTGATCTTCTGCGACAGGTCACCCTTGGCGACCGCCGTGGTGACCGAGGCGATGTTGCGCACCTGCGACGTCAGGTTCGACGCCATCGAGTTCACGTTGTCGGTCAGGTCCCGCCACGTACCCAGGACGCCCTTGACCTGCGCCTGACCACCCAACTTGCCCTCGGTACCCACCTCGCGGGCCACCCGGGTCACCTCGTCGGCGAACGAGGAGAGCTGGTCCACCATCGTGTTGACGGTGTTCTTCAGCTCCAGGATCTCGCCCTGCGCGTCGACGGTGATCTTCTGGCTCAGGTCACCCTTCGCGACCGCCGTGGAGACCTGCGAGATGTTGCGGACCTGGCTGGTCAGGTTGCCGGCGAGCTGGTTGACGTTCTCGGTGAGGTCCCGCCAGGTGCCGGAGACCCCACGCACCTGGGCCTGGCCACCCAGCTTGCCCTCGATGCCCACCTCGCGGGCCACCCGGGTCACCTCGCCGGCGAACGACGACAGCTGGTCGACCATCGTGTTGACGGTGTCCTTCAGCTCCAGGATCTCGCCCTGTGCCGCAACGGTGATCTTCTGCGACAGGTCACCCCGGGCCACCGCCGTGGAGACCTGGGCGATGTTGCGCACCTGGGCGGTCAGGTTCGACGCCATCGAGTTGACGCTGTCAGTCAGGTCCTTCCAGGTGCCGGCGACGTTCGGCACCTCCGCCTGACCGCCGAGATTGCCCTCGGTGCCCACCTCGCGGGCCACCCGGGTCACCTGCTCGGCGAAGAGCCGCAGGGTGTCGGTGAGGGAGTTCATCGTGTCGGCCAGCTCGGCCACCTCGCCGCGCGCCCCGACGGTGATCTTCTGGGACAGGTCGCCCTTCGCCACCGCCGTCGCCACCTGGGAGATCGACCGCACCTGGCCGGTCAGGTTCGACGCCATGGTGTTCACCGAATCGGTGAGGTCCTTCCAGGTGCCGGCGACGCCCCGGACGTCGGCCTGGCCGCCGAGCTTGCCCTCGGTGCCCACCTCCCGGGCCACCCGGGTCACCTCGTTGGAGAAGGACGAGAGCTGGTCGACCATCGTGTTGACCGTGCGGCCGATGCGCAGGTACTCACCGCGCAGCGGGCGGCCGTCGATCTCCAGCGCCATATGCTGGGAAAGGTCGCCGTCGGCCACCGCCACGATCACCCGGGCGATCTCGGTGGTCGGCCGCCCCAGGTCGTCGATCAGCGAGTTGATCGCCCGCTGCCCCTCCGCCCAGGAACCGTCGAACCCCTCCTCGTCGAGGCGTTCGGTGAGCCGGCCGTCCCGGCCGACGATCCGGCTGATCCGGCGCAGGTCCAGGTGCTGCCGCTCCTGGATCGACACCACGTCGTTGAAGGCGTCCGCCACCTCACCGGCCGCACCCGCGCGCCGGGGCAGCCGGACCTTGAAGTCGCCGCCCCGCACCCGACGCAGCGCCTCCGCCAGCTCGACGAGAAGCGCCGCGTGCTCGGAAGCGGACGGATCCGCGGTCACCGACTGTTTCGCGCTCATCATTCCTCGCTCAGCTCGGGGCCACCGGCGCTTGCCGACACGCCGCCATCCCATCATTGTGCCCGCGCGGGTGTCGATGCCACGGACGCGAAGTGCGCCGCGCGCCCGGTGTGGCGCCGTCCGTGTCGCGCCGTCCGGCTTGGCACCCGGCCGGCGGCGATGGAGGATACGAGGGTGTCAGCGGAGACGGGGCCCGCGTCGGACGGGGGCCGGGACGAGCACGTCCGGCGCGTCCGGCTGCCCGCCGACCGGCGTACGCCCGCCGCCGCCCGGGCGCTGGTCCGCTCGGTGCTGGCCGAGGCCGACCTCGACGACCTGCTCAACGAGGCGCTGCTGCTGACCACCGAACTCTCCACCAACGCGGTGGAGCACGCCCGCACCGAACTGGACATCGAGGTCGTCACCGACCCGGTCGGGCTCACCGTGACCGTCTCCGACTTCGCCACCGGCCCGGTGGACGAGCTGGTGGTCGGCATCCGCAGCGACACCGAGAACATCGACGAGGTCTCGGAGCGGGGCCGCGGGCTGCTGCTCGTCGACCACTTCGCCAGCCGCTGGGGGACGACGTACCTGCCCACCGGCAAGGGGGTCTGGTTCCGGCTGGACCGCCCCGGCGCCGCCCCGGCCGGCCCGGTGGCGCTGGAGCACGTCCCCGCGAACGGCGGGGAGGGCACCGTGGCGGCGAGTTCCGCGCCGAGCGCCGCCGCGATGAGCGAGCTGACCCAGACCAGCCCCGACCCGAACGCCGACGACCCGCTGCCCGACTTCGCCGCCGACCTGCTCACCCGGGTCGCCGAGATGGTGGGCGCGGCCGGCGGGGTGATCCGGCTGGACCGGGGCGACGGGCAGGGCATCCAGCCACTTGCTCGCTACGGCCGCCAACCCCGCCCGGGCGACGAGCTGCTCCAGGTGCCGTTGGCGGTGCACCGCCCGTACGCCGGGGAGCTGGAGCTGGACGCGGCCCCCTCGGCGTACGCGCGACCGCTCGCCGTGCTCGCCGCCGAACGGCTGTCGCTGCACCTGGAGAACGACCGGCTGCGCCGGGCGGACGTCCGCCGGCAGGCGTGGCTGACCTTCCTCGCCGAGGCGAGCGAGCTGCTCGCCCAGTCGCTGGACGTCGAGCTGACCATGGCGCTGGTCCCGCAGCTGGTGGTGCCCCGGCTCGGCCAATGGTGCGCCGTGCACACCACCGACGAGTGGGGCCGGCTGCGGCTGGCCGCCTCCAGCCACGCCGACGAGGCGATGCTGCCGCAGCTGCACAAGGTGCTCCAGGAGGTCGGCCCGGACTCGGTCCAGGCCCGGCTGCGGGAGGCGTCCCGCAGCGCCGCGCAGGTGCCGCTCGGCCCCCCGATGGAGGGCTTCGCCGTGCCGTTGATCGCCCGCGGCCAGCGGCTGGGCACCCTGGCCGTCGGCCGGCACCTGCGGCACCGGCACGACCCGGACGAGGTCGCCGTGCTGGAGGACGTGGCCCGCCGGGCCGCCCTCGCCATCGAGAACGCCCGGATCCACGCCGAGCGGCGCCGGGTGGCCCAGACGCTCCAGCAGTCGCTGCTCCCGCCGGTGCTGCCGGTGGTCGAGGGAATCGGCTTCGCCGCCGAGTACGTCCCGACCGGCGACGACGCCGAGGTCGGCGGCGACTTCTACGACGTGCTGCCGCTGCCCGACGGGCGCTGGCTGGTGGTGATCGGCGACGTCTCCGGCAAGGGCGTGCAGGCGGCGGCGGTCACCGGGCTGGTGCGGGACGTGATCCGGGTGCTGGTCGGCGACGGCAAGCCGCTGCCCGAGGTGCTGGCCCGGCTGAACGAGACCCTGGTGGAACGCGGCGGCGGCCGCTACTGCACCCTCGCGCTCGCTGCCGTCGGGCCGGGCCGGTACGGGCAGCTCGACGTCTCGCTGCACCTGGCCGGCCACGACCGCCCGGTGCTGCTGCGCGGCACCGGGGGCGCCGCCTTCGTCGGCACCGGCGGCACCGCGCTGGGGCTGATCGACACGATCACCTCGCCGACGGCGGAGATCCCCCTCGGGGCCGGCGACTCGCTGGTCTTCTACACCGACGGGGTGACCGAGCGCCGGCGCGGCCGGGAGCTGTTCGGCGTCGACCGGCTCCGGGACGCGGCCGCCCCGCTGGCCGGGTACTCGGCCGACGTGGTCGCCGCCCGGCTGCGCGCCACCGCCATCAACTTCTCGGTGGAGGCGCCCCGGGACGACATCGCCATCCTGGTGCTCCGCAACGACGCCCTCTGAGCCCGTCGCCCGGCCGCCGGGCCGGTAGATCAACGGCGAGGGACATTGCACGCATGTCGATGCGAGTACCGTGACGGCATGTCGGATGTCGCGGGTGTCAGCGAGGAACGCCGGCCACGGGTCGGCGCCATCCTCACCGGGCACCTCGTGCTCGCCGGGGCGCTCGTCGTGCTGGTGGCGGCCTACCTGGGTCGGATGGCCAGTGCCGGGGTGGGCCCGGCGGAGATGGTCACCGGGCAGTACGACCCGAAGGACATGGTGCCGTTCGGCATCAGCGGGGCGAACCCGTTCGCCTGGCTCTACCTGGCCGTGTCCCTGCTGTACCTCGCGGGAGTCGTGCTCGGGCCGGCGCTGGCCCTCTACACCGCGGCGGTGCTGGCCCGGGATCAGGACCGGCTGCCGCCTCGCGCCCGGGCCCTGCTGCTCGCCGCCACGCTCACCACGCTCGCCCTGACGGTGCTGCGCTTCACCCCGGTGCTGCACGACATGCACCGGTGGTGGCTGGACTGACCCCGGCGCTCAGAGACCGCCGGGCAGGCGGCCCGGGGCGAGCCGCCGGTGCGGGTCGAGATGGTCCTTGGCCGCCCGGAGCCGGGGAATCACCGCCGCCTCACCCCACACGTCGACGGCCTGCCGGACGGGCTCGGGTGCGTTGACCACCACGCACCGCCCCCGGCGGGCGAGCAGCACCCCGCGGACGGCGGCGAGGATCGAGGCGACCCGCTCGCCGGACAGCGCCCCGGGCAGGGCCGCGTGCACCACGCCCAGGCCGGCGGAGCCGCGCACCGGGACCGGAGCGCCGGCCGCGTCCCGCAGCGCGTAGACCGCGGCGTGCAGGTCGGTGATCGGCACCTCGATGCGCAACGCCGTGTCGCCCGGCCCGAACGGGTAGCGCCGCCACCACGACGGGGCCGCGTCGAGCACGCTCGCCTGGCCCTCGAAGAGCGCCACCAGCCGCTCGGCCCGCTCGGTGACGTCGGCCGGGCCCCCCTCCAGCAGCACCGCCAGAGTGCCGGCGCCGCCGCGCGCCGCCGGCTGCTCGCCGCGCCGCCCGGCCATCGAGGGGTGGTTGGCGCGGGCCGCCGCCCGCGACGGGTGCACCGGCCGGTGCGACCGGGACCCGGCGGTGGGCAGGTCGAGCTCGACGGCGGCCGGGTCGAGGCGGGCGGCGAGCACCGCGCACACCAGGTCGTGCACCTCCAGCGGCGTCCACACCGGCCGGGTCACCCAGACCCGGCTGGCCGGTACGGCCTGCACCCGCAGCGTGGCCGAGACCAGCACCCCGAGCCCGCCCTGGGAGCCGCAGAGCAGCCGGCCCACGTCGAGCCCGACCGGCGCCGGTCCGGCCGGCGGCTCGGCCGCGCCCGCGCTGACCAGCTCGCCGTCGGCGTCCAGCCAGCGCAGGCCGACCAGTTGCTCGCAGGCGGTGCCGTACCGGTGGCGCAGCGGGCCGGCCTCGTCGGCGGCGAGCACCCCGCCGAGGGTGGCGCCGGGCGAGGACGGATCCAGCGGCAGCCGCCGGCCGGTGCGCTCCAGGATGGACTGCACCGCGCGCAGCGGGGTGCCGGCGCCGATCTCGGCCACCGGCGAGCCGACCGGCTGGTGACCGAGGCCGGCGAGCCGGCCGGTGTCGAGCATGACGTCGACCCGGGCCGGTGCCGCACCCCAGTCGATCTTCGTGCCGGCGCCCCGGGGCACCACGCTCAGGTCGTGCCGGGCGGCCAGCCGCAGCACCTCGGCGGCGGCCCCGGCACCGCCGGGCACCGCCACCCAGCGGGCGGCCCGCCCGGCGACCTCGTCGGCCGCCCCGGCGAAGCGGGCGAAGGAGGGACCGCAGATCGCGGTGAGCCGTCGGGTGATCTCCATTGCGCCGGTGGATCGTGCTGCTGCCGCCATGCCGGTCATCGTACACATGTTCGAAAGACCTGGCGGCGGGTCGGGCGAAGAGGCCGGGTCGCGGGCAGTGCCCGGCCGGTAACGTGACGCCCGTGACCAAGAAGACCTCCGCGCCCGTCGCGAACCGGGTGCCCGCCGAGCGCACCCACCACGGCGACACCGTCATCGACGAGTACGCCTGGCTCGCCGCCAAGGACGACCCGGCGACGATCGCCCACCTGACCGCCGAGAACGCGTACACCGAGGCCCGCACGGCGCACCTGGAAGGGCTGCGCGCGGAGCTGTTCGAGGAGACCCGCCGGCGCACCCAGGAGACCGACCTGTCGGTGCCCAGCCGCAAGGACGGCTACTGGTACTACACCCGCACGGTCGAGGGCCAGCAGTACGGCGTGCACTGCCGCCGGGCGGTCCGCGACGGCGAGACCGTGCCCCCGGTCAGCGCGGACGGCGCCCCGCTCGACGGCGAGGAGGTGCTGCTCGACGGCAACCTGATCGCCGAGGGGCACGACTTCTTCGCCCTCGGCGCGTTCGACGTCAGCCCGGACGGGCGCTGGCTGGCGTACTCGACGGACTTCGCCGGCGACGAGCGGTTCACCCTGCGGATCAAGGACCTGACCACCGGCGAGCTGCTCCCCGACGAGGTGCCCGGCACCTTCTACGGCACCGCCTGGTCGGCGGACGCCTCGGTGCTCTTCTACGTCACCGTGGACGAGGCGTGGCGGCCCAACCGGGTGTGGCGGCACGCCGTCGGCACCCCGTCGACCGAGGACGTGGTGGTCCACCAGGAGGACGACGAGCGGTTCTGGGTCGGCGTCGGCCTGACCCGCTCCGAGCGCTTCGTGCTCATCGACATCCACAGCAAGGTGACCAGCGAGGTCCGGGTCGTCCCGGCCGGCAACCCCACCGGCGAGCCGGCCGTGATCGCCCCGCGCCGGCAGGGGATCGAGTACACGGTCGAGCATCACGGCCACCGTTTCCTGATCCTGCACAACGACGGCGCGGAGGACTTCGCGCTGGCGTACACCTCGGCGGACGCGCCGGGCGACTGGGTGCCGCTGATCGAGCACTCCCCCGGCACCCGGCTGGAGTCGGTCGACGCGTTCTCCGACCACCTCGTCGTCTCGCTGCGCAGCAACGGCCTCACCGGCCTGCGGGTCATCCCGGTCGGCGACGGCGACGCCCACGACATCGACTTCCCGGAGCCGATCTACAGCGTCGGCCTGGACGCCAACCCGGAGTACCGCACCCGGGAGATCCGGCTGCGCTACACCTCCCTGGTCACCCCGGACTCGGTGTACGACTACGACCTGGTCACGCGGCAGATGGTGCTGCGCCGGCGCAAGCCGGTCCGGCCGGGGCCGGACGGGCGGGCGTACGACCCGGCCGACTACGAGCAGCACCGCGACTGGGCGCTCGCCGACGACGGCACCCGGGTGCCGATCTCGCTGGTCTGCCGCGCCGGCACGCCCAAGGACGGCTCGGCCCCCTGCGTGATCTACGGGTACGGCTCGTACGAGGCCAGCATGGACCCGTGGTTCTCCATCGCCCGGCTCTCCCTGCTCGACCGGGGCGTCGTCTTCGCCGTGGCGCACATCCGCGGCGGCGGTGAACTGGGCCGGCGCTGGTACGACGAGGGCAAGCTGCTGGCCAAGAAGAACACCTTCACCGACTTCGTGGCCTGCGCCCGCCACCTGGTCAAGGCCGGCTGGACGGCCGGTGACCGGCTGGTCGCCCGGGGCGCCTCGGCCGGCGGGCTGCTGATGGGCGCGGTCGCCAACCTGGCCCCGGACGCGTTCGCCGGGATCGTCGCGCAGGTGCCCTTCGTGGACGCGCTCACCTCGATCCTCGACCCGTCGCTGCCGCTGACCGTCACCGAGTGGGAGGAGTGGGGCAACCCGCTCGCCGACCCGGAGGTGTACGCGTACATGAAGTCGTACACCCCGTACGAGAACGTGGCGGCCGTCGACTATCCGGCCATCCTCGCGGTGACCAGCCTCAACGACACCCGGGTGCTCTACCACGAGCCGGCGAAGTGGATCGCTCGGCTGCGGGCGATCGCCCCGCAGGGCGACTACCTGCTCAAGACCGAGATGGGCGCCGGGCACGGCGGCCCGAGCGGCCGGTACGACTCCTGGCGCGAGGAGGCGTTCATCAACGCCTGGATCCTCGACAAGCTCGGCCGCGCCTGAGGCCGCCGGCTTGACCAGTCACGACGAGGGCCGGGCGGACGAGGAGCCGCCCGGCCCGGACGTACCGGCGCCGGAACCGGAACCGGGCGCGGAAGCGGAAGCGCAGGCGGGCGCGGAACCGGGCGTGGCCCGGCGCGGGCCGGCCTGGCTGATCGTCGGCGTGGTCGCCGCCACCCTGCTGATCTGCTGCTGCTCGGCGGTGGTCGGGCTGGCCCTCTCCTGGTCCGCCGGCCTCCTCGGCTCCCGCTGACCCCACCGACCCCGGCCGGTCAGCGGGAGCGGCCGGGCGGGGCCGCGCCGACCAGCGCCGCCGCCTCGCCGGTGCGGACCATCCGCTGCCAGCGCAGCCGGTTGCCGATCACCGCGGTGACCGCCGACTGCACCACCACCAGGTACATCACCTGCCGGTAGACCAGTTGCTGCAACGGCAGCGCCCACAGTGGGCCGAAGCCCTCCCGGTCCAGGCGCAGCGCGTACGCGGCGGTCAGCCCCTGGAGCAGGAGCAGCCCCACCCAGGCCAGCACCAGCGTCGACCAGGGCAGGAAGAACAGGCCGTAGACGGCGAACACGTCGACCGCCGGGGCGGCCAGCGGCAGCACGATCTGGAACACCGTCAGGTACGGCAGGCCCCGCCGGCCCAGCTTGCCCCCGGCCCCCGCCTCGCGCAGGGCGTGCCGGTGCTTCCACATCGCCTGCATGGTGCCGTAGCACCAGCGGTAGCGCTGCCGCCAGAGCTGGCGCAGCGAGGAGGGCGCCTCGGTCCAGGCGATCGCCGCCTCCTCGTACACCACCCGCCAGCCGGCCCGGAGCACCTGCATGGTCAGGTCGGTGTCCTCGGCGAGGGTGTCCGAGGGAACCCCGCCGACGGCGAGCAGCACCTCGCGGCGGAACGCGCCGATCGCGCCGGGGATGGTCGGCATGCACTCCAGCACGTCGTACATCCGGCGGTCGAGGTTGAAGCCGATCACGTACTCCAGGTGCCGCCAGCGGCCCAGCAGCCGACGCCGGTTGGCGACCTTGGTGTTGCCGGAGATCGCCCCGACGGTGTGGTCGGCGAAGCCCTGCACCAACCGGTGCACGGTGTCCGGCTGGAAGACGGTGTCCCCGTCGACCAGCACCAGCAGGTCGGCCCGGGCGGCCCGGATGCCGGTGTTCAGCGCGGCGGGCTTGCCGGCGTTGGCCTGCCGGATGACCCGCACCCCGCGCAGGCCCATCCGCTCGACGATGTCGGCGGTGCCGTCGCTGGAGCCGTCGTCCACCACGATCACCTCCAGCGCCGGGTAGGCGCTGGCCACCAGCGACCGCACCGTCGCCGCGATGTTCGCCGCCTCGTTGTACGCGGGCACTATCACCGAGACCGGCGCGGTGACCGGCGGCCGGGGGTGCCGGGGCCGGCGTACCCGGCGGACGTGCAGCTGGGCGCAGGTCACCTGTACGGCGAGCCGGGCGATGCCGAGCACCAGCGCGACGGCGAGCAGGATGTTCATCGCGGTGGCCGCCCACTCGGCCCCCGTCTGGGTCCAGCGCAGCGCGTGGCCGCTCAGCCGGGTGCCGACGCCGGCCGGGACGGTCGACGGCGGCGCGTCGACGCCCGCGGAGACGGTGGTGAACCGGTAGCCCTGCTTCGACAGCCGGGTGAGCAGCTGGTCCACGGCCGCCACGGTCTGGCCGCGGTCACCGCCGCCGTCGTGCATGAGCACCACCGCGCCCCGCCCCGGCTGCGGGGTCGCCGCCCGGACGATCGCGGGTACGCCGGGGCGCTGCCAGTCCTTGGGGTCCAGGTCGGCGAGCACGGCCACGTGCCCGCTGCCGGCGGCGGCCCGCAGCGCGTCGTACCCGGCGGCGGTCAGCGACGGGGTGGTGGACGAGAAGGGGGGCCGGAGCAGGGTGACCTCCCGGCCGGTGGCCGCGGCGATCGCCTTGCGGGTCAGCGACAGCTCCAGGTCGGCCCGCCAGCCGGAGACCGTGGCGAGGTCGGCGTGGGTGTAGGTGTGCGAGCCCAGCTCGTGCCCCTCGTCGAGGATCCGCCGGACCAGCTCGGGGTGCGCGTTGACCCGGGAGCCGACCACGAAGAAGGTGGCGTGCGCCCCGTGCCGGCGCAGCACGTCGAGCAGCTCGGGCGTCCACCGCGGGTCCGGCCCGTCGTCGAAGGTGAGCGCGATGGTGCGGTCCGGCATCCGCCGGCTGACCGGTTCGGGCTGGTCCAGCCGCAGCACCGGCCCGCCGTCGGTGACCGTCCTCGGCCCGGGCACGTCCGGGGCGGCGGACGGCCCGGAGCCGCCGGCGAGCCCGGTGACCAGCCCGTTGACGGTCAGCGCGGCGAGCAGCAGGAACAGGCCGAGCAGGAGCAGCACCCAGTGGGCCCGCGGGTCGCGGCGGGCTACGTGACGCGCCACGGTCAGTGCGGCTTGCCGGGCGAGCGGCTGGGCTTGCCGGTACGCCGCACATCGCCCTGGCCGGGCACGCTGGCGGACGGCTGGGGCCCCGGGCGTGCGGTCGTGGCGGGCGGGCCGGCCGCCCGGGTGGGCGTCGGCGCGGCGGTGCTGGCCACCGGCGACGGTCGCGACGAGGCCGCCCGGTTGCCCGGCTCACCCAGTTCCTCCGGGGTGTCCACGCCCGCTTCGATCGGCGGCCGCGCCCGGGGGTCGGTCCAGCCCGGCAGCGGGACGGTGCTGTCGCCGAAGAGCCCGGCCAGGATCAGCCCGATGCTGGTGAGCAGGCCGAGCCCCATCGCGGTGCCGGCGATCGTCATGAGCCGGCGCCGCTTCCCGGTCCGGTCGACGAACACCGGCGGCGCACCGCCCGGCTGGTTGTGCATCTGGTGATCTCCCTGCCCCGCCGCCTGCGGTTCCACCCCCGCTGGCGGGCTTCCGGAGTCACAAGCGCCGTGGCCGTACCTGGTGTTACACCCCTCAGGCCGTGCGCAGCTCCTCGACCGCGGTGCTGGCCCGCAGGAGGAGCAGGCCGACCGCGACCGTCACCAGCACCGCGACCAGGGCGCCGCCGCCGACCAGGGCCAACTGCTCCAGCGGTACGCCGGGCGTGACTGTCACCTCGGGCACCCACAGAGTCCGCAGGTACTGCGCCCGGGTCGCCGGGTCCGCGCAGAGCAACTCGGGTCCGTCGCAGAACTCGGTGGAGTAGCCGCCTCCGGTCACTCCACGACCGGCGACGCCCCGGCTGAGCAGCAGGCCCACGGTGAGCGCGAGCGCCACCGCCGGCACCGCCGGCGCCAGCGCCTGCCAGGCGATCGACCGGGCGAGCGTCCCCCGGGGCACCCCGGTGGCGACCAGCGCCGCGTACGCCCGCCGTCGGGCGACGATCCCCTCGACCAGGGCGACGATCAGCCCGCCGGCGGCGATCGCCATGGCCACGCCGACCGCCAGGTCGACGAGGTCCACCGTGCGCAGGTAGAAGCCGTCGCTGCCGCCACGGTCCTGGCCGGTGAGCCGTTCGACCTCGGCGTGGGCCTCGAACGAGGCCCGCATCCCGGCCGCGCCGGCACCCACGATCACGGCGGCCAGCAGGGCGGCGAAGGTACGGCTGCCGGCCCACGGGTCGCTGGTCAACCGCCGGGACGCCAGCAGCGCGGCCGGCCGCCGGGCGTACCGGTGCAGCAGCCGACCCGAGGTGTACGACAGCCAGCCGGTGCCGACCACCACCCCGGTCAGCGCGGCGAGCCCGCCCCCGAGCAGCAGCAGCGGCGGTAGCAACAGCGGGGGTTCCCGGTGGTGGTCCTGGTACCAGTCGAGCACCGGGTCCAGGGCGGCGAAGGCGGCGAGGCCGGCGACGATCAGCAGGCCGGCCCACGGCCCGGGCGCGCGTTCCCGGCGGACCTTGCGCACCACGCCGAACGGGGTGGCGGTGACCCGGCGCAGCAGCACCGCGCCGAGCAGCGCCGCCGCCAGCGGCAGCCCGAGCACCACCGCCACGATCACCGCGGTGGCCGGGAGGACGTCGGTGGGGAGCGCCAGCCGCCCCTGCGCGTCCGGCTCGTCGAGCAACCGCCGGCCGACCAGGAAGACGGCCAGCCCGAGGAGCGTCCCGAGGAGGCTGGCCAGGCCGGTCTCCAGCACCGCGAGCCGGGTCACCTGGCCGGGGGTGGCCCCGGCCAGGCGCAGGGCGGCGAGCCGGCGGTCCCGGCCGGGGGCCCCGAGCCGGGCGCACTGCCCGGCCAGCGCCAGCACCGGGACGGCGAGCAGGAGCAGCGCGATCGCGGTGCCGCCGCGCAGACCGGGCTCGCGGAGCAGGGCATTGGCGTACTGCTCGGAGTTGTTGTTCCCGCGGCCGCCGGGCGGGGTCGGGATGGCCAGCACGGTGAGCGCGGCCAGGCCGGCGAGGGTGGCCAGGGCGGCGCTGAGCGCGGTCAGCACCACCCGGGCGGTGTCGGTGCGGTTGCCGGCCAGGGCGAGCCGGAGCAGGACGGCGGGCCTCACCGGGCGCCGCCGGCGAACGGCAGGTCGAGTCCGAGCCCGCTGGCGTCGACCGCCCCGTCGCGGAGCATCACCTCCCGGTCGGCGTACGCGGCGATCCGCGGCTCGTGGGTGACCAGCACGACGCTGGTGCGCTGCTGCCGGGCGAGCCGGACCAGCTGGGTGAGCACCTGCTCGCCGCTGAGCGTGTCCAGCGCGCCGGTCGGCTCGTCGGCGAAGAGCACCCGGGGCTCGGTGACCAGGGCCCGGGCGGTGGCGCACCGCTGCTGCTGCCCGCCGGACATCTCGCCGGGCCGGACGTCGGCCACCTCGGCCACCCCGAGCCGGTCCAGCCAGCCGAGGGCCGCCACCCGCGCTTCTCGCCGCCCCGTGCCGGCGAGAAGCAGCGGGAGGGCGACGTTCTCCGCCGCGGTCAACTCGGCGACGAGCTGGCCGAACTGGAAGAGCACCCCGAACTCGGTACGGCGCAGCCGGGACCGGTCCGCCTCCGACCAGGTGTCGATCCGCTCGCCGCGCCAGACGACCTGGCCCGCGTCCGGGCGGAGGATCCCGGCCAGGCAGTGCAGCAGGGTGGACTTGCCGCAGCCGCTGGGGCCGGTGACGGCGACGATCTCGCCCTCGGCGACGTCGAGGGTGACGCCGCCGAGGGCGGGTGTCGGCCCGTACGCCTTCACCACGCCGCGAGCCTGAAGTTGTGTCACGAGTGCACCTCCCGGTGCCAGTCGGCGACCCGGTCCAGGGTGGTCCGCAGCCACCTCAGGTCGGCGTCGAGGTGGGCGATGGCGTAGTCGGCCGAGACCACGTCGTCGAGGGTGGCCGAGGGTGCCGTCTTGACAGCGGTGAGTTCGCGCAGCCGGTCGGTGTGCGCCCGCCCCTGCGCCACCAGGTACGAGCGGGCGGCGCTCACGTCGGCGACCAGCAGCGCCACCACCACCTTGGCGAAGAGCGTGCTGGTGACGTACGGCGCGGGTGGCTCGACGGCGCCGAGCCACCGGTCCAGCGCCTCGCGGCCCTGCCCGGTGAGCTGGTAGGACGTCCGGTCCGGGCCGGCCTCGCGCTCCTGCCCGGTGGCGACCACCAGACCGTCGCGCGCCAACCGGCCCAGGGTGGCGTAGACCTGCCCGAACGCCAGCGGCTTGGCCCGGGGCAGCCGGGCGTCGTGGGCACGCTTCAGCTCGTACCCGTGCCGGTTCCCGGCGGCGAGCAGCCCCAGCAGGACGTGCGAAGTGGACACCGGGCCACTATTCACTGAGTGAATAGCCGGTGTCAAGCGTCGTCGGTGCGGTTCAGCGACTCCAGGCCGGGTCGCGGCCGGCGCGGCCGAGCAGGCGGTCCAGCTCGGTGCAGTCCGGGCCGGTCGCCACCTCCGGCCCGAAGGCGCCCATCTGCTGGCCCATCGGGCCCATCTCGTCCAGGAACCGGTGACCGGCGGCGGTGACCTCGGGCGCCGGCTGGTACGGCTGACCGGTGGCCCGGGCCAGGTCCCAACCGTGCACGGCCAGGTCGATGACCCCCATCAGGCCAACCGTCTCCTGGGGCAGCCCCATGCCGGGCGAGGCGCCCTCCTCGGCGGCCGGGTCGGCCCACGCCTCGACCAGCCGGGCGGTCTCGTCGGCGAACCGGTCCCGCCACCCCTCGGTCAGGTGGTCCGTCTTCGCCGACCAGTCCACCTCGCGCCGCCGGGCGAGCGTCTGGAAGTTGACCACCACCTCGTACAGGTGGTTGGCCAGGTCCCGGACGGTGTAGTCCGGGCACGGCGTGGGCAGGTCCAGCTGATCGTCGGTGATCGCCCGGACCACCGCCACGGTTCGCGGTGCGGCGGCGGCCAGCAGATCGCTAGTCTTCGTTCCCATAGGGCCAGCGTACGAAGGCGGTCTTGAACGAATGCGACAGCCACGCGGGGACAACCGGGGCATCCTCGACCCGGAACGGCTGCGCCGGGAGGTGCGGTTCCGCCGGCACCTGCCGGCCCCCGCGCTGCGCCCCTGGGTCGAGCACTACTGGCTGATCGACTGGGCGCCAGAGCCGGACCCGGCGGCGACCGAGACGCTGGCGCTGGCCGAGGCGATCCGCACCGACCGCGGTGTGCTGCGGGTGGACGACCTCGCGCGCTCTAATCTGGCGGGTTCTGCTGTTCGATGTATTAGCGCAGAACGGTTAGGGGTGCCGCCGCGGACGGACCCGGCGAAGTACGAGGCTGACCAGAGCCGGTTGTTAGTGGCGAACGAGATCGGGAAACTCCTGACGCATCCGCCGGGACGATACGCTCTTGAGGCTGTTAACCAGCCGCGCCAGGGCCACCTTGGGCGGGTAGTTGACCTGCAGGTGCACGTGTTCGCCTTCGCCGTTGAACTCGATCAGCTCGCACTCGAAGTCGGCGCACACCGACCGCATCATCTCCTCCCACCGCACCAGGTGCCGGTCAGCACATACGCGGTGCCGGAACTTTGTCACGAAGACCAAGTGGGCGTGCAGGGCGGAAAGGCAATGCCTGCCGGTGCGGACGTTGCAATCTCTGTCATGGCGCAGAATCCCCCATTCTGCGGAGGCCCGCCACCGACGGGGATTCCCATGTCCGCTGCTCGGAGCAGTGTTGCGAATGAGGCAGCAGAGCAAAGGATGTGAAGGGGTGGTGGGACGGATCCAGTCGTGCGACTTTGCGTGAGGATGGTCGAAGGTCACTCTTCGTGCCACACCTGCGTGACGGGACGAGCCGTGCGGTCAGCGGCGGCGGACGGCCACCACGGCGACGTCGTCGTGGATCTCCGGCGGGGCCAGCTCGACCAGCAGGCGGTGACAGAACCGGTCGAGGTCGTCGTCCACCCGGGCGGCACACCCGGCCAGCGCGGCCAGGCCCTCGTCGATGGTGGCGTCCCGACGCTCGATCAGGCCGTCGGTGTAGAGCACCAGCGTCGCGCCGGCCGGCAGGACGAACTCCAGGTCGTCGGGGCGCTCGGCCCGTACCCCCAGCAGCGGCGCCGAATGCTGGACGAAGTCCACCCGGCCGTCGACGCTCACCAGCGCCGGCAGGTGCCCGGCGCTGGCCAGCCGGATCCGACCGCTGGGCGGGTGCAGCAACAGGATGCAGAGGGTGGCCAGCTCGTTGCGGAGCAACGTCCGCATCAGCTCGTTGAGCCGGTCCAGGATCACCCCCGGCTGGTGCCCCTCCACCGCGTACGCCCGCATGGCGTGCCGCAGCTCGGCCATCACCGTGGCGGCGTGCAGCGAGTGGCCGGCCACGTCACCGATCGCCACCAACAGGTGGCCGTCGAGCATGACCAGCTCGTAGAAGTCGCCGCCCACCTCGGTCTGCGCGCTGGCCGGCTCGTAGCGGACGGCCAGGTCCAGTCCGGCGACCTCGGGCAGCCGCCGGGGCAGCAGGCTCCGTTGCAGGGTGACGGCGATCCGGTGCTCCTCGTCGAACGACCGCTGCGCCTCCACCGCCGAGGCGACCGCCTGGGCGAGCTGCACCAGCACCGGCGTGCGCTTGGTCTGGGTCGCGGTCGGCACCACCACGTAGAGCGGGGCGCGGTCCTCGCGCAGCCGGGCGGCGGCCACGGTCACCGTGTCCCCCGCCGGCCAGGGGACCAGGCCCCACTCGGCCGGGTCGTTCACCCGTACGGTGGCCCCGGTCGGTACGCCGGTGTCGTCCACCACCCAGGGCACGATCGTCGGCTTCGCGCCCGGTCCGGTGGCGATCCCGGCCAGGCAGTCGCCGTCGAAGGTCTCGGCGATCACCGCCGCCGGGCTCTTGAAGATGTCGGCCGCGCCCGCCGCCGCGGATTCCAGCAGGCGGGCGAAGTTCGGGGCGGCGTGCACCGCGACGGTGGTGTCGGCCAGCCCGGTGAGCCGCTCGGCGAGCAACTCCGCGCGCTGCCGTGCCTGGTAGTAGCGCAGCACCGCGTGGGCGGTGGCGACCAGTTCCTCCGGCTCGATCGGCTCGGCCAGGTAGGCGTCCGCGCCCCGGGTCAGCCCCTGCGCCCGGTCCACCACGTCGACCGCGTGCGCGGACACGTGGATCACCGGCATCGCCGGGTGGTCCGCCTTGATCCGCTCGCAGACGTCGAAGCCGCTCAGGTCGGGCAGCCGTACGTCGAGCACCACCAGGTCGATCGGGTCCGTCGCGACCCGTTCCAGCGCCTCGGTGCCGGTCTCCGCCTCACGGACCGCGAAGCCGGCCCGGGTCAGCCAGCTGACCAGCAGGTAACGCTTGGTGCGACTGTCGTCGACCACCAGCACCGTCGCCTGGTCGCCGACCATCGTCAGGCTCCGCTCGCCGGTAGGACGACGGTGAAGGTGCTGCCCCGGCCGGGCTCGCTGGTCAGCTCCAGCGTCCCGCCGAGCAGGGTCACCAACCGCCGCGCGTACGGCAGGCCGAGGCCGGTGCCGCCGACCCGGCTGGCCCCCGGCACCTGGTAGAACTCCTCGAAGATCCGTTCGTGCAGCTCGGGGCGGATGCCGACGCCGGTGTCGGAGACCGACAGGCGCCACCGCGTGTCGTCCCGCTGCGCGGTCATCCGCACCTCGCCGCGCTCGGTGAACTTGAGCGCGTTGTGCAGCAGGTTGCGCAGCACCTGGGAGAGCAGCACCTCGTCCGAGCGGAGCACGGCCGGCGCCGGCGGCTCCTCCACCACCAGCTCGACGGCCGACCGGTTGGTCAGCGCCCGCAGCGTGCCGCGCAACTGGCCGAAGACCGCCCGCAGGTCGACGTCGGCCCACTCCGGCTCGATCCGCCCGGACTCCGCCTTGGCCAGATCCAGCAGGGCGTTGACCAGGGAGAGCAGGTCGGCCGCCGAGGCTCGGATCAGCTCCACCTGCTCGGACTGCTCGGGGGTCAGCGGGTCGGAGGCGGTGTCGGTGAGCAACCGCCCCAACCCGATGATCGCGGTCACCGGGGCGCGCAGCTCGTGGCTGACGTTGGCCAGGAAGCGGCTCTTCGACTCGCTCGCCGTCCGCAGCTGCGCCGACTTCTCGTCCAGCTCGGCGTAGAGCGCCACCACGCCGCGGTTGGTCTCCTCCAGCTCCTCGGAGAGCTGGGTGTAGAGCGCCATCACGCCCCGGTTGGTCTCCTCCAGCTCGGCGTTGAGCACCGCCAGCTCGTCGCGCTGGCTGCGGACCTCGTCCAGCGCGGCGATGAGCTGCTCGTTCTGAGTGGCGAGCTCGTCCAGGGCACTGCCGGGCGCGCTGTGCCCGAGCTCGGCGCGCAGCTCGGCCAGCCGCGCCTCGGTCAGCGCCTGGGCGGCGGCCGGGACACGTCGGGACATCCTCACGACCGTATCCCTCTCCTCGCTGGTCACACCCAGTGTGTCCACCAAACGCGCCACCGCGCCCGACTGGGGCTCGTACCGGCCGCCGGGCAGGGGGCTGGCCGGGGTGAGGTCGACGCGCAGCGCGCGGCGACCGTCCCGACCGTGCACCACGTGGAAGGCGACGTCCGCGCCGCCGACGGTACGCAGCAGGTCACGGGCGACCTCACTGAGCGCGGTGGCGAGCCGGACCTGGTCCTGGTGCTCCAGACCGACGGCGGCGGCGACCTCCCGGCCGCGTTGGCGGACGAGGAAGATGTCCTGCTCCACCCGCAGCGCCATCTGCAGCAGCGGCTCGCCGGCGCTCATGCCGGTGTCCTCGCCGCCAGGACGCAGGCGTCGTCGCGGCGGACGCCGGCGTCCCGCAGCAGGGTCGCAGCGAGCACCAGCGGAGATCGCCCGGTCAGCCCGGGGTAGTCGCCGATCCGCCACCGGTCGACCACGCCGTCGCTGTGCATGACCAGGGTCGCCTCCGGCGGGAAGGCGTAGTCGTACTCCCGGACGGACGGTCGCTGGTGCCCGGCGATGCCGGGCAGCGAGACCAGGCCCCGCCGCTCGTCGGCCGCCCCGAGGACGACGCCGGTGATGTTGCCGAGCCCGGCGTACCGGAGCACGCCGGCCGACGGGTCCAGCTCGGCCACCGCCAGGGCCGCGCCCCGGGTGTGCGTCATCGCGCGGTGCAGGTGCTGCACCACGGTGGCGGGCGGGGCGGCCGGCGCGGTACGGAAGGCGGCCAGTGCGGTGTCGGCGGCCGCGCCCGCCAGCGCCCCGTGCCCGAGGCCGTCGCAGACCAGCACCTGGTGGCGACCCTCGGCCACCCGTACGGCGTGCCCGTCGCCGCTGACCTGCTCGCCACTGATCGGCCGGGTCAGCCCGGCCGCCCAGGCGGGGCGCACCGGCGCGGCCTTCGGCCACACCTGCACGGCGAGGACGGTGCCCTTGCCCGGCCAGGACCAGGCGTCGTACCAGCTCGCCTGGCGGCTGATCGCGCCCAGGCCGATGCCGAGCGTGCCGGTGGTGGAGTGGCCGTCCCGGGAGGAGACGGTCAGGTCCGTCATGCCGGGGCCGGAGTCGATCGCGACCAGCTCCACACCGGCGTGGTCGCCGTCGCGGACCGGCCGCAGCAGCAGCAGTCCTTCCTCGGCGTGCTTGACCAGGTTGCTGGTCATCTCGGCGGCGACGATGGCGAGTTCGGCGACCCGGTCGGGGTGCAGGCCGAGCTGGCCGCCGAGGCGTTCGGCGGCCCGCCGCACCGAGCTGGCGGCGCTGCTGTTCTCGACCCGGAACCAGCTGCCGGGATCGGGAACAGCGTGGGTGTTCACCGGGACCACTTGGTGACGGTGATCCGGGTGCCCTCGCCGACGACGGTCTGGATGTCGAAGTCGTCGACCAGGCGTCGAGCCCCGCTGAGGCCCAGCCCGAGGCCGCCGCCGGTGGTGTAGCCGTCGGTCAGCGCGAGGTCGAGGTCGGGGATGCCGGGGCCGGTGTCGGCGAAGACCACCCGTACGCCCCGGCGCCGGCCGTCCTCGACCACCGTCACCTCGGCACCGCCGCCCCCGCCGTAGATCAGCGTGTTGCGGGCCAGTTCGCTGGCCGCGGTGACGAGCTTCGTCTGGTCGACCAGGGAGAGCTTGGCCGCCACCGCGACGGTACGGACCAGCTGCCGGACGCGGACGACGTCCTCGTCGCTGCCGATCGCCTGGGCTTTCGGGCCCAGGTCGACGCCCGCGGTCATGGTGATGTCGCCGCCGTTCCTGACTCCACGTCCTCCGGATCGTCGTCGAACCCGAGGTCGTCCGCCCGGCTCGCCGCGATCAGCTCCATGCCGCGCTCGACGTTCAGCGCGGTCCGGATGCCGTGCAGCGACAGGCCCAGCTCGACCAGCGTGATGGCGACCGCGGGACGCATCCCGACGACCACCGTCTCGGCGTCGAGCACCTTGGAGATCGAGGCGATGGTGGAGAGCATCCGCCCGACGAAGGAGTCGACGATGTCCAGCGCCGTGATGTCGATGATCACGCCGTGCGAGCCGGTGGCCACGATCCGCTCGGCCAGGTCCTCCTGGAGGGCGACGGCCGTCTGATCGGACATGTCGATCTGGATGGAGACCAGCAGGATGTCGCCGATCTTCAGGATCGGCACCCGCTCCATCACGCCTCCCGGCGCGGGTGGCGGCGAGCCGTCTCGACGCCGGTGAGCCGCAGCACGTGCCGCAGCGCGTCCGCGAGGCTGGCCTTGGTGGCGATGTCCCCGAACTCGATGCCGAGCGCGACGATGGTCTGGGCGATCTGCGGCCGGATGCCGGAGATGATGCAGTCGGCGCCCATCAGCCGGGCGGCCACCACCGTCTTGAGGATGTGCTGGGCGACCTGCGTGTCGACGGCCGGCACACCGGTGATGTCGATGATCGCGTACGGCGAGCCGGTGTCGACCAGGGTCTGCAGCAGCCGCTCCATCACCACCTGGGCGCGGGCCGAGTCGAGCGTGCCGACCAGCGGCACGGCGACCACGCCGTCCCAGATCTTGACCACCGGGGTGGAGAGTTCGAGCAACTGCTCGGCCTGGTCGGCGATCAGGCCCTCGCGGGCCTGCACGTACGTCTCGAAGGTGGACAGGCCCATCTGGTCGACCACGCCGTTGAAAGCGAGGACGTCGCGCAGCGACAGTCCGCCGTCGGCGGCGTCGGCCAATTCGACCAGCACCTCCTTGAGCGCGTAGATGCTGACCGCGGTCTCGGTGGCGGAGAAGCCCTGCCGGGCCCGATTGCGCGACAGCTCACCGAGCACGGCCCGCAGTTCGGCGGCCGACTCGGAGGAAATGTCCGCGAGCCCCCGGGCACCCGCATTGATCATGCTGCGGTGCAGCTCCTGCACCTGAAGGCGCAGTTCCGCCTGGCTGAGCCGGCCACGCAACGAGGTCGCGACCAGCTCCGTCCAGCGCTGGACGATCCGCTCGGCATGCTCAGTAAGCAGGCCGGCGAGCCGGTCACCCTCTTCCGTGGTCATCGCCATTGTTACCTCCTCTGAGCTGGGCCGGCCGGACTCTATCACCGCCGACCGGCGCGGTACTTGTCACGAGGCAAAGAAATGATCAGGCACACCTGATCCCGCTCCCGTTCTGCGTGTTCGGGCGTTCGTGGGATACCGTTCCACCGATAACAGGAGGTCCGAATGTCCTTGACGGTGCACACGGAACAGCGCGGCGACGTGGTCGTCGTCTCGGTCGCGGGCGAGCTCGACATGGCGACCGCACCGCAGCTGCAGGACCAGATCACCGACCTGCTCGACAAGGGCCGCAGCCGTCTCGTGTTCGATTTGGCCGACGTGTCGTTCTGTGACTCGACCGGCCTGTCGGTCTTCGTGCGCGCGAAGAACAGCTGCGACGAGGCCGGCGGCGTGGTCCGGCTGGCCGCCCCGCAACGCGGCGTGCTCCGCATCCTCGAGGTCAGCGGTCTGGTCGAAGTGCTGCACACGTACCCGACGGTCGAGCAGGCCGTGGCGGGCGACCCGACACCGGCCTCCTCCTGACCGGTTCTTCTCAGCGCTCGTCCTCGATGAAGCGGGGACGAGCGATCACCATGCCCGCGGTCGTCTGCACGGCCAGCGCGGCGACCAGGAACCCGAGCGGGGCCGTCCAACCTCCGGTCGCCTCGTAGAGGATGCCGACCAGCAGCGGCCCCAGGGCCGCGATCACGTACCCGGTGCTCTGCGCGAAGGCGGACAGCGCCACGGTGCCCTCGGCGGTCCGGGCGCGCAGGCCGATGGTGGTCAGGATCAGCGGGAACGCGCCCTGACCCAGGGCGAGCAGCAGGACCCAGAGCGGCGCGAGGCCGTGCGGCGCCAGGGCCAGACCGAGGTACGCGGCCGCGGAGAAGGCGGTCAGCGCCAGCACCAGCGGTCGTAGCGTCGGCAGCCGGCCGGCCAGGGTCGGCATTCCCAGCGCGACCGGCACGCCGAGCGCGGTCACCCCGGCCAGCAGCAGTCCGGCGGCCTCGGGACGGTAGCCGGCGTCGCGGAAGAGCTGGGCCAGCCAGCCCATGATCGCGTACCCGCTGAGCGACTGCGCGCCGAAGTAGACCGCCATGGCCCAGCCGAGCCGGGTGCGTTCCGGCCGGATCCGCACCCGCGCGGCGGGGGCCGCCGTCGGGGCTGCGGCCCGCCGGGCGGCGCGGGCCCGTAGCGCCAGCGGCACCCACGGGAGTACGGCCACCGCGGCCAGCCCGGCCCAGACGCCGAGCCCGGCCTGCCAGGAGCCGAAGGCGTGCGCGACGGGCACCGCGGAGGCGGCGGCCACCGTCGTGCCCACCGTCAGGGCCATCGTGTACGCCCCGGTGACCAGCCCGGTGCGGTGCGGGAAGTGCTGCTTGACCAGCATCGGCAGCAGGATGTTCGCCACCGCGATGCCGGCCAGCGCGAGCGCGCTGGTGAGCACGAAGACCAGCGCGGAGTCGGTGGCCACCCGGAGCACCTGCCCCACGGTGAGGGCGAGCATCGCCACCACCAGCACCCGGGCCGGCTGGTAGCGGCGGACCAGCCACGGGGTGAGCGCGCCGAGACCGGCGAAGGCGATCGTCGGCAGGGTGGTGACGAAGCCGGCCATCGTGCCGGAGAGCGCCAGTCCGGTGCGTACCTCGTCGAGGAGGGCGCCCAGGCTGGTCACCGCGGCGCGGAGGTTCAGCGCGACCAGCAGCATCCCGACCAGCACCAGCGCACCGCCGCGGGCCGCCGAGGGCCGGCCGGCCGGGGGCGCGACGGCGGCCGGCGCGGGCACCGGCGTCACGTCGGCGGTGGGCGCGCCCGGGTCGGCGACGGACCGGTCGGCGGCGGGGGCCTCGGCCTCGGTGCGGGTGGGTGGCGGGGTCATGACCTCGAACCTACAATCATGGGATGAATTTCGGCAGCAGGTGTAACTGGTGACACCCACCGTCGATTCCGTCGCCGTGCCCCCGCGCGGCCACCGCGTACGCCAGACGATCGAGCAGCTCAGGGAGCGGATCCTCGGCGGCGAGTGGCCGGTCGGCGGGCGGATCCCGACCGAACCGCAGCTGGTCGCCGCGCTCGGGGTCGGGCGGAACACCGTCCGCGAGGCGGTCCGCGCGCTGGTGCACGCCGGGGTGCTGGAGTGCCGACAGGGCTCCGGGACGTACGTGGTCTCCACCGACGAACTGGCCCCGGTGGTGGCCCGCCGGCTCACCGACGACCGGATGGCGGAGGTGATCGAGGTCCGGCGCGCCTTCGAGGTGGAGGCCGCCCGGCTGGCCGCGCTGCGCCGTACCCCGGCAGACCTGGCGGCGCTCGACGCCGCGCTCGCCACCCGCGAGGCCGCCTGGCGCTCGGGCCGGGTGGCGGACTTCGTGGAGGCCGACGCGGCGCTGCACACCGCGGTGGTGGCCGCCGCCCACAACGGCATGCTCGCCGAGCTCTACGCCTCGGTCGGCACGGCGCTGCGCAGCACGGTCGCGCACGCCATGGGGGACGCCCTGGAGCCCGAGCGGTACGTCGACCACGGTCGACTCGTCGCCGCGATCCGGGACGGCGATCCGGCCCGCGCGGCGATCGAGGCCGGTGCTTTTCTGGAGCCGCCCTCCGGGGCATAGGTTGTCCCGGACGCAGAATCGGACAGCACGGGAGTACGGATGCTCAAGGGCTTCAAAGACTTCATCATGCGCGGCAACGTCGTCGACCTCGCGGTCGGTGTCGTCATCGGTGCCGCGTTCACGGGCGTGGTCACGCAACTGACCAAGTCGTTCCTGGAACCACTGGTCCGGGTGTTCATCGCGCTGCTCACCGGCAGCAAGAACGGCCTCACCGGGTCCACCCCGACCTTCCGGGAGATCCCGTTCGACTGGGTGGCCTTCGTCAACGCGCTGATCACCTTCCTGCTCACCGCGGCGGCGCTCTACTTCCTCGTCGTCTTCCCGATGAATCGGCTCGCGGAGCGCCGCAAGCGGGGCGAGGAGCCGCCGCCCTCGGCGCCGAGCGAGGAGGTCAAGCTGCTGACCGAGATCCGGGACGCCCTGGTCGCCGGCGGGCACACCACGCCGGCGCAGCAGCGGGGCGCGCTCGACGACGTGCTCGGTCGGCGTACGGAGCCGCCCGCGCCGCGCTGACGCGCCGCATGCACACCGGCCCCTGTGGGAATCCCACAGGGGCCGTCCCGTGTCGTACACATGTTCGATAGAGTCCGGCCATGGAACAGCGCAAGCACTGGTGGAACGGCAAATGGGGGCGGCTGGCCCGGCGGGACGTCCTCCTCCGGGTGGACGCCGACCGCTGGCACGTCGAGCAGCGGGCCGGCGGTGCGGAGGGCGTCTCCCAGTTCTACGAGTACGGCAGCGCGGAGGAGGCCGAGGAGACCGTCCGGGCCCTGCTGGAGGGGACCGACGGCTGGCGGGAGCTCTCCCCGCGCCCGCCGAGCGCCTGGGCCCCGCCGAGCGACGGCGTTTAGCGGCGCGCCGGCCCGGGAACCGCCCGGGAATGAAGCAGCAGGGCACCGAGCAGCAGGCGGCCATCTCCCGGGTCACCACCGGCATGCGGGTCATCGACACGGCCGGCGTCGAGGTCGGCACCGTCGACCTCGTGCAGCGGGGTGACCCGAACGCGGTGACCGTGCAGGCGCCGACCGCCGACCCGGGCGGCAGCCTCGACGAGCTGATCGAGTCGGCCGCGGTGGAGGAGCCGGACGTGCCCGCCGACCTCGCCGCCCGGCTGCTGCGTACCGGCTATCTCAAGGTCTCCACCGAGCTGGCCCGCACCGGCGCGGTCTACGTGCTGGCCGACCAGATCGCCGCCGTCACCGACGGCCAGGTACGCCTCGGCGTCGGCGTCGGCGACCTCCCCCCAGAGGAGTGACCGCCCCGCTCGCAGCGACGCGGGGACGTGAGGAGCCGACCGCGGTTTCCGGCGTCCGCCACTCGGTGAGTCGCCTACGTCATCAGGTCGATAGCGAGTTCGGTAGGCACGCGGCGCCCGAGGCGGCCCCGCCCCGACATGCCAACAGACCCGGGCGCCACGCTCCGGCGGCCGGACATGCGCGGCCCGCGGGCGCGGACACACCGCCCTAGTGTGGACCGATGTACATGGTCATCGGGGAACAGCGGATGCCCGGCGGCGGGCCGGAGGAACGGCGGGCGCAGTACGCGCACATGGCGGAGGTGGTCCGGCAGAGCCCGGGGTTCGTCCGCGGCTGGTGGGGACCGGACCAGGCGGACGCGGAGACCGGACACGCGCTGGTCCTGTTCGACACCCTGGAGCACGCGATGGAGTTGGCGGCGACCGTCGAGCGCTACGTCCCCGGCGTGCGGGTGCGGGTGATGGCGGTGGACGTGACGGTCAGCGCCTCGTGACCTCGCCGGCCTCGGCCGGCGCGGCCGGATGCGACCCGCTCCCGACCGAGCCGCTCTCGGCCGAGCCGGGCCGGCTCGATCCGTTCTCCGCCGCGCGGGGGGAGGGCGCCAGCACCGTGGCCGGGGCGGCGGGACCGGCCGGCGGCGACGCGGCACGCCGGCGGAAGAGCAGCAGCATCAGCCAACCGGCGAGCAGGCCCCAGAACGCGCCGGCCACCCCGAGCAGGCTCACCCCCGAAGCGGTGACCACGAAGGTCACCACCGCCGCCTCCCGGCTCTCCGGCTCGGCGACCGCCGCCGCGACCGCCGTGGCCAGCGCGCCGAGCAGTGCCAGCCCGGCCACCGCCTCGATCAGCACCGGCGGGGAGAGCAGCACCAGCGCGGTCGCCACCCCCGCTCCCAGTCCGAGCAGCGCCAGCCCCAGGCCGGCGGTGACCGAGGCGATCCAGCGCCGCTCCGGGTCCGGGTGGGCGTCCGGCCCGGCCGCCAGGGCGGCGCTGATCGCTGCGAGGTTCACCGCGTGCCCGCCGAGGGGCGCGCCGAGCGCGCTGGCCAGCCCGGTCACCCGCAGCGCCGCGTTCAGCGGGGGCTGGTAGCCGTAGCCGCGCAGCACCGCCGTACCGGGGACGTTCTGGGCGGCCATGGTGACCAGGAAGAGCGGCAGCGCCAGCCCGACCAGCGCCGGCACGGTGAACGCCGGCGCGGTCAGCTCGATCACCGGCCGGAACCCGCCGACGCCCCCGGCCGGCGAGGTGAGCGCGATCGTCACCGCGGCCACCACCAGCGCCGCCGGCACGGCCCAGCGCCGGGCGAACCGGTGCAGCACCAGCCAGCTGACGATCACCGGTACGGCCAGCCGGGGCACCTCGACCAGCGCCCGCACCGGGGCGGTGCAGAGCGGCAGCAGCACCCCGGCCAGCATCGCCGCCGCCACCGGGCCCGGGATCGCGGCGACCGCCCGACCCAGCACGGGAAAGAGACCCGCGGCGACGATGAGCACCCCGCAGAGCAGGAACGCGCCGACCGCCGCGGGCCAGCCGCCGGGGACCGGGCCGGTGGCGACCAGCAGCGCCGCGCCCGGGGTGGACCAGGCGATCGCGATCGGCATCCGGTGCCGCAGCCCCAGCCAGAGGGCGCAGAGCCCGGACGCGACGCTGACCGCGAGCAGCCCGGAGGCGGCCTGGGCCTCGTCGGCGCCGACCGCCCGCAGCCCCGCCAGCACCACCGTGAACGAACTGGCGAAGCCGACCAGGGCGGTCACCACGCCGGCCAGCACCGGTTGCAGCCGTCCCGCCATCACCGCACCCCCCGTCGTCGCGGCCACCCTAGCGGCGGCCCACCAGCAGGCCGCGCCCGTCCACCGGCCCGCCCAGGAGCCGGGAGCCGGGCTGGCCGGTCGGTGCCGCGGCCACCGTAGCGGCGGCGACCACCGGCTCTACCGGCCCGCCCACCAGCCGAGAGCCGGGCGGCCACCAGCGAGCCGCACGGCGGACCGGAGCCGGGGCACGCCGACCGAGGCAGGCGACCGGACCGCTCAGCCCAGCGGGCGGGACGGGACGCGGTGCCGCACCGCCCACAGCGCCGCCTCCGTGCGCGACGCGGAGCCCGTCTTGCGCAGCAGATTCGACACGTGCACGGTGACCGTGCGGACCGAGATGCCGAGCGCACGGGCCGCCTGCTTGTTGGACATCCCGGCGACCAGGCAGCCGAGCACCTCCACCTCCCGCCCGGTCAGCTCGGCGTCGGGCGGGGCGGCCGGGCGCGGCGCCGGCGGCCGCAGGTGCTCCGGCAGCGGCCGCTCGGCCAACGCCTCCAAGCCCCGGCCGGCGTGCGCGGCGAGCAGCTCGGTGAGCGCGTACGGGTTGCCGCCGGTGCGCCGCCAGACGGCGGTGGCGATCCGGTCGGCGGGGCGGGTGCCGTCGTACACCTGGGTCAGCACCTCGGCCACCTCGGGCACTCCGAGCGGGCCGAGGTGCTGGCGCACGGCGCCGCGTACCCCGCAGAGCCGGGACAGGACGCGGACGGCGAGGTCCGGCGCGACCGCGTCGGCCGGCGGCCAGCTCGCCACCACCAGCAGGGCCGGCAGGTCACCGGCGGTGGCCAGCTCGCCGACCAGGTTGAGGCTGGCCGGGTCGAGGGCGTGCAGGTCCTCCACCACCAGCACCGCCGGGCCGGCGCCGACCAGCCGCCGGACGGTCCGCACGGCCAGCCGCAGCAGGGTGCCGGGGGCGTAGCGCTCGCGCGGCGCGGTGGGCTGCTGGGCGAGCCAGGCCAGCGCGTCCGGCGGCAGATCGAGCCCGCTGGTGTCGCGGCCGCTGAGCACCGCCGCCAGCCAGTCGTACGGGGCCGGGTCGTGCAGCCGGGCAGCGCCGGACAGGACCACCGCCGGGCGGGGCGAGAAGCCCTCCACGGCCGCCGCGACCAGCAGACTCTTGCCGACCCCGGCCGCCCCGGTGATCACCGTGACGGCGGGCGAGGGACGGCCCGCGCCGACCACGGTGGACCACGCCCGGTCGAGCTCGGCACGCTCGCCGGCGCGTCCGACCATGGACACCGGCATCATTTCTGCCACCCTACGCACTAGTGCGTAGAGACGGATCAAGGGTGTTCTTGGCAAGCTGGTGGCATGACGCTGATCCTCCGCTCGGCCATCCTCAACGACGTCGGCCTGGTCCGCACCAACAACGAGGACTCCGCCCTCGCCGGTGACCGCCTGCTGGCGGTCGCGGACGGCATGGGTGGGCTCCCCGCCGGTGAGGTGGCGAGCGAGATCGTCATCCGCATCCTGGACGAGCTGGTCCCGCCGACCGTCGCCGACGAGGCCGCCGAGGCGCTGCGCGCCGTGGTCGCCACCGCCAACCAACGCATCCGCGCCGCCATCTCCGCCGATCCGACGCGCGACGGCATGGGTACGACGCTGACCGCCGGCCTGCTCGCCGGGGACACGCTGGTCCTCGCCCAGGTCGGCGACTCCCGCTGCTACCTGCTGCGCGACGGCGAACTGACCCAGCTCACCCGGGACGACACCTTCGTGCAGGCGCTGGTCGACCAGGGCGCGCTCTCCCCCGACCAGGCCCGGCACCACCCGCAGCGGTCCCTGGTGACCCGCGCCGTGCAGGGCGCGGACGCCCCACCGGCGATCGGGGTGCTGACCATGTTCGTCGGCGACCGGTTGCTGCTGTGCAGCGACGGCCTCTCCGACTACGTGGAGGACGCCGCGATCCACGCCGCGCTGACCACGTACGGCGACCGCCAGCTCTGCGGCGAACAGCTGGTCAAGCTCGCCCACCAGGCCGGCGCGCCGGACAACGTCACCGTGGTCGTCTCCGACCTGACGGAGGGCTGAACCGGACCAATCGGGTTGCGGCGGACCGCCGGCCGGGTTGGGATGGACGGATGCTCATCCGTCGCCTGGCCGCCGAGGAACGCCTGACCACCAGCTTCCCGCTCCAGGCGTACGCCTTCGAGGCATCCCCGCTGAGCAGCGAACGGGTGGAGGCGTTCCACCGGTACCTGCCGTACAACAAGGGCAACCGGACGCTCGTCGTCGACGAGGGCGGCGAGACGCAGGCGGCGGCGAGCGCCATCCCGATGCGGCAGAACCTGCGCGGGCGGGTGCTGCCGATGGCCGGCGTGGCCGGCGTGGCCACCCACCCGCTGGCCCGCCGGCGGGGTCACGTCCGGGCGCTGCTGCACCAACTCCTCGACGAGATGCGCGACGAGGGGCACCCGCTGACCGCGCTGTACCCGTTCCGGGCCGGCTTCTACGAGCGCTTCGGCTACGTCGGGCTGCCCCGGGCGCGGACCGCCCGGTTCTCCCCCGCCGACCTGGACCCGCTGCTCCGGGCCGAGCTGCCCGGCGAGGTGACCTGGGAACGGATCGGCGCCGGCTACCCCGGCTACCGGGCGTTCACCGAACGCTGCGTACGGGAGCGGCACGGCTTCGCGATCTTCCCGGAGTTCCGGGCCGTCGGGCTGCGCGACCGCGACGACCGCTGGCTGGTCACCGCCCGGATCGACGGTACGACGATGGGCGCGCTCACCTACCGCATCGACGACCACGGCGGCGAGCTGCACGGCGACGACCTGCTCGTCACCGACCCGTACGCCCGGGCGCTGCTGCTGCAGTTCCTCGCCCGGCACGTCGACCAGGTCGACCGGATCACCCTCCAGGTGCCCGCCGACGAGCTGCCCGAACTCTGGCTGACCGACCTGGCCGTACACGTCGAGGCGCGGGTCTCCCGCCCGGGGTCACCCGCCCCGATGGCCCGCCTGCTGTCGCTGGACGCGCTCGCCGGTCTCCCCGCCGGCCCGGGCCGGGTCCGGGTCGAGCTGGCCGGCGACCGCTGGCTGGCTGGCACCCACCTGCTCGACGGCACCACCGGCCACCTGGAGCTGACCACCGGCGGCCCGGCGCCGTCGGCGGCCCTCACCGCCGCCGGGCTCTCCGCCCTTGCTTACGGGGTCCTGGACCCGGCCGAGGTGGCCGTCCGCGGGCTGGGCTCGATCGCTCCGGACGCCGCAGCCGAACTCCGCCGCCTCTTCCCCCGCGCCCTTCCCTACCTTTTCGCGGACTTCTGATGCCACGGATGGTGGGAGGCGGGGATCTGGGTTAGGGGTGGGTTAAGACCGGCGCGCGGATTGGGTGTCGGGGGTGGACGACTCCTAGCATCGGGCGGTGCGCTTGAAGCTCGTTGCCGTTCTGCTCCTCCTCGGTGTCGCCACGGCCACGCTGCCCGGGTGCGGCGGTGCGACCGACGACCGCCAGCCCGTGACGGCCGCCGCCACCGGCACCGCGACCGCTCCCGCCCCAGCGACCGGCACCCCGGGCGGGCGGTCCGGGCTCGGCGGTCCGGGGAAGAGCCCGTCGCCGAAGCCGTCCCCGTCGACCGGCGCGGTGCTCAAGGCGGGGAACCCGAACGGCGGCGCCACGGTCCCGGCCGAGGCGCGGGCGGTGGACACCTCCCGTCCGACCAGGACGGTGGGCACGGGTACCCCGGCGAGCTGCACCTCGGACGCGGTGGTGCGGGCGGTCGCGGCGGGCGGGATCATCACCTTCGACTGCGGCCCCGAGCCGGTGACGATCCGGATGAAGGCCACCGCGAAGGTTCGTAACAAGGCCGGCGCACGGATCGTGCTCGACGGCGGCGGCAAGGTCACCCTCTCCGGCGGGGGCCAGCGGCGCATCCTCTACCTGAACACGTGCGACCCTGCGCAGGGCTTCACCACCTCGCACTGCCAGAACCAGGACCACCCGCAGCTCACCGTGCACACCCTGACCTTCGCCGACGGCAACTCCACCGGCGAGCGGACCGAGGGCGGCGGGGGCGGTGCGATCTTCGTACGCGGCGGCCGGGTCAAGGTGGTCAACTCCCGCTTCACCGGCAACCGTTGCAACCGGACCGGTCCGGACCTGGGCGGCGCGGCGCTGCGGGTGCTCAGCCAGTACGACAACAAGCCGGTGTACGTGGTGAACAGCACCTTCACCGGCGGGGTCTGCGCCAACGGGGCGGCACTGAGCAGCATCGGCGTCTCCTGGACGGTGCTGAACAGCGTCTTCACCGGCAACAAGGCGATCGGCAGCGGCGCCAACCCGGCCCGGTCGGGCACCCCCGGCGGCGGCAGCGGCGGCGCGATCTACTGCGACGGCAACGAGTTCACCGTGCGGATCGCCGGCACCCTCATCGAGAACAACCACGCCAACGAGGGCGGCGGCGCGATCTTCTTCGTCAGCAACAACCGCACCGGCACCATGAAGATCGAGCGCTCGACCCTGCGCCGCAACCCCAGCGAAGGCTTCGAGACCCAGGGCCTCCCCGGCATCTTCTTCCTCGGCGCCCGCCCACCCACCATCACCTCCTCCCGCCTGAGCTGACCCGCCCGCCCAACCCCGCCACACCCTGTTGATCAAGAAGTTTGCGTCGCCAGAACGGCCGATCCTGACCAAAACTTCTTGATCACCGGGGCCGGGCACGGATCGCGGGGTGCCGAGCCCCCGGAGGCGGGCCGGTCGGAGGCGGGGCGGGAATCAGTAGGGGTTGCCGTGGCCGGGGGTGCGGGCCTTGAGGAGGCCGCCGGGGCGGCCGGGCAGGTCGGGGGCGGCGGACATGGGCGGGGCGGTGGTGCCGGCGCGGGCGGCCATGCCGGCGAAGAGGTCCTTCAGGGCGGTGAGGGCGTCCACCCTCGGGTGCCAGCCGAGTTCGGTCTCGGCGCGCTCGCTGGACATCAGCGGCGCGTTCAGGCCCAGCTCCACCCAGCCGACGTCGATCGGTTGCAGCCGGAACCGCCAGCTCAGCGCGGCGGCGGCGCGCAGCACCGGGGCGGCCACCGGGATCGTCCAGCCCTTGAAGTGCCGGGCCACCAGCTCCGGAGTCAGCACCGGGTCCGCAGCGACGTTGAAGGCGCCGCGCGCCTCACCCAGAACCGCCCTGGCGTACGCGTCGGCGACGTCGTCCGCGTGCACCGCCTGCATCCGCAGCCGGCGGTTCGCGGGTACGACCGGGATGCGCCCGAAGCGCAACAGCCGGACCGGGGCGAGCGGCCCGAGGAAGTACCGGCTGATCTCGGTGCCCGCGTCGCGCTGGAAGGTCAGCCCGGGCCGCAGCCGCACCACCCGCAGCGTCGGATACTCGGACTCGAGGCGGTCGAGCATCGCCTCCACCTCGGCCTTGTCCCGGCTGTACGACGATCCGGGCACCCCGGTCGCCGGCCAGCGCTCGCTGATCGGGTGGTCCTTCGGGCCGGGCGCGTACGTGCCGACCGACGAGGCGTACACCAGGCTGGGAACGCCGGCCCGGACGATGCCGTCGATCACCGCGCGGCTGCCGCCGACGTTGGTCCGGTAGAGCGTGCGCTGGTCGTGGCTGGGCTGGATCTGCCAGGCCAGGTGCACGACGGCGTCGGCCCCGGCGAAGAGCGCGGCGAGCTTCCCGTCCGCGCCCGGCGCCCCGATGTCGCAGGAGTGCCACTCCACCCGGTCGTACGGCTCACCGGCGTCCGGACCGGGCAGCCGCCGGGCCACGCCGACCAGTTCCAGCCCCGACTCCGGGCGCAGCCGGCGCAGCAGCGCGGTCCCCACGTTGCCGCTGGCACCCACGATCACAATCCGCATGCGGGCTGCCGTACCCGTTGAACCGGACTCCAACCCCCGCACCGGTCAGGGGCGGGGCGACTGGCGTACCCAGCTCTTCTCCTGCTTGCGGCGGCCCGGGGTGGCGGCCAGGCAGCGCGGGCAGACGAAGCCGACCGGGTCGGCGTCGGTGAGCACGTCGGTCGAGGTGTAGTCGAACGGCACGTGCGGGAAGCGGCGCAGCCGGGTGCGGCTGAGCTGGAGCCCGCAGACGGTGGAGTTCTGGCCAGGCTGCCACGCGTGCACCTCACCGCCCGGCACCCGCGCCCCGTCCGGCCCGGTCTCCTCGCTCGACGCCACCACGGCCGGGGTGCTGCTCATCCTCATCCCGTCCCGATTCCCCCCTCCCGCCGTTTCAGACCCGCCGGGACACCAGCGCGGCCACCAGGCAGGCGAAGGCGGCGACGTTGGTGACCGTGCGGGCCAGGTTCCACCGCACCCAGGTCGCCTCGAAGCTCTCCCGCACGGCCGCCAGGTCGGCGACCTGGTCCACCGGCCCGGCGGCGTCCAGCCGGTCGTTGAGCGGAACGTTGAACCGCATGGTGATCAACAGCGTCGCGCCGTAGAGCACCAGCGCGGCGACCGTCCAGGCCAGCACCGGGCCGCCGGCGGTGAGGTGCAGCGCCACCGTTAGGGCGATCAGCAGCACCGCGCCGAGGAAGGCCGCCAGGAACCACCCGTTGAGGACGCGCCGGTTGATCGACTGCATGGTCCCGACGAAGGTCCGGTCGTCGACCGCGGCCAGGCCCGGCATGACCGAACACGAGTACGCGAAGAAGAGCCCCGCCATGAGTCCGGTGACTCCGGTGGCGGCGGCGAGGGCGATAGTTCTCATGCCTGTCAGCCTCGCCCGGCACGCCCCCTGTTGACCATGGTCGAGCGGCTCGGGGGCATGCGTGAGCGTCTGGGTGCGCGGGGTATCGACGGGCGGCCGGAAGCCGGAAGGCCTCGCCGGCCAAGGTCCGGTAGCCTGAGGGCTCGGGGCCGCTAGCTCAATGGCAGAGCTGTGGACTTTTAATCCATAGGTTCAGGGTTCGAGTCCCTGGCGGCCCACTCTTCCGCAGGTCAGCGGCTCTCTGTGGGGCCGCTGTTGCCGTGATCCGGGCCGGTACAGCAGCAAAGTACAGCAGTAGCCGCTTCACCTCGCCATCGCTTGGCCGAGCCGCTTGAGGGCGACGCGGGTGGCCGCCGACGAGACCACCGTGTAGATCTCCATGGTGATGGCGAACTGCGCGTGCCGAAGGATCTGCATCGCCACCCGGGGGTGGACGTCCAGGTCGGCAAGGAGTGAGGCGCAGGTCCGCCGGGCGTCCCGGACGGTGATGCGCCGGACCCCGGCCGCGTCGCAGCGCCGGTCCCAGAAGCGGTTGAAGTTCCTTGGCTCGACCGGCCTGCCGTAGCGGGTGGTGAGGACGAGGTCCGACGGCTGCCAGGCCGAGCCGGCGGCGTCCCGGGCGGCGGTCTGGGCTGCGCGGCGGCGGCCAAGGGCCACGGTGCAGATGGCCGGCAGCGGCAGGGTGGCGTCCGAGGCGCCGTCTTCGTCTCTCGATGCAGCAGTTCGGCACCGACCCGCTGGAGCTGCCGGTCGATGGTCAGCTCCCCCGCGTCGAGGTCGAGGTCAGCCCAGGTGAGTCCCAACATCTCGCCCTTGCGCAGACCGAGCACCAGGACCAGGACGTACGCAGCGTTTACCGGGCGTTCGGGGGGCGCGACGCGGCGTCGTCAAGGTGGAGAGCCAGAGCCGTCACTCATATCCCATGGCCGGGATGACCTTGCCGAGTGCTTCTTCGATGAACTCGCGGGTTTCGTCGTCGAATTGGTCGTTGCGGTTCGTCAGCTTGTGCGACTGAAACGTTGAAGGGGTGGCGAAGTCGTCGACGTCGAGCCGTTCGAACAGGGCGCGGCGCTGCCCGGGCCAGTCGGCTGCGAGATCTTCTGCTTTCACCTCGATGTATCGCCTGCCCGTCAGGTCGACCGTGTTCTTCCAGGTGAGCCATCGGTGGTAGACCGGCTTGAGGTAGGCGAGCGCGCCGTCGACGGTGGGCGGTGCCCATGGCTGGGCCAGGTGGGATGCGAGCACTGAGACCGGGTGACGCTTGATGTGCACGATGGTCGCTTCGGGGACCAGTTCCCAGAGGAACTCCATGCACAGCAGGTTGAACGGTGTCTTCTCGCACCAGGTCGGCTTGCCCGCGTCGGCGGCTGCTCCGCCGAACATGGTGTCGATCAGGCCCCGCAAGATTCCGAGCAGTTCGCCCCGGTCGCTGAAATACCTGGGAAGTACCCGCCGGCGGCTCAGCGGCTCGAACGGCCCGGCAGGCCGGTCGGCGTTCCCGAAGCCTTCCGCGGGCGCAGGTTCGTCGTATGTGTACGCGATCAACTGCGGCCAGAGCTGTTGCACCGCGTCCCGGTAGCGCCGCTCGCCGACCAGCTCGGGAACGGTTTTGCCGCGATCGTCGCGCCGGCCGGGCACTCGTACGGTGAGGAAGTCGCTCAGCCGGTGCAGGGCGTCCTCACCGACGGTGGGGTCGTATCGATCGGTGAGCGCGTCGGCCAGGTCCCGCAGGCCACCCGGGTCGATGAGGAACCGGGTCTCCATGGGAATCCGATGGATCAGCGGATGTTCGCCGATGATGTCGGCAATCCGTGACGTTCCCGAACGACCCGTACCCGCAACGAAGATCGGTGAGGGGAAAGGCATGGCGAGCAGTCAAACTCTCAGCCCTGCGCCTGTGCAAGCCATTTATCCCCTTCACCCGCTGCTACGGGCCGGACCCGCACCCGCCGCGCCGAGTGCGTGCCGGACGGCCGCCTCCAACAAGCGAGCAACGAATTATCGAAGCTCACAAAGTCGTCCCACTGGTCGAGCGGTGCGACCTCCCGAGCGACGTCCATCCACAAGCGGCGACTCTTCAACGCTTCAGCGATCGAGTAAGGCACGAAGCCTGGCGGGATAAGCCAACCGCCGTCGGCCTGAAGGCCAAAATGCGCCCCGTCGGCGTGCAACCACCAGGCCCGCTCGCAGAAAGCCGGGCAGCAGGACGGCTGCGCGGGTGAACTCGCCGCGGCGCATCTTCAGGAAGTAGCGCTCCCCGTCGGACGTGTCGACCCGGTACGCCCATGCCTGCCCGTCCAGCCCGACCGGCATGAACACGAGACTGGCGATGTCCACGGCCCAGGCGGCGGCCACCTCAGCCGCCAGCAACCGTTCGTCGACGCCAGGCTTGTCGATCACGCTCGGAGCGTTGCAGCCGGCAGTCCGGCCGGCAAGGCGTTTTCGCCAGCACTGAGTCTCGTACGCGCGACGCGTCCGTAACTCGCCCGGGTCGCCGCCTCGCTGCGCCTGTCAGCCCTCATCCTCGTGTCGTGGTCCGACCAGCCGCCTACTTCAGGCGCCGGGACGAGATGTTCTCCTGAGCCAACAGTCGCAGCGACGCGACGAGGTTCTCGCCGAGGATGGTTCCGATCACCACGCTCTCGGCGACCTGGTCGGGATCGGTCCGCGAGGCGACCGCGGCGACCTCCAGGTCGGTGAACCGCTCAACCGCCTCCGCGTAGGGGTCCAGGAGGTCGACCAGGTGATCCTGGCCGAGCGATCGCAGGACGCTGATGGTTTCGACCAGGGTGGCGATCGCAGGTGAGTCCGGCTCGACGGCCCAGCCTCGCCGTTGGATGAGTTCCTGCACCTGCGCAGCGGCGGCCGTGCGTGCGCTGTCGCCTGTGGTCAGTTGCCGACTCGGGGTGATGGCCCGGTGCACCACCCCGATTCGTTGGTGCAGGGACAGGGTGTCGGAGTCGAGCGCTTCCAGCACGGCTCTGACTCGGGCTACGGGAACCTGGGCCAGGTCGATCATGGCTCGGATCAGGCGAAGTCGATTCAGGTGATGCTCGTCGTAGCTGGCCTGGTTGGGGCTGGTCAGCTCGCCGGGCGGCAACAGGCCCTCCCGCAGGTAGTACTTGATCGTCGGTACCGCAACCCCTGACCGCCGACTCAGCTCCGCGATGCGCATCCCTTGACTTCCCCTCTTTTCTGATGGAGAGTAGCACTATCCATAAGCAGATAGCTGCGCTATCCATTGAGAGAGAAGATCATGCTCGAAGTGATTCTGGTGACGGCCCTGCTGGGCTTCCGCCTACTGGGTGCACTCGGTGTGCGTCGGTTCGCCACCTGGGCGGCCAGCGCGGCACACGCGATGGCGGTCGTGCTCGTCGTCACCGCGTCCGCGCACTTCGTTCCGCCGAGCGTCACCGTGATGCCGACCCACGCCGACCTGGTCCGGATGGTGCCGCCGGTCGTGCCGTTCGCCGATGCGATGGCCTACCTGACCGGCGTGCTGGAGCTGCTGGGCGCCGCGGGCCTGGTGTTGACCGCAACCCGCTGGGCGGCCGGGATCAGCCTTGCCGCGCTCTACGTGCTCCTGCTTCCGGCGAACGTCTACGCCGCCGTCAACGATGTGCCGTTCAACGGGGATGAGCCGACTCCGCTGTGGCTGCGAATCCCCCAGCAGGTCCTCTACATCGCCATCGCTGTCTGGGTGACCCGATCGGCCGACAGCACCGTGGCCCGACGCGTCCTGCGCCTGCCGCGCTCGGGCGTCGCAAGATCAGCGACCGTTGCCCGATAACCCCTCGTCAATCTGATCGGAAAGGAGTTCGCCGTGCAGACCATGGCTCTCAGTACCGAGTCCCGCATGATCGCCGGGGTGGTTCTCCTCACCATCGTCACCATCCAGGTCGGCGGCTGGTTCATGACCCGAATCGCCCGGGGCGCCGTGCCGATGACCGACTTCCAGCGGTCCTTCGCGCGCGCCGGGCACGGCCATGCCGGCGTACTGGTGATCCTGAGCCTGGTCGGCCTGCTCTATGCGGACGCCACGGGCCTCACCGGCGCCTTGCTGTGGATCGCCCGGTTGGGATTGCCCGTCGCCGCGATCCTGATGCCCGCCGGGTTCTTCGCCTCTTCCGCCGGCAGGAACGCCACCGGACCCAACAGGCTCGTCTGGGTGCTGTGGATCGGCGCGCTCTCCCTGACCGCGGGTGTGATCAGCCTCGGCGTCGGGCTGCTGACCGCCTGACGAGAACCCGGTGCAGGAGTTCGGGTAGCCGGGTTCCGGCTACCACTCCTACCCCCACTCCCGGCGCACCGGAGGCTCCTCCGGCTCCTCGTGCGCAGGCTCGGTGTCTTTCGTCTCGACCTGCTCCTCCCGCTCGACCCGGCGCGGCAGCTTCCCGAACCTGTCGTGTCGCTGGGCTTTGAACTCCTCGTCCGCCGCCCGGTCATCGCCTTCCCGGTCCTCGCTCATCGCCGACCCCCCTCGTCGAGTCCCATTGTCCCCGCCGAGGCCGTCAGAGGTGCGTAGAGCCGGTGTCGCAGACCCGGACATCGAGGTGTCGGGAAGGTCCCGCGGCCGGGACGACGGCACCGCTCAGCCGAGCCACAGAACGGAACCGAGTGTCGGGTCGTGTGTCAAGCAGAGCGGAGCCCTGGACGCAGCGAAGATCACCGATGCTTTCGAGCGACAGGTGTCGACGGTCCGGGCGTTACCGGCCGTGGGGGAGGAAATGGTCGCCGCTTCGCCACCTGTCGGCGGCGCCCGGCCCCTGGTCTTCTTAACGGCGAAAGATCACCAGAGAGAGCAGGGCTGACATGTCGATCCTCCGCCGTTCCCTCGCCGTCACGGGCGCGGTCCTCGCCGCCGGCGCCGTCGCGCTGGTCGACGCGTCGCCGGCGCTGGCCAGCACGCCGTCGAGCTGCGCCAGCGTCCGCCAGATCGGCACCACCCGGGTGCTCACCGTCGGTGGCATGCAGGCGGCCTCGGTCAAGCAGTACTACGGCTGCGGCTACAACTACGCCTACATCTACGTCTGGGAGCAGTACCGCAACACCCACTCGAACTGGGACCTCTACGTCCACGTGATCAACGAGTCGGACAGCGGCACCGACTACGGCGTGGGCCGGCTGAGCAACACCACCCGGGCCGAACTGTGGGGCGCGCCCGCCAACACGGCGTCGTACTGCACCCACGTGACGGGCTACCTCAACAGCACGGGTGGTTCGACCAGCACCGTCTGCTGACCGCTGACCCACGACGCGGCCCGCCGGAGACAGCCGGCGGGCCCGTCCGGGCGTCCCGCACCGCAGCGGGGGCGCCCCACCACGGGAGATGTCCTGCAGTGCGAACGGCCGACACCGCGTTGGCGACCCATCGGTAGCATTCAGCGGCGATGGTCCACAGCGAGCAGTCGGTGACGCACGGCCCGGGCACCGCCCTCGGGGTCGACGGCTGCACCGACGCCGTCGAGGTGGGGCGGGGCGGCTTCGGCGTCGTCTACCGGGCCTGGCAGCCCGACTTCGCCCGCTGGGTGGCGGTCAAGGTGCTCGCCGCCGACTGGCACGGCCCGTCCCGCGCCCGCTTCGAGCGGGAGCTGCGGATGCTGGGCCGGCTCTCCGACCACCCGCACATCGTCACGCTGCACCAGGCCGGCCGCACCGCCGCCGGCAACCCGTACCTGCTGATGGCGTACGAGGAGGGCGGCTCGCTGGGTGACCGGCTGCGCGACGGCGCGGCCGGCGACTGGCGCGAGGCGATCGCCGGCGGCATCGCGGTGGCCGGCGCGCTGGAGACCGCGCACCGCGCGGGCGTGCTGCACCGCGACGTCAAACCCGAGAACATCCTGATCTCCGGGTACGGCGAGCCGAAGCTGGCCGACTTCGGGCAGGCCCGGCCCCGCTCGGCCCGCCCGACCGGCGCGGACCGGAGGGTGACCGCGAGCGTGCTGCACGCCGCGCCGGAGGTGCTGCGCGGCGAGCCCCCGTCGGTGGCCGCCGACGTCTACGCGCTCGCCTCGACCGTGCTGCACTGGATCCGCGGCGCCCCGCCCTTCGCGCCCGCCGACGGGGAGTCGGTGGACTCGCTGCTGTGCCGGATCGCCGTCGATCCGGTGCCGGACCTGCGCCCGCTCGGCGTACCCGACGGGGTGTGTGCGGCGGTGGAGCGCGCGCTGGCCAAGGATCCGGCGCGGCGGCCCGCCACGGCCGCCGCGTTCGCCGAGGAGCTGCGGGCGGCGCAGGTGGCGGCGGGCCTGCCGGTGAGCCCGTTCGTCCTCGGCACGGGTGGTGACCCCGCCGGGCCGTGGCCGCCGCATCCCGGCGGCGAGGCCACGCCCCTGTCGCTGTCCGACCGCCGCCGAGCCGCCGTGGCGCTGTCGGCCACCGTCACGCGCCGGCCGTCACGGGTACGCCGGCACGCGCTGACCCGCTCGCTCGGGCTGCTCGTCGCCCTGGCGGCGGTGCTGGCCGCCGGCGGTTCGCGGGCGCTGCCCACGCCCACCCCGGTCGAGCTGCCGGCCCAGGTGCCCTTCGGCGAGCTGGAACTCAACGCCGAGTCGCCCGAGCAGGTGGTGGCCGTCGGCAACCGCGCGGACCGGCCGGTGCGGTTGACCGGGTTGACGCTGACCGGGCCGTCCCGGAGCGAGCTGCGGATCGTCGCGGACGGGTGCACCACCCGACCGCTCACGCCGGGCGACCGGTGCGCGGTGCGGCTGGTCGCCGTCCCGCGCGCCGCCGGGCCGATCCGGGCGTCGCTCGAGCTGACCGTGGACGGCCGGCGGCTCGCCACCCCGGTCGTCGGCACCGGCCGACCCCGGTCCGCCAGCCGTGACGACGCGCCGCCCGGCCCCTGCTACGCCGACGCCTACCAGGTCGGCGCGTCCGCGTACGGGCACGCGGGCGGGCTGCGGGCGATCTCCGTCAAGCAGTACTGGTCGCCGAGCTGCCGGGCCACGATGGCGTACGTCTGGGTGTGGAAGCAGTACCGGGACAACGCGGCCACCAGCGGCGGCACCTGGACCGTCGACCTGGGGGTACGCGCCGACCGGCCGACGACCGCACGGCAGCGCGCGGTCGGGCAGCCGTACGAGCTGTGGACCGAGCCGTACCCGTCGGCGGGGCGGTGCACCACGGCGACGGCGACGGTCACCGCCGACCGGTCGAAGGTGGCCACCACCGCGACCACCGAGCCCTGGTGCGACCGGTGACCGCCGGATACCTCGAGGTCCACGGGGTGGGCGCGGTCCGGCTGGTGCCGCTGACCACCGACGCGTTGACCATCGGCCGGGCGCCCGGCAACGAGCTGCCCATCGACAGCAAACTGGTCTCCCGGCTGCACGCCCTGGTGGAACGGTTCCCGTCCGGCTGGACGATCCGCGACCTGGGCAGCACCAACGGCACCACGGTCAACGGCACCACGGTGCGGGAGGCTCGGCTGCTGCGCGACGGCGACCGGGTGGAGATCGGCCCGGCCCGGCTGCTGTTCCGCGCGCCGGCGGAACTCACCGGCACCCGGACGGTGGGCGTCGAGCCGCCGCCGGCGCCCCCGGCGCTGACCCGGCGGGAGCAGGAACTGGTCGAGGTGCTCTGCCGCCCGTACGTCGAGGGCGGCAGCGCCTTCCCCGAGCCGCCCACCGTGCGGGCGCTGGCCACCGCGCTCGGCGTCAGCGAGAGCGCCGTGAAGAAGCACCTGACCAACCTGTACGACAAGTTCGGGCTGGTCACCAACGACGAGCGGCGCCGGTCCCGGCTGGCCGGCGAGGCGGTGCGCCGGGGGGCGGCGGGGCTGCCCGGCTGACGTACGCGTGCCCTCCGGACCACGTCCCACGCGGCCCGGAGGGCACACCCCCCTGTTTCCTCCAGGCGTGTCGGGCCCCGCGAAGGGTCCGCCGAGGTCGCCGGCGCACGCCTCCCCCGGTGCGCCGGGCGCCGGGCCGGAGGACGTGGCCGACAGCGCCCACCAGGAATCACACCAGGCCGGGCGGCCCGCCGACAGGTGTCCGAACGGGGAGGGTTTCCGCCCGGGAGCGCTACGCTGACCGGTCGTGTCGGTGATCCGGCTGCGGTGCGCCGGCGGCTGCCGTACGACGGGGGCACGACCGTCGCCGAGGAGGCACGCGATGACCCGTCAGCGGGAGACCGCCGAGGTCGATCCGATCCTGTTCCGAGCCGTGTACGACTCGCCCGCCGCGCTGCCCGGACGGCACCGGTGGGTCACTCCGGAACACGACGTGCGCCGCATCGAGAAGCTGCTCGGGATGCCGCCGGCGAGCATCGGGGCGCCGCTCTGGGTCAGCGGCGACGAGCCGGACTGTCCGAAGTGCGGCCGCCGGCAGACCTGGTTGGACATCATCTCCTCGGCGCTCAAGGGCGTGCACGACAAGGCGATGATCGCCACCGTCATCCTCGGCGACCGCAAGTACGTCAACACCGAGGTGCCGGACGGGATCGCCGGGGTGCACTGCGTCGACTGCCACACCCCGATCGAGGGGCTGCGCAGCTTCAAGTGCCACAACTGGGCGTACGCCTTCGAGGCGCTGGAGGCGGTGCGGGAGCGGATGGCGAACGGGGTCAGCCGGCCAGTTCCCTGACGTGGCGCAACCCGGGCTGGCCGTCGAGCAGCACCTCACCGACCGGCGTGAAACCGGCCCGGCGCAGCACCGTCAGCGAGCCGGCGTTGTCCAGCGTCGCCGAGGCGGTCAGCCGGACCAGCCCGTACGCGTCCCGGGCCAGGTCGCAGACCTGCCGTACGCCGGCGGTGGCCAGGCCGCGCCCGGCGGCCCGTTCGGCGACCCGGTAGCCCAGGTCGGCCGCGCCGTCGGCGACGTCGACCAGGTTGAACCGGCCCAGCACCTCACCGTCGTCGTCGACCAGGAGGTGGAAGTGGCAGCGGCCGGTCTCCTGCTCGGCGAGGAGCGCCGCGTGCCGGGCGTCGAACCCGGCGAAGTAGTCGTCGCCCCGGTCCGGCACGCTGCGGGCGAAGTACGCCCGGTTCTCCCGCTCGAACTTCAGCAGCGCGGGAGCGTGGTCGGGCGTCAGGCGCTGGAGTGCGGGCACCCGCGCCACCCTAGCCGGCCGAGCGGCGGGCGGGACGCCGGCCGGCCGGGGAGGGCGGCTCGGGGCCCGGGTCCGGCACCGGCGGCATGGGCCGGGTCACCGCCGTCCGACCGGTGACGGTCACCGGCTCCCCGGCGTGCCGGAGCGTGACCTCGACCTCCAGGGCGGCGTCGGGCAGCTCGTAGCGGGCCTCGTCCCGGGTGAGGGTGACCCGCAGCCGCTGCCCGCGCCAGCGCAGGCCGAAGGACAGCCGGTCGAGCCGGGCCGGCAGCCGGGGGTCGAAGGACAGCTCGCCCCGCTGGTCGCGCAGCCCGCCGAAGCCCTCCACCACCGCCGTCCAGGCGCCGGCCAGCGCGGCCAGGTGCAACCCGTCGCTGGTCTTGTCCCCCAGGTCCGCCAGGTCGTGCAGCGCCGCCTCGGCGAACAGGTCGTACGCCAGGTCCAGGTGCCCGATCTCGGCGGCGAGCACCGCCTGCGAGGCGGCGGAGAGCGACGAGTCGCGGACGGTCCGGGCCTGGTAGTAGGCGAAATTCCGCCGCTTCTCCTCGGCGGTGAACTCGCCGGGACAACGCTGCATGGCCAGCACCAGGTCGGCCTGCTTGACCACCTGCTTGCGGTAGAGCTCCAGGTAGGGGAAGTGCAGCAGCAGCGGGTAGTCGTCCTCGGTCAGCGCGGCGAAGTCCCACTCGGGCTGCTCCGTGAAACCGGCCGCCTGCTGGTGCACGCCCCGCTTGCGGTCGTACGGGAGGTGGACCGCGTCGGCGGCGGCCCGCCAGCCGGCGACCTCGGCCGGGCTGACGCCCAGCTCCTCGGCGCGCCCGGGGTGCCGTTCGGCGGCGTCGGCGGCGCCGAGCAGGTTGCGCCGGGCCATCACGTTGGTGAAGAGGTTGTCGTCGACCAGGGCGGCGTACTCGTCCGGGCCGGTGACGCCGGTGATGTGGAAGGCGCCCTCGTCCGACCAGTGCCCGAAGCCGTGCCAGAGCCGGGCCGTGGCGACCAGCAGCTCCAACCCGACCCCGGCGAGCAGGTCGTCGTCCCCGGTGGCCGCGACGTAGCGCAGCACCGCGTCGGCGATGTCGGCGTTGACGTGCAGGGCGGCGGTGCCGGCGGGCCAGTAGCCGGAGCACTCCCGGCCGCTGATGGTCCGCCACGGGAAGGTCGCGCCGGGCAGCCGCAGCTCGACGGCGCGCTCCCGGGCCTCGGGCAGGTGGGCGTGCCGCCAGCGCAGCGCCGACCGGGTCACCTCCGGCGCCAGGTACGTCAGCACCGGCAGCACGTAGCCCTCGGTGTCCCAGAGGACGTGCCCGTCGTAGCCGTTGCCGGTGAGTCCCTTCGCCGGAATGGTCCGGTCACCCTCGGCCCGGCCGGCCTGCAGCAGGTGGAAGACGGCGAACCGGATGGCCTGCTGGAGCTCGGGGTCGCCGTCGAGTTCCACGTCGGCGGTCTGCCAGTGCCCGTCGAGGGCGGCCCGCTGGTCGGCGAGGAGGGCGTCGAAGCCGTACTCCCGGGCGGCGTCGGCCTCGGCGACGACCAGGTCGGCCAGCTCGTTCGCCGCCATGCCGGCGACGGGGGTGCACTCGTGCGCGGCGTACTTGGTGATCCGCAACCGCTGGCCGGGGCGCAGCCGGCCCTCGACGCACCTCCGGAGGCGGTCGGCGGTGCAGTCGTCGGAGGTCGCGAAGCCCTCCGGTATCTCGGACTCGTGGGTGACCGCGACCGCGACCCGCTGGGCGCTGCGGTCGGTGCGGTGCACCAGCACGCCGGAGCCGCCGTCGCAGCGGTGGGCCTCGGCGTTCAGCGGGTCGCGGATCACCGAGGCGGCCCGGGGGTCGTCGGGGCGCTCCGGCACCCGCTCGTTGGCCTGCACGTCCGAGCAGAGCCGGAGTTCGACCGGCGCGTCGCCCAGCGGCTCGACCTCGTAGCGGACGGCGGCGATCGGGTGCCGGGGCAGCGACACCAGCCGGGTGCTGCGGACACGGACCCCGTGCCCGCCCGGCGAGATCCACTCGGTGTCCCGGCGCACCACGCCGGCGCGCAGGTCGAGCACCCGCTCGTGGGCGCGCAGCGTCCCGGTACGCAGGTCCAGCGCGTCACCGCCCACCCAGAGCCGGATCAGGGCGGCATTGGGCGCGCTGACCACGGTGTCGCTGCGCTGCGGGAAGGCGTACCCGTCCTCCGGGTAGCTGAGTTCGCGCTGCTCGTGGAAGCCGTTGAGGTAGCTGCCGGGCATCCCGTACGGCTCGCCCTCGTCCAGCGTGCCGCGCCAGCCCACCCAGCCGTTGCTGAGCGCGAAGACCGACTCGGTCTCGCCGAGCCGGTCGCTGTCGGCCGCGGTACGCCGCACCAGCCAGTTCTCGTCACTACGCACGGAACTCCCGTTACCCGTGGTCGGCGGCCGCCCAATCCGACCGGGGCTGTGAAGTCGCTGAGACGAAGGTCAGGGCCAAACCCTCACCATCGCACGATGCCGGCCGCCTCCGTGATTCGTACCGTCTGCCCAAGGTAAACGGGGTATGAACATTTGGTGAGGTGAGGCATGATGCAGGCCGGCACGACGGATGTTCCCGACATCAGCCTGGAGTGGTACCGGGAGATCACCGAGGTGGCTCACGCCACCCCGACGCCGGTGCAGTGGTTCGCGGTGCACTTCACCGAGGCGGCGATCCTGCTGCTCGGCGCGCTGTTCCTGCTGGCCGCCGCGCCCCGGCTGCTGCGCGGTAAGCCGTGGGACCGGGCGGTCGCGCTGGTCGCGCCGGTCACCGTGGTCCTCGCGTACGCGTGCAGCGAGGCTCTGAAGACGGTCTTCGACGAGGCACGGCCCTGCCGGGGAGCCGCGACCGTGGTGGCCGGGCACTGCCCGCCGGTCGGCGACTGGTCCTTCCCGAGCAACCACGCCACCATCGCCGGGGCACTCGCCGCGACCACCCTGCTGCTCTCCCGCCGGCTGGGGCTGGTCGCCGTGCCGCTGGCGCTGCTGGCCGCACTCTCCCGCGTCTTCGTCGGCGTGCACTACCCGCACGACGTGGCCGCCGGCCTGTTCCTCGGCGCCCTGGTGGCGCTGGCCGGCACGCCGCTGATCGCCCGACCCGTCGCCGACCTGCTGGCCCGCCACACCACCCACCCGGACCGACTCCCCGCCACCGCCGACCACCCCTAATGGGAGGTGTCGGGTCGGCTGGGAGGCAGACTCGACGTCCGGTAGCCGCGGGCGAGTGAGCACTCCCACCCCTTGGACCGGTGAG